>JAJDXD010000094.1 GCA_022823405.1 Gammaproteobacteria bacterium
TTAATCTTCCGTAGTTTGCTGGAGTCGGCATTCCAATAGATTGGCACACAAAAATCTCAACAACAGTGTAATTGTTGGCCGTGTTGCAGATGCGTTTGGTGTCAGGGGTCATGTTAAAGTTCGATCCTTTACCGACCAACCTGAGAATCTTCTTGAATTTCAACGTTGGGAGTTGAGCAAAAAGTCCGGAGACTGCCAGGTATATTCGGTATTCTCAAGCCAGATTCACGGGAAGTTCGTTACTGCCAAACTCGACGGGGTTGACACACGCGATCACGCACTTGAACTCAAGGGTTCAGACATACAGATTCCGATTTGCGACTTTCCAAAGTTACCAGAAGGTGATTACTATCACTTTCAACTGTTAGGTTTGCAGGCGATTGATGTTAATGGAACTGTCTATGGTGAGGTCGATAGGGTAATGCAGACGGGAGCAAATGATGTCTTGGTTGTCGAAGGAGAAAACAGTTGCCTTATCCCTTACATTCCAGATGTGATCAAAACAGTCGACTTGGAGACAGGTGTCATTCAGGTTGAATGGCAGATCGAAATTTAGCTGAGTAATACACATGCAAGTTCGCACAATCACGATATTTCCATCCATGTTCGATGCCTTAACCGGATTCGGCATCACGCGGCGTGCGATTGAAAATGACCTGTTGGAGTTTGGCGCAGTTGATCTTAGGAAGTATGGGCAGGGGACGAATCGACAGTTGGATGACCGTCCTTTTGGAGGGGGACCTGGAATGGTCATGCTTGCAGAACCGGTCATCGACTGTGTTGCCCAATTGCGTCAGAAAATGCGGCAGGACACACCGGTAATTTACATGAGCCCTCAAGGGCGACGAATGACTCAAGATGATGTCTGTCGATTCGCTGAACTGCCAGACATGATTATTTTATGTGGACGTTACGAAGGCATTGACCAACGCGCATTGGATATAATTCGCGCCGAGGAATGGTCAATAGGCGACTATGTGCTGACAGGTGGAGAGTTGGCTGCAATGGTGCTGATTGATACAATTGTGCGCCAGTTTCCAGGTGCATTGGGAAACGATCAGTCCATTGAATGCGATTCCTTTTCGAACGGATTGCTTGACTGTGTTCACTACACCCGACCGCGTACTGTTCAGGGACTGTCAGTTCCTTCAGTTTTGATTTCAGGTGATCACGAAGCAATCAACTTTTGGCGCATGAAGCAATCTATCGGCCGAACCTGGCTGAGACGGCCAGATTTGCTGAATAGGCTGGATCTTAGCGACGAGCAACGCCGGGCTTTATCAGAATTTCAAACCGAGCATCAACATCAGAGGAAAACATGAGCGGGAAGTTAATACAGGAAATTGAATCCGAACAGATGAGAGATGATCTCCCGGATTTTTCGCCGGGTGATACCGTTCGTGTTGTAATACTGGTTCGCGAAGGGGAGCGAGTGCGGCAGCAGGCTTTTGAAGGTGTGGTGATTGCAAAGCGTAATCGCGGTCTGAACTCATCGTTCACAGTGCGCAAAATATCGTACGGTGAAGGAGTGGAACGAGTCTTTCAAACTCATAGTCCGCTCATTCGAAGCATAGAAGTCAAACGGCGGGGTGATGTTCGGCGTGCAAAACTGTACTACCTGCGCGACCGAACCGGTAAGTCTGCAAGAATTAAAGAAAAAATCAAATAGATTCATTCAATAACGTTTTTATTCTGCAGCACCTGTTGACAGGGTGCTGTGTGGACGCCCATACGCCTGCTGTGATGCAGGTGTCAAAACGGAATCTATCGACATTCAATGCTACCAATTATGCGTAGCTTAAGTCAAATTTCCCGCCTCAAATACACCCAACGACGGTGGTGGGTTGCAGCGGTTTTTCTCTTCCTGTTCTCTATAGGAAGCTCGGTCGCGCCACATTTGCTTCATGCCCAAACCACCGACGATTCCACTGAAGCTGTCAATGAAGAGCATCTTGAAACGGCTGAGTCCACGGATATAGACAGTCAGGCTGAGTCTTTCGCGGCGCCAGCGTACGAAATCGGAGTTTCACTTGATCGTGTTCGCGAATTAGTTGCTTTAGGCACTGTGCAACTCGCTTACCGTCTGATTGTTGAAGCACGTCCCGAATATGATCAGACATCCGACTGGATGGAGTGGGAAACACTGTATCTGGAACTCGCCTGGCAGCTCGAAGCCTGGAATGATTTGATTGACCGGGCAACACAACTTAGGGAAACTGAATTATCACACCTAGCGCAAACGTATGCCATTCGGGCTGAGATTCATCTGAAGCAGTATTCCAATGCTTTAAGGAACATTCGAGCACTGATATTGGATCAGTCAGGAGATCAGAATACGCTCATACAACTTCGCAGACTGATCGCGCAGCTCTATGTTGAAGAGGAGAATCTCGAAGATGCAGAAATAGCGCTTGCACTTTATGATCGCGATTACCGCCCCAGTGCTCCGGAATGGGAGCATCGCTACACCCGGGTTTTGTTCCGAAACAACAAGTTGGACGAAGCCCAAATTCGATTATCACCGCTTCAGACACTCGAGGCGGAACTGCTTAATTTATATGCCAGATTTCAGACGCGAACATCGAACCCGCCCGAGACTGTACTCAAAGGACTTGAGATCGAACCGCAGTATGAGAGTGACCCTGAGTTACATGCAGAACTTTGGGCACTCATTGAAGTTGCAGCGCGTGCGTACAACGATTTTGAAATGCAGACCGAGGCAATTGAATCGGGACTTTCCATTGATTACCCACAACTTTCGAAGTGGGAACACTTACCAGTCGTACCGCTGAACACTGAGAATCAGTTACTTGAGACTTACGACAAATTCGCTTTTTTTGTTGGAAACGACATCGGCTTGGTCATTGGAGATGATGAAAGCTGGTTTCAGTTGGCACAGGAATTTGAAATTACCTCGCCAATCACTGCACGAGCGGTTCATGCCTATCTGGCCAGAAATGCCTATGACAGCGAATACAAGGAACGAAGCACAAGGGCGTTGGCCAATTTGTTGTATGAAGCAGGTTTACACAATCTGCTTGACAGGCTGTTTGTTCAAAACAATCTGTTGGATGTTTCAAAGGTGTCACATGAACTGCAGACTCGACTTGCCAATACGCACTTGAAGCAAAAGGATTATGAGAAAGCGCTGAGCATCATTAATGTGATGGCAAAGCCAGAGGAGCCGGCTCAGTTGGAATCGTGGTATCTGACGCAAGCGCGCATTGCCATATCAATTGGGGAGTATGATAGAAGTGGACTTCTGCTTGACGAAGCGGTTGGTAATTTACCGTTACAGGCAGAACAGTCAGCGATCGACCGAATAAAGCAGGTTGTATATGATTTACAGGATCGCAACCAGCACGATCTCGCAATACAGTTTTTTGTAAAGCTTTACGACAAAGCGACAGAAACCCAAGACCGAAGAGAATTGCTGCGCTGGATTAGCGAATCGTATTCAGCGATGGAAGATTACGTCAGCGCTTCCGAACATTTGTTAAGGTCAGCGCAGTTAGGGAATGACTGGAATGATGAATGGGGATTAGCGGCACGGCTCAAAGCTGGCGATGAGATGGTCAATGCGGGGCTCATTAATGATGCCAGAGTCATCTACACTCAGTTGCACGATGACGCCCTTGATCCCCGGACTCGTGCGTTGATTTCCAACCGATTGCATGGCCTGCCAGTATCTGAATCGGTCGGCTCACCATGAAGAAACAGCCATCACCTGAAATTTCTAAAGAAGATCACCAACTGATAAACCAGTTTACGGATTCAATTTGGTCCGAATCGGGATTGGCAGATAATACGTTGGAATCTTATCGACTGGATCTCATCTCCCTGTCGTTATGGCTTAAACAACAGAAAAAGAATCTGCATGAAGCTGATCGCGCAGACATCATGCGCTACCTAGCCGGCAAGTCCACATATGGTGCTCGAACGATTGCTCGTCAATTGAGTACATTTCGCCGCTTCTATCGTTATTGTGTCGCTGAATCGTTGTTGATATCCTGTCCGACCGATGAAATTATTTCTCCCTTTATCGGCAGAAGTCTTCCAAAGTCACTGTCTGAGTCCGAAATTGAAGCGCTGTTACACGCGCCCAATGTAAACAAAGACATTGGTTTACGCGACCGGTCGATGCTGGAAACGCTTTATGGTGCAGGTTTAAGAGTATCGGAACTGGTCAGTCTGCCTCTCGGTGCGGTTAACCGCGCTGAAGGCTGGGTGAGACTGACAGGTAAAGGAGCCCGCGAAAGATTGGTTCCATTGGGTGAGCACGCAGTTCATTGGTTGAATGAATACATGGAACGAGCGCGCCCAAATCTGTCAAAAAAAGGACTTAGCAACGACCTTTATATAACGGCCCGCGGCAGACAAATGACGCGGCAGACATTTTGGATTAATATTCGAAAATACGCAACTGCGGCCGGAATTTCGAGCGAGAAGATTACCCCGCATGCATTGCGACATTCATTTGCAACACATCTTTTAGATCATGGTTCAGATTTGCGAACAATTCAGCAGCTATTGGGACACAGCGATTTGTCAACAACCCAGATATACACACATGTCTCCAGGCAGCGACTGTCGAAATTACTGAAAGATCATCACCCGCGGGGTTAATGCAGGGTGCGAGCCAGCGAACTGCGATATTGTGACACCAGCGGGTGGTCATCACCAACCATGTCGAACGCCTTAATCAAACCTTTTCGTCCGGCATCTTCGTTAAAGCTTCGGTCGTTTCTGACTATCAGCAGCAGGAGTTCCATCGCCTCAGCAATATCACCTTTAACCATGCAGACTGCAGCGAGTTGGTAGTGTGCTTCCCAGTTTGCCTTGTCTTGCGCGATGATTTCTCGCAGTTCGTCTTCTGATTTGCCTGAGTAGGAGATTTCTGCAAAGTGCATCGCAGCTTCAACAAATCGATATTTCGGGCTTGTAGATTTGTCTTTCAGTTTGCCCAATGTGTCTCGAACTTCATCAAATTTGTTGAGGTTCAGATACAAGCGAGCAAGACGAAACATACTTTCTTCGGATCCGTCTTCTTTCAGTGCTTCAATTGCCTCAGATTCTCGGCCGAGGTTAATCAAGTCCTGAATCGGGTCCGATATGTTGGGTTTTACCGGCTGCTTTTCAGTTAGAGTGATATGTTTGGAAAGGAATTCCTTAACGACACTTTCTGGTTGCGCACCCATAAAACCATCAACGACTGCAGCGTCTTTGACGAGATACACGGTCGGTACGCTACGCACCTGAAACTGCATCGCAAGCTCTTGCTGCTCGTCGATGTTCACCTTGACGAGTCGAAACGCATCGGAGTATTGGTTGGCAAGATTTTCAAGAATTGGAGTCAGGTTCTTGCAAGGCCCACACCATGGAGCCCAAAAATCCACCAGAACGGGGACAGCTTTGGATCTTTCTATAACTTCTTCAAGAAAGTTTTCGACATCGGCATCTTTTATTTCCGTGTCTTCTTCATTGGCGTCGGGTGTAGGATTAATCAAATGAACCACAAAGCAACCTCATCAAAAAAACAAAAATATTGGCGCTCCCTAGGGGAATCGAACCCCTGTTGCCGGCTTGAGAGGCCGATGTCCTGACCGCTAGACGAAGGGAGCGGGTAATCTACTTCTTTACACCAATTAAATAGTATCACACATTCACCTATTCAATAGCCTGGTCAATGAAGCGCGCGGACTCAACCCCAAGAATCATCTTCAGTTCAGAACATGGAATTGATCGCAGCCTGATCAGTCCGAAAGCCATCGAGGTGGTCGATAGCCTTAAGTCCGCTGGGTATTCTAGCGAGCTCGTTGGTGGTTGTGTCAGGGACTTGCTACTAGGTAGAAAGCCGAAAGATTTCGATGTCACTACCAATGCGCGACCAGAAGAGGTTCGCACCTTGTTTCGTCGTTGTGAAGTTTTTGGAAGAAGATTTCAGATTGCGCAGGTACGTATCAAGAATGAAGTTATTCAGGTTGCGACGTATCGAAGATTTCCAACAAAAAAGTCGCGTCGTCGGGGTTCCAAATTTGTTTCACTCAATGGAAAGATCATCAAGGACAATCTGTTCGGTAATATCCAGCAAGACGCGTTTCGCAGAGATCTGACCATTAACTCACTCTACTTACACCCCTCTGATATGCAGATTGTCGATTACACAGGAGGGTATGAGGATGCCAGGAACGGTATCGTGCGAATCATTGGCAGTCCTGCAGAGCGCTTTCGGGAAGATCCTGTCCGAATACTGCGTGCAATTCGTTTTGCATCACTTCCGGCATTCTCTTTTGATGGAGCGACTGAGAAAGAGCTCTCAGTTTATGCGCATTTGCTGTCTGGTATATCAAACTATCGATTGAGCGATGAACTGAACAAACTGCTGTTCAACGGCCGTGCCCGTACGACACTTGAATTGTTGCATCAGCACGAAATTCTGCGAATTCTGATTCCGCCCTACAAGTGGCTGAAAGCGGGAATGAACGACAATCATGGTGTGATTGACTGGATGCGCCTGGTATTGGACGCAACGGATGAGCGAATACAAAGTGGTGAGCACACCAGCCTAGCATTTACAATAGCAGCGATACTCTGGCCGAAGTTCAACAATTCACTGAAAAAGCGATCACGACGAAAGCGCAATTATCCCTTTCATGTCGCAAGGGATATACTCCATCAGCAGAACATACGCACCTACATTGCTGGAAACGTTGCGCAACGTATTGAAGCAATCTGGTTTTTTCAAAAGATCCTCGAAACTGAAGATACCACAAAGAGTACCAGGCTTGTTCATAGTGAGAATTTTCGACCAGCATTGAGATTATTCGAGTTACGAAGCAAAGTAGGGGAGGTGGAAGGTCGAAAGTGTCGAGCGTGGGTTAAACTTCGAGACCAACTGGTAGATGAATCACAACCTCGAATGAAAAGGTACAGAAATCGGCCAAGGTGGCGCTGATGACAGCGAACTGGAAATATGCATATGTTGGCATAGGCAGCAATCTTGGTGATTCTGAGCAGCAGGTCCTCAATGCAATTCAAGTTTTAAATCAACAGGATAAGTGTCGAGTCTGTGATCGTTCCTCTCTTTACTCCACCGCTCCAATTGGATTTGAAGATCAGCCAGACTTTGTCAATGCAGTCTGTAAGCTTAGAACTGAAATGGGTCATTTCGAACTTTTAGAACTTTTGCTGAAAATCGAAGCTGAACTTGGTAGAGTTAGAATTGGACAAATCAATGGCCCGCGTTCGATCGATCTTGACTTGCTGCTTTATGAAGGACAGACCTGCAACACCGAGAGACTCGAATTGCCACATCCACGAATGCACGAGCGCCGGTTTGTTCTGGAGCCGCTACTCGAAATTGATTCAGATATTTTCATTCCAGGTCGAGGCAGGGGAGTTGACCTTCTCGCCTCCTGTGCTCATCAGCAAGTTGCGAAACGGAATAAAGTAAACGAAAATTTATAGCGACATATCAACAGAAGGAGAACTTATCTCATGAACACACCTGGACAGCCTAGCCGCGTACTGTCAGGAATGCGGCCGACTGGACCTTTACATTTGGGACACTATCACGGTGTGATAAAGCCGTGGGTGGAATTGCAGCATGTGTATGATTGCTATTACTTTGTTGCAGATTGGCACGCCCTCACTACAAACTTTGATGTGGTATCGGAGCATGCCATGAGAGACAATGTCTTGGATATGGTTGTTGACTGGCTGGCCAGTGGAGTTGATCCAGAACTGGCGACAATTTTTATACAGTCGAAAGTACCGGAACACGCTGAACTTTATCTGTTGCTTTCAATGATCAGCCCACTCGGCTGGCTTGAACGGGTACCTAGTTTTAAGGATCAACAGGAAAAACTAAAAAACAAGGACTTGTCGACACATGGCTTTCTGGGTTATCCGGTACTGCAAAGTGCCGATATATTGATGTATCGCGCATCACTCGTTCCGGTGGGCCAGGATCAGATTCCTCACGTTGAACTGACTCGCGAACTAGCCCGACGATTTAATTCGATATTCGGGAAAGAGGAAGGTTTCGAAGAGAAGGCCGAAAAGGCTATTGCAAAGCTTGGTAAACGAAATGGGGCCAAGTACCGTCGATTAAGAATTGCCTATACCGAGCGCGGAGACCCAGAAGCGCTGCAAAGCGCCAAAGAGTTTCTTGCTTCAATGCCAAATCTTTCCCGAGGTGACAGAGAACGGCTTACGGGATACCTTGAAGGAAGCGGACGCCAGATATTGGTCGAACCTGATCACTATGTAACGGAAGCATCGAAGGTTCCGGGTACTGACGGACAGAAAATGTCAAAGTCTTATGGCAATGCGATCTTTCTGCGTGATGATCCAGACCGAATCACTAAAATGATCAGATCAATGCCGACTGATCCAGCGCGTATTCGTCGAAACGATCCAGGGAATCCGGAAAAATGCCCTGTTTGGGATTTACACAAAATCTACTCTGATGAAGAACAAAAAAAATGGGTTTGCAACGGCTGCACAACAGCAGAAATTGGCTGCTTGGACTGCAAGGAACCACTGATTGGACATATTCTGGATGAACAGGCACAGCATATTGAACGTGCTCGGCCGTACATTGAGGATAAGAACTACCTGACAAAAGTCATTGCAGATGGATGTGAACGGGCAGGTGCAGTAGCAGAGGAGACCATGAAAGATGTTCGCCACTATGTGGGAACCGGGAGTTATCGTTAAACTTGGACAGCGACAACCCTAAAATACGGCAGATTCACGAAGGGAACATCGAATCCATCCCAATTCCCGGCGAGGTTTACATTCCAGCTAACGCGCTGGAAGTGATTACGCAGGCATTTGAAGGTCCGCTTGATCTTCTTTTGTATCTGATTCGAAAAAACAAGTTCAATGTACTGGATATTCCAGTTGCAGAAGTCGCTGAACAGTATGCAAGATACATCGATCTCATGCAGATCATACACCTGGAACTTGCGGGTGAATATCTGGCGATGGCAGCAACACTCACGCATATTAAATCCAGATTGTTATTGCCACCAAGACAGGAGGACGGTGATGACGAGGAGGAAGAAGACCCGCGTGCTGAACTGGCGCGGCGATTGGAAGAATATGATCGAATCCGACAAGTTGCCATGCTGCTTGAAGCCCGTCCTAGAGTTGGCAGGGATGTATTTGTTGCAAACGCGATTGGTCCGCCCAAACCGAAGCAGGTCGTATTTGAATCAATTGCAATAGTCGATTTAATCGAGGCCTTCAAGAATGTACTTCGTATTGTTGAATTCAGTGCGCCAGTCCAAGTCAATAAAGCTACGTATTCAGTGAAAGATCGAGTAGTTGACATTAGAAAGAAATTGGAAGACACCGGGCCGCTTCGCTTCGATCAATTGTTTGACCGAACTGAGGGAAGGGCAGGTATTGTGGTCACGTTTCTGGCTTTATTGGAACTCATTAACTCCAACACAGTCTATGCAGTACAAGCTAGTTCAAAATCTCCCATTCACATCCAGTTGAATTAATGATGTCTATCAGTTTTCAAGAACTCAAAAACGTAGTTGAAGCTGCGATTCTCACCTCTGAAGTTCCAATTTCAATTAAGCAGATTCAGAGCATATTCCCAGTTGACGATTGCCCGGATAATATGACTGTTGAGCGGGTGCTTCTGGAGTTGCAAAGAGACTGCGATGAACGGGGAATCGAGCTCAAGAAATTAGGCGATGGCTATCGCTTTCAGTCCCGCCCGGAATTCGCTCAATGGCTTTGCAAACTGTCTGAAATCCGGCCGCGGCGATACTCCCGGGCACTCATGGAAACCTTGTCGATCATTGCATTTCGGCAACCGGTTACCCGCGGTGATATTGAAAATA
>JAJDXD010000106.1 GCA_022823405.1 Gammaproteobacteria bacterium
CGATGCTTCTTTGAGAGGTAAACAGTACCAATACACTTTGTCGAATATTGAAGAGATCAGTAAACTTGCGGATTTAACACTTGCGCCAGGAATATCTGACTATTCTAAGTGATAAGGTTGATACTTTATAGATTTACGAAACGATTAGCTAATCAATATGCAAACAATGAGTTAGGAGAATATTAATGTCATTAATGGATGCATACGTATTGGCTTAGAAAAGGATAAGTGTGGTGTTTTTAACAATTAGAGAGAGACAAGCCCCTGAACGCGTTACAACACAATTGATAGGGGACTGGGGGATAAGTCAACTAACTAAAGAACTTTAGTTCGCCTGAAAAGTACCTAAATCAACAATTTGGAAATTTGATATGAAAATTAAGCAAAAACGAGTCAAATCAATAAATCGAGTGCTGAATCCGCTTCTCCCAAACACCCGTTTTCGCGTGGTTGTTGTCACTGAAAATTTGCCAGAGGGGAAGTTAATCGAAATTGGTTTCTCTGAAAGTTTTCGATCGGGAGATTCAATTTTACCAACTGCCGCCGGAACCGTTTCTGATTACAACGCTAATGGTCGCTATATCATTCGAAGGGATTTACCTAAAGAGGTCCGTTACGTCACGACTATCGAGTGGACGTGGGAAGAATGGGATGGACCATACAGTACTGTGACTCGTACGGACGATAGAGATGTATATAGAGAATGTTATCAGCGTGATTTTCATCAGCCTCCAGCCGCAGAGCTGACGATCATAGACCACAACGGACAACTTCTTGTTGTCTCCGAAGAACTGACGAATATTCAAACGCAGGGAGAGCGTAGTCTCCACATCATTAATTTATTTCTGGAGTTGTTTGGCGAGTGCGAAATCCGACATACCGACCTGCAAACGATTACACCACCGAACATCCGTAAGGTGAACTGGGCCCTGTTACCACCGGGTAAATACCCATGGAGCCAGTTACAAAATCACGTCACCCAGGTGCTTGTAAAAAAGACCCCGCGATATGCGAACCCGATTTATCGTCGACTCGAAAAGTTAGCTTCTTTCAACCCAGAAGAAGTGTATGTCGGAAAGGGCGGTTTTCGATCATATGTAGCATACCTGTTTAAAGCGAAAGGGATTACAGTGCTGGAAAGCATCATGCTGGATAATGCTACTTACGTGTTTGATGAAAACTGGCAAAAAGTTTCGCAAATGACAAAGGCCCAAATTCTCCAGGACAACCTGCATCTTGAGAGGATTATTCACACCAAGAATTGGTCCAGTCGAATTGACGAGTTGCTGAAATAGTGAGTACAACAATAACTCTATGTGTGAGGAAAGCAGTTGTCTATTCGACTTTCTCGAAAGGAGATTAAAAATGCTCAATTACATGGAGTATAGATAGAAAATCTCGATTGGAAACTATCAGTAAAATACGTATTTTTACACTTAGGGTTTCTAACTTTTGAAGCCAGTTTGATCGAACTATCAAATAAATGAATATAGAGTCGACCATTCATTTGTCTTAAGACAAATGAAGTACCAAAATCTGAATCAATGGGGACATTCGTGCAATTCATCAATGTTGAACTGCGGTATTACCAAAATTGAGCAAAAAGTGGACACGGCGTGGCGTCATCGCATCAATTATTGGTACGATAGTAACGTGTGCGGTATCTTTGTGGGTATACATGAATGCGTCAAAAGACTCAATCACTGAACCCCCCCCCCTGTACCCTTTATCCCGGTACTAATCGACTTACCATTATCAGTTATACCTTTATTGAAGTTTCAGGCCATTTCGCTTGGAACGGAGTGCGGAGCACGAAGTGGAAAGCGAAATGGCCTGGTGTCAGACTTCAGTATTGACAACCTTATCAATGTTGAAATATCAACTGATGCAGGCCAACAATCGAGAGCAACCTACTCCCCCTGTGCCTTTGTTGAGCACCTTGGGGGGACCTGTGCCTCGATTGTTCGCCGCAGTGGAAGCCCAGTAGGAAGTTTGTGCCTGGAGCACCAGTACAGGGATCGGATCAAGCGCTGTGGCAGCCGAGCCTGGTGGATGTTTCAGTTTGCTTTATTCAGGAGAGAGAATGATGAATGAGTACGATTATTTCGTTGGCGTTGACTGGGGACGAGAGCTGCACCAGGCCTGCCTGATCAATGGTGAGGGTGCCATCGTGGCAGAACGTGGATTTTCGCACGGCGGTAAAGGATTGAACGAGCTCACAGAGTGGATTTCGAACAACACGGGCGATGCGGCAGTTGCGGTTGGCATTGAGATCCCTCATGGCCCGGTGGTGGAAACCCTGATGGAGCGCAGTTTTGCTGTGCATTCGATCAATCCGAAGCAGTTGGATCGGTTTCGCGACCGCATCTCACCGGCCGGTGCCAAGGATGACCGCCTCGATGCGCAGGTGCTGGCCATCAGCCTTCGTACCGATGGACATTGCTACCGTTATCTGCAGCCCAGCTCAGCCGAAATAGTTGAGCTGCGAGAGCTGAGCCGCATCGCAGATGAGCTGACCAAGGACCGGGTTCGCCTGGTTAACCGGATCGGCCAGCTGCTGTGGCGCTACTATCCGCAGTTCCTTGATCTGGCAAAAGATCTGTCCAGGCCGTGGATCAGACAGCTGTGGCAGCTCGCACCGACGCCGGCACGCGCCAGGCACCTCAGAAAGACGACCGTTGAAAAACTGCTGAAAAAGCACCGAATCCGCAGAATCAGTACTCAGCAGGTGTTGAACATCCTCAAAGACCCTGCCATCCAGGTCGCAGCCGGCACCGAGCAGGCGGTGTGTACGAGTCTCAAGGTTGCTTTTGATCAGCTTGAATTGAATCAGAACCAGACCCAGAACATCAACCGACGCATAGACGAGCTGATCGAACAGTTGACCCGGTCACCACCGGATGAAACGGGAATAGACTGGCAGCGTGACGTGGCCATCCTGTCCTCAATTCCAGGGGTCGGACGAATCGTCCTCGCCACGCTGCTTGCCGAAGCCTTCAATCCGTTGCAGCGGCGCGACTTTCAGGCACTCAGATGCCTGTGTGGCGTGGCCCCGGTGACCAAACGTTCGGGAAAATCCAATCGGGTCATTCGCAGGCTCGCCTGCAACGACCGGCTGCGCAATGCCATCCATTATTGGGCGCACAGCGCCTCGCAACATGAGGAAATCAGCAAAGCCAAATATACCATACTGCGTGCACGGGGACATTCGCATGCCCGGGCGCTCAGAAGTGTTGGAGACCGGCTCCTCAATGTCGCATGCGCAATGCTGAGAAATCAAACCGAATTCAATGCGGATTCGAAAAACCTTAACATCGCTGCTTAATCTTATGAGACGCCGACCTAAATCAATGTCGAATCAGCCAGCAGTTTTGGAAATTGCTTTTTTGGCGGATACTTTACCGCCATATTGGACTTGTAAAATGGTAGGAAGTCCCCTCAATCACTGAAACACCGTACGTAACAAAACAAGATTCATCCACAAAAAACCGTCAAGACACTCAGACAGTTTCAATTGCTTCAATCTATGTGTCCAAGGTACCAATGGAAATTCCATCTGTTTTCGAACTTATTGTGCGGGTCGGAAGTATTCATGATGTTATGGCCAAAGAATTAATTATTACTTTGGATTTTGGTAGAGCAACGGTCGACGCGTGCGACTATGTACCAAATTTATCTATCACAAACGTCACCAACGATGACATTAATCGTCGTCGGCTAGAAATTGCAGAACTCGGTTCAAACGAAAATTTCTACATTCGCTGTTTAATTAGTTTACCAGTATTCGAACAAGTGATGATTTCTGGCAAAAATATTTCACGCAACGTTTCTTTAAGCTATGAGCAGTTTCAGAGCCGTGAAGATCCCAAGCACCAAATAGGCTTCTGGACATTTCTGTGGCGTAGTATTGTTGTTGCTGCTGTAATTTTGGTTTTTCTTTCACTTTTTAAGCGTTTGAGGGACTAGCAAAATTGTTAGCATGACAGCACCGGTTTGCTATCTCGTCAATCTGCCGGGCAAAACATTTGTCGAGGTATTCCGATGTCTCAAACCGGCGGATAACAAAATAAAATCTCTCGCACATTACGAAAACTACACTCGATCTTGTCCCTTGATTAGCAACTTGATCCGCTGACAATCAGTTATGCATTCACCTGTCGACTCAGAAGGTCCTATGGTATGCTGAATTTCAAAGACTATATTAGAGTATCAGTTCCAGATTTCAATCCGAAGTCTCGACATACCTGTTTTGAGTTATCTTCATTGTGGTCTCGAAAGAAAAATCAATGAAATCTGTGGCAATCATTCCCGCACGATGAGGTAGCAAGCGTATTCCAAGAAAGAACATTCGTTTGTTTTGTGGCAAACCGATCATTTCATATTCCATAGAAACAGCTTTGGAATCGACTCTATTCGATCAGGTGCTTGTATCGACAGACGACGAAGAAATTGCAAAAGTATCCAGAGAATGCGGTGCAACAGTAGATGAACTTCGCCCACCAGAATTTTCAGACGACGTCACTGGCGTACTTGATGTGGTGTCTCACGAGATAAGACAGTTAGCCAATCGAAATCATTACCCTTCAGACATCTGTTTGATGTACGCTACAGCACCCATGCGTCGTACTATTGATTTGAAACAAAGTTACGGAGTTTTCAAGACAAGCGACGTAGATTTTGTCTTCTCTGCAGCAGAATTTGG
>JAJDXD010000151.1 GCA_022823405.1 Gammaproteobacteria bacterium
TTGTTGAAGTATGATGCATCAACGACTACTACTATCGGTGCCACGTTCATTTTTTCGGCAATAGTGGAGTCCTCTAAATCATCAAGCATGTCTTCGGGATCAGCAACACCTGTCGCTTCAACCACGATCCGTTTGGCACCTTTGTCGATTGCAAGTTCTTCAATTGCACTCATCAGCGAGCCTTTGAGGGTGCAGCAGATACAGCCTGAAGCCAGTTCAACCGTGTCGATGGTGTTTCCCTGAATGATGTCGCCGTCGATTCCGACGTCGCCAAACTCATTGACAATGACTGCAGTCGGGTACTCAGGGTCTGCCGTTTGCAGAAGATTTCTGACTAATGTAGTCTTTCCAGCACCCAGAAATCCAAACAACAAGTGGATCTGTGGCACGGTGCGCAACTCGCTGTTGTCGGATTGCATGCCTGCTTTTTGAAAAATATCTTGTAAATATATTACAACAATATATTACAGCATTTTATACAAGTTGTCGCTGTCGTCGCTCTTGTCTTCTTTTACGGCTAGATTTGGATGAAACAGGGAATGGCGATCCTTTAAACGCCATTGAATCGACGAATATATCTTGGAAGTCGGGCCGAGCGGCTAATGCGACATGCTCAATGTTCTGAGTAATTTCATAAGCGTTGTTTCGTTCGGATTCAGAAAGCAGCGCCATTTGTGCACCGAGTAGAGCTGCATTTCCGACATAAGCAATCCGTTCGTTCTCAAGATCTGGAAGAAGCCGAATCGTCTTTGCGCTTTGAATGTTGATATAGTTGCCGAAACCCCCGCACAACATCAAAAGCTGTATTTCGTCATCGCTGATGTTCATGACGGACTGGAGCATTCGGATGCCGGAATAAATTGCGCTTTTTGCCAACTGCAGTTGTCTCACATCACCTTGTGTTATGCCAATTCTCCGGCTTTTGCCCGAGTCTTCTTCCCGCACCAACATAAACTCGCGAGAGCCATTTTCCGATAGAACAAGACGCTCTTGAATTGTAGGTGACAGTTGTTCAACATCATGTTTTCTAAAATTACCGTTACGGTCCATCACACAGGCATCGATCATCTTGGCTGCTGCATCGATCAATCCGGAACCACAAATTCCAATGGCTGGTACGTCGCCAATTGTCAAACAACTGAAATCGTCATTCACTTCAACTTTTTCGATGGCACCGATAGCGCCACGCATGCCATCTCGAATCTGCGCACCTTCGAGTGCAGGACCGGCTGGGGCAGAACAGGCAGTCAAGCGATCGCGGGATCCCATCACCACTTCGCCATTGGTTCCAATATCGACTAAAGTCCTGATTTCTGGACTTTCGTGAATGCGAGTTGCCAATATGCAAGCGACGGTATCCGCACCAACAAATCCAGCGATGATTGGCAGCATACAAACCTGTGCATTGGGAGCCGCTTTTAGCGGAAGATCCGTTGCAGGAAAAACCAAGTTTTCTCGAACCACGGGGGCATAAGGTGCCAACCCCAAGTAGCTGACATCAATGCCCAAAAAGATGTGATGCATGCAGCTGTTGCCCACAATGACGATTTTGTAGACATGTTCGCAATCGACTCCTGCCTCCTCGCAGCATTCTCGAATGTACTGATTGACCTGATTGATCACTTTAGCCCGCAGCGTAGTCAGTTTTTTCTCATCGAACTGTGCGTAGGCAATTCGCGACATCAAGTCACCACCGTACACTGCTTGCGCATTGACCCCACCTGCAGTAGCCAACTGTTCACCGGTTCGAAGATCAAGCAGAGTGCCAACCAGACTTGTCGTTCCTATGTCAAAAGCAAAGCCATACAGTTTATCGGTTGTGTCTCCGGCTTCTACATCGATAATTCGACCATTGAATCGAGTGACTGTCAGTTTGCCGCTTTCTTTCCGCAGAATTGGTGGAATCTTGCGCATACACTGAACTGGAACTTTGTGATGTGCGAGATCTGGAATTGTCGATAGAATTTCCTCAACATCTGAAGTTTGATGATGTTCTTCGACGGGTGCTTTTGCGGTGACTGATATTTTTGTGATGCCACTATCCAGATGAAACTCATCTGTATCCAACATTGGATCATGTGCTTCAAGAATCTTGTGACCTTCTTCCGTTTTCGGCGGCATGGGTGCCACCGTGGTATCGTCAAGCATGCGGGTTTGACAAGAAAGTCGAAAGCCTTCCAGAACCTCATCGTGGCCCAGCTGTACCGTGTCCTGCACAGATGGCGGGGGTATCGCACCTTTAAGGATTTTTACCCGGCAGCTTCTGCAGCGACCGCGTACTCCGCATGTAGCTTCAATGTTGATGCCGGCGTATCTAGCTGCATCGAGAATGGTGAGATCTCGTGGAACCTGTACGATTTTGTCAGCATGTTGCCCGGAGGTGCTGACAAAGGTTACGGAGATCCTTTCAGACATTTTTACGCCCAGGCTTCGCGCGGGGTTTCCACCAGTCTTAACGCCAGTCTGACTGCCTCAACAGCATCTTTACCCCAACCATCTGCTCCGCATTCTTCGGCCCATTCCGGGGAGGTTGGGGCACCGCCGATCAGAATTTTTACTTTTTCTCGATGTCCTGCATTTTGAAATTCTTCGATCGTCACTTTCTGATAGTAAACCGTCGTTGAAAGCAATGCTGAAAAACCGACCAGGTCCGCTTTTTCATTGAGTGCTGTCTCAATGAATTTATCAGGATGGACATCTGTTCCAAGATTAATGACATTGAAACCAGCATTTTCTAGCATGATGGTCACAATAGATTGTCCGATGTCATGCATGTCACCGAGCACCGTGCCAATTACAAATGTACCGATGGGTTTTTCTGCCTGTGCCGCGAGAAGGGGGCGAATCAGTGCTAGGCCAGCCTTCATGGCTCTGGCCGTAATCAACATCTCCGGAATGAATATAACCATCGCACTGAATCGGTCGGCCTGTAGATTAAATCCCGGAAACAAACCGTCATCTAGAATGACACGGGGGTCAATACCCTTCTCGATGCTTTCACGCACGCGCTCGTCAGCGTATATATGGTCGCCGGTTTCTACCGCCTCCCACAGGGTCTGCCATTCCCAGCCCTCGGGGGCACGGCTTTCCCAACCTTCCGGTATTTGCAACTCAGGCTCTTCCGGGCCCTCGTAATCTAAAAATTCTGTATTCAATTTACTTACTCAGTTCAATGGATAATGCCCGTAGTTTCCAAAATCCCGCTGTGCTTCCAGCATTGCGAAAATGTTCTGAACGGGTACATCTGCCAGAATGTAGTGGGACGGTGAAAAGATGTATCCGCCATCTGCTGCCAGGTTTTTCATGACCTCGCAAACGCCTTGGCGAACCTGCTCTACTTGACCGCGTGGTAATAGTCGCTGTACATCGAAACCACCGATGAAAGCGATATCCTTGCCATATTTTTTCTTGAGTTCGGCCTGGTGCTTATTTCCGCCAGTTGGTTGCATCAATCCAGACAGGTCGACGCCTAGTTCGATCATATCGCCAATGATGGGTGAATAGTCTCCACACGAATGTAGTTTGATGAAAATATCCTCATTCGATTTTCGAAATTCATCAAACATGTACTGAAATCGAGGCTTTGCAAGCTGTCGCCATTGAAGCGGTGAAATCATCATCGATTGCTGAGCGCCGACATCGTCTCCAACCCGAATCATGTCAATGCCCAAGTCAATTACATTCTTGCCAAGTTGGGTATAGTACTCAGTCAATCCATCAAGAACGCCATCGATTAATTCAGGCTGATCGAACATATAGAGGAAAAAGTTCTGGGTTCCAACAATGTGCGCGTAAGCGGCTTCGATCAAGGTTGATGAAAGATCAACAATGATGAAATATTCGTCCTGGTACTCTTCCAAGAGTGATTTGATTGGATCAAGCAGTGCGGGATCGGCAGGGTCAGGCCAGGTGTAATTCTTTAAATCCTCCATCGAAGTAATGGGATGAAAATTGGGAAAGTTTTCCGGAACAACTTTGGCCGGTCCCCAAAATTCCTGGGTCTTAGTGAACTCTTCATGTTCCTCGGGAGTGCGACCCTTAAGACCGCTTTTCCCGTAGCCTACACCGAAGTGGTTGTACCATGTCTCACCAATTTCGATATGCCGATGCGAAAATTGCGCATTGATTCCAATCTGGTAGATGATGGCATCATTACCGAGCCGAAGTTCCAATTCGGGATTATGCTTCATGCCGGTACCAGTCTTTGTAATGCCATATATGCGAGCTATTTTTTCTTTCGCTTCACTTTTCATTCGGTACAGCAGTGGCACCCGGTCAACTTTTTCGTGTCTGACGGCACGTGTAAATCGCTCGCGTGGTAACAGTTCTTTCATTTTGAGTCTCTCTGTGGTTGCATCTGTGTCTATGTGATCTTTGCTATTAGCCTGACGCCACCTGTGCAGTTGCCTTTGGTTTTCTTGCTGGACGGACCGAGCGCCGGCTAAGGGAACGGATGTACTTCAGGTAAGCTACTGAAAATTCATCCTTTGCAGTCAGTGAGTTCGCCGCAAATCGAAAATCATCAAACGGTTTAACCTGGTTCATGATCGGGTCGATCATCAATGCATCGCAGCCTGACATGATAGAGAGGACGACAAAGGCA
>JAJDXD010000134.1 GCA_022823405.1 Gammaproteobacteria bacterium
CACGTCTTCCAGAGTCCTGATTTCTTCCAGTTTCATGATCGTCTTCATCCGCCTATGATGAACCCGATCACCTCGGTTTTTCAGACTCATTTCTCGTTGGAAACGGAATCCTGCTTCAGACTCATTTCTCGTTGGACAACACTTCAACTTACCTCTTTTTAAAAAGACAAGTACAATTGTCTTGATTACTGACAATTGTAATCGGAGAGGTATGGTATTTTCAGCGCGTTACAGTTCAGCTCAAGGCCCATGGAAAGAAAGCCAGCGAACTTTAGCCATTTCGCAGGACTTCAACCGCTCAATGCAAAAGATTCGGCTGTAGGCAACGGCATGGCGCTCTTCAAGAAAGGTATCACTGATTTTGTAGGAACCCACAATTTGCGGATGCCGCGCCCAGAACGAGATTATTGGCAAAGTGTGGCATGTTGGATTCGAGGCCCTCAATAACTAGTAGTAGGTGGCAGACATTCTATTTCGCGCTACAGTGCCAATTTATGATTGAAACTGAACCGACGTAGCTACCACAGCTTCCACTGACGAGTCCCTCTACGCTTTCCTCTTTACACTTACTCAAAACTTTCTCAAATCTCAATAGTAGATAGAACGCCAGATTTAATGATTACTATCACAGATGGATGAAGGACTAAATCGGACGCAACAGGGTAAACCGAAAAAGTTACTCACTCGTTGAATCGGTCATCACTCATGTAAAGTTTTGGATCGAAATTTGCAAAACTATCGAGTGTTTGTCGATTGCATTGTTCTTGGAGGTCAGTGCCTGGCAGAATGCAGCTTGACAACGTGTACTTTGAGCGCATGAGCTTCGTTGCATCATTTTCTTCGACACAAATTGCTGCGATTCCCGCTACGATTCCTCCCTGACGCTCAACCAGCTGTATCGCCGCATTCATCGTACCACCTGTCTCAATCCACTGATCAACAATCAATACTCTGGTACCTGGTGTGAAGGCTGGTTTTCTCATTTCCAACTCTTGAGTTTTACCGGAATAATTTATCATCGGAACCACATCAAAAGCCACTGGTGTTTTACCACCTTTTCGCATGGTCAACACACCCTTATCCAATCGCATGGCTAACCCACCTGCAAGAATAAACCCAGCAGCATCAATACCGGCTACAAGATCAACCGATAGTGGACTAAATGGTTCGACCAGATCATCGACGATTGTGGCAAATGATTTGGCATTGATGTAAGCCGAACTAGGATCAAGCCATGCATATTCTTCACTTCTTGAGCGAGGTGCCATCAACTGAACGTACCATCGATGATCGCGATCACTGCGGTCACTGCTTCTTGAGGGTTCGCGAGCAGCTTCCAAGAGCATGCGAAGCCGAAGCGGGTCTATATTGTAAAAATCACCTGGGTAGTTGATGCCGGTTGCTACCAACGTCGCATCAATTTGGTCTCGATAGCAATCTATATTCTCGGGAGTGACGCCAGAAGCAAGAGCGACTGCTGTTTGATTCGAACCCAATCTGATTCGTTTAATTTTGTCAATTGGTGCTGCTGTGCCTGTCGCTTCACCTGAAGTTACGACAATGTCGAGATAATTAGCTGCAAGTTCCGCGGCACGACTCAAATCTTCAAAGTCAACCTCCCGCTGCTTCTTGAATGCGACACCACCAAAATAAAGTCCTTGCCATTCGCTGGACACTCGAATTTCTTCAGTTTCCGCTGCTTCAAATTGGTCTTCGAGTTTGGCGGATTCATCAATTCTGGCATTATCTGCCCAGTAAGCGTCTACATCACAATCGTGAACTTCTTGCAGATCCTCCAAAATTGGAACTGCACGAGCAGCCGATACGGCTAGAAAATTAACTCCAAACCAAAGCGTCGGATAATTTCTCCTGACCTTTTTGATGATTGGGAGAAATTCATCAATGCCAAAGTCATGATTAATAAGAAAACACCCTGGAGCCCCTTCGTCGATAACGACATCAATGTTTCGCCGGGTTTGTTCAAAATCAATCACATGTATGACAGGAAGTACCACGACTCCCGAACATTTGAATTCACGTCTTAAATAATCACCGTACATTTCAATTCCTATTGAGTTGATCAGTCAGGTGGTTCGGCGTCCTGCAGTATTTGCACGTCAGATTTCTGAACGTTAAATGTTTTTGTTTACGTAGAACGTGCTATCCGATTTTTCAGTCACAGGAATACAGCGAACTGCACTGGCTGTAGAGCGATTAAAAATCCGAAAGAGCGAACACGACTAGCTTGATACCAAAATTTTGCTGACTGATGTGCCTATTTCTAAATTGAACCATGAGTTCCTAACCGCGTATTATGCAAGTTAGTGCAGAACAGGATTCATTTAGAAGATTTCAATCTTGTAAATGCAATGTATTATGGGATTTCGTTTGAGTCGTTTAACCGAAAGAAAATTTCGTAGGTGCTATTGAATGGCTATCACCTTTTGCTACCACTACTCCGGCCAATTTGGAGCCTTCCTGTTCACCAAATACGATTTTCTGCCAGGCGAGAATCAGTATTTTTATAGCGTGCTGATAGACGTTGAATCTAAAATATCGGGTCACATCAGTTGGCTGCTAGCGATCAAAATTATTTGCATCAAATGAAATCAACGGATTAGAATAACAAGGTTTATCGCTACCTGTAGCAGTCTATCAATGCAATTGGGCTTACCAACCAGATAACACCTAACGCCTGAATTCGTGGAGTAATTATGAAATTCAAACATTTCACCGCCACCCGCCGATCGCCTCATTTGGGCGGGTTTATCGACGATATAGATCTGAGTCAACCTCTTTCTCAAGAGGCGGTATCAGAAATCAGAAGTGCACTGTTGGAATTTGGTGTTCTGTTTTTCAGAAAACAATCAATTTCCGAATCCGATCATTTGCGATTTGCCGCTTATTTTGGTGAGCTTGACGAACCACACCCGGTGTTTGATTGCAAAGACGAAGATCCGCGTCTCACCGTCATCGAATCAAAGGGTCGAGCCGGCGATTCCGAGCACCAGTGGCACACTGATGTGACTTATCAGGAAGCGCCATCTATGGGTTCCATCCTGATTGCCAGGAAAATTCCAGGAGCTGGCGGAGACACCCTTTTCGCCAGTATGTATGCTGCTTATGACAAGCTGTCTAAACCGATCAGGAATCTGCTTCATGAACTGACTGCTCAACATTCTATTGAGCGTGGCTGGGGTACTGCACTAAGATTGAAGCCAGGTGGAGAGCAGCGGGTTCAGAAACTTAAAGAAGCTTTCCCGCTAATGACTCACCCAGTTCTTCGAACACATCCAGAGACCGGACGAACCTCGCTTTATGTGAATGAATACTACACACAGCGGATCAATGAATTATCGGAGCTCGAAAGCGATGCCCTGCTAAGACTGCTGTTTCGTCATTCCCAGTTACCCGATTTTCAGATTCGACATACGTGGCAGACAGGTGATATCGCATTCTGGGACAATCGGTGCACGCAACACTACGCATCACATGACTATGGAGCAGAACACCGGCTCATGAATCGTGTTACGATCGTTGGCGACCGGCCTTTTTACAATCCACCCTCTTTCGAAAAAGCCGCTTAATTGAAATTTCAGGTGCGCGGCACTGCTTCACAATCAGTTGTCGCGCCCTGATTCCAGTCGAGCGTTATTGATTGGGGTCGATACCAACAAATTTGACCTGTAGCTTTCGAATCCTTTACCTTGGCTTGCACCTACTGCCGAGCCGGGCTCAATTGAGTATCGGCTCCACCGCTAAACAATTCATCAGACGCACATGTCATGGTATGTCGCACAAAATTCTGTAAGAGTACATCTATAAGTTTGTGTTCCGTTTCAACAGTCGATTCTGGGAAGGTTAGTTGGTAGTGAAACTGATTCAGGCGGCTATCATGGCGAGTGTCGGTTTCCGGTAATTGGACGCCTTAGAGCTAATCAGTCGGTCAAATCCCTGTTGTCTTAATTCCGATAGCACCGCTTCGATGGCACCGTGTTTTTGACGTCGACGATGTCAAAGGAATCATTGACATCGGTCAAGTGCTTGCTTTCAAAGGCGGCTGCGGTTTCTGCCGTGTCAGAAACTCTAGATTCTGACATTAGTTAATATTACTTTTCCCCATTACCTTGGGTTGTTGGTTTATACATAGCGACCACCGGATTCGATTACCTCAATCTGGTAACCGTCGGGATCCTGTACGAAAAAGAATCGCGCTACTATTTCGCCTCCTGGAGCAAATTCAACGAGGTTGCGCGGACTGAGCCCCTCAGCTTCAAATCGAGCGTGTTCGGATTCCAGATCGGGTACCGTAACCGCCAGATGTCCATACCCGTCTCCGAGTTCGTAAGGTTCGGTTCAGTCTTTGTTAATCGTCAGTTCAAGTTCGAAATCGGCTTCAGAATTACGCAAATACACCAAGGTGAATTCAGGGAAATCCATTCTTTCGGCAACTTGCAGACCAAAAGCCCTATCATAAAAATCAATCGAACGTTCCTCGTCAAGAACCCGAAGCATCGAATGTATCGCTTTAGCCATTTTTCATCTCCTCAAATTTGAATTATCAAAGTGATAAACCATCCGGACTCAGGCTTTGCATCAATTATTGTTACACACATCCCGGGTCGCAACGTATCGCAATTTTAGTTAAAGCCAGTACAGAGTTGCCGAATTCTCATGTGTTGCAGCACTGACTTTTGTCACCAAAGACTGTCGCTCTCAAGTACCTTGCTGTAAGGAAAGACCAAATTTCCTAAATGAATGATCTGAAAAGGATGCTATGCGCGTATGAGATATTGGTGAATTCAGCGAAGCTGCGTTGCCGCCGTTTGAAGCGATGGGATTTGAAATGATATTTATTGTGACTGCCTACTGTAATTGAGGCGATGCTAGTCGGCACTGATCGACTGGCGCGTGTTCGGCAATCGGTTCGGTACGTTGTATCGAGTCGAGTCCGGCCGTCCCCGCAAACCCACCCGGCTGATGGTGGATCTGCTGTATTTGAAGCACCTCAAAAGCTGTTCGATGTGCAGCTGCAAACGGATGCCGTCGGGGTCAAATTGCTGCTTTGGCGCGTCAATCGCAGCCTGTAGTCGTTTTCTCTTCCGATAGCTTGACTTTTATTACTTCGAAAATCAATAGAAATTCGATTGATTCAAGGACAAAAATTTTGTTAATTTTCGAGTTACCAAGGGACTACTGTTGAATCTAACGCTAGTCGGAATTGAGAGTCAACTGAATCGCGGTGTTGATGGGATCAGAACTTGATCCGCATCCGCTGGTCTATATTCGTAGCCACTCTCTCCCAGGAACTACTCATCCCTGATTAACTTTTTGTAGTAAGGCACTGGAGCAATGGAAACGCGAATCTCGCGCACCTCATGCGCTTCAACTGTCCTTCGCCGAGAATTCGGTTCTCCCCACAATAAAACAGCTTCAGTGCCTGGTTGGGTATATTCCATATCAACTATCGCCTGCGACAAAATTGCACCAGCGTTTGAAGAAAAAGACATTCTTTGTGAAATTCCAATATGTTTACCTTCGATTTCTACACTGTCTACAGGAAATGACGCGTAAACAGGCACTGGTAAATCAATGAACTTGGCTCGCTGTCCTATAGGAACAAGCGCTTCTCGAATTGCAGTGAATACATCCTCATTGTTCCACACCAAAGTAACTTTGGTTCGTCTTTGGTTGTCATGCAACTCTCTTAGCGCCTCGCGGCCAACGAATTCATGCTCGTAGTGAATCAGATTTCCATAGCCTACTTCAATGGGGTCGACATAGTAATCTGATATTTTTTTGGATACGAAACTCCCACCTAACGAAGCAGCCCCTTCAAATGAATTTGCTGGAAGCCACTTGCGAAAGTCTTTCAATTCGGAACTGTCGTAGATTGCGGGTAAAGGACGAGGCATCCAACCGGATTCCTGCGACACTGTACCAAACGCAATTGACCCGGCTTTTCGAAGGCCATGTTTCTCTCCTATACGTTCGACAAGTTCACGAACCGCGTGTTGGTCTTCCCAGGAGCCAATCAGTTCAAAACCCGGTTTTCCAGCCATGCCATGGCGTAAAGCTCTAATGTTTTTTCCGGCAATTCTGAGTTCCCCAATTTGAAAAAATCGGATATCTGGCAAAGCATTTTCACTCACCTCCTTCACTAATGCAAGAGCATTGGGACCTTGTAACTGAAATCTGAAAACATCACGTCGTTCACGAGGAATAATCATGTTTTCATCCCGCGACCATTCAATTCGATAATTCGACCGTTGGCAGTTGAACTGAACCCAGTTACTCGCAGTAGGGGGACCGACGATTCGGAGAAAGTTTTCTGACTCACAAAAAATGATTGCATCAGAAATAAATCTGCCATCAGGTGCTGCCAAAATTAATTGTTTG
Source organism: Gammaproteobacteria bacterium (assembly GCA_022823405.1). Classification (GTDB taxonomy): domain Bacteria; phylum Pseudomonadota; class Gammaproteobacteria; order Arenicellales; family JAJDZL01; genus JAJDZL01. The sequence continues at coordinate 6,400 of JAJDXD010000134.1, forward strand.
GCACGCATTGGGGTTAAATTATCAATTCGGTTTGCGGCCAGTTCAGATGTAAATGGAATGACGTCAGGTCCCGTCAGGTGCAATTCTGTCATGTGATAGGACAGTTCCAAAAGAGATACACTCTCTGCCCAAGCTCTTTGCTCATCTCGCCAATTTGAGAATTCCGGCGGAATTACGGGAAAGGGATGGGGGCCCATATTCGACGAACGTAGCAGGTTGATTGGGCCACCCGCCTTACGTATCGCATCTTCGAGACTCATTGAAGATTCAGTAAATTCATCACTCATTTAGTTCCCCTAATGTCGACGAAATCGAGATAGCCACGGAATCTGGCGAGTAATCACGTCATACAAAATCTGACTTCCCGCACCTAGAACACCGAGTGAAATAATTCCTACCACCATGAGTGAAGTCTGCAGGTTAAGGCGTGAATCCATGATAAGAAAACCGATTCCCTTGTCTACCGCAATGAATTCCGCAGATACCAGCGCGATAAATGCAAAACCTATACCAGTCCGCATGCCCACGAGAATGTAGGATGCGGCCGATGGAAGAATGATTCGACAGAACACCTGCAGCTCGGACAGCCCCATGCATCGTGCCGCCCTCAAGCGGGTTTTCGGCACCTCCCTTACACCAGTCATCGTACCTACGGTTACGACGACCCAAGTGATATAAGCGATGATGAGGACCTTTGGTAACTCCCCAATACCAAACCACAAGATCATTATTGGTACCAGTGAGATCGGCGCGACGCCTTTCAGGAATTCAAAAATTGGACCCATGACCGCATTAACGGAACGCAGTTGACCAAGAATCAATCCTGTAATGATTCCGACGCCCACACCCAGAACCCATCCCCAGGCGACTCTCCACAAACTGATACTGATTGACTCCCAAAGCAAGCCCGAATCCGACTGAGTGACTACCTCTTGCCACACTGAGAAAGGGTGTGGAAGCAGAGTTTCATTGACGATCGTTCCACTGCACAAACCCCATAAGATCACCCCCGTCAGAATTGACAAGGTCGCGACAACTAAAGTTCGTTGAATCCCCTGTTCAAACATCGCCAAGCACTCAGACCCGTCGTTTAACAGACCAGCGCGGCATAAAGCGCTCAATGGCAAATTCAATCGTACGGTCTAAAAAGATGCTCAGTAAACCCAGTCCAAGAATGCCAATAAAGATCAAGGTTGGATCATAATTCTGGCGACCGAGAATGATGAGATAGCCAAATCCGTTGGTTGCGCCTAACATCTCTGCGGCGACAACCACCATTACACACAATCCAGTCGCGGTTCGCATACCCGCAAGAATTGATGGAAATGATGATGGCACGACAACTCGAAAAAATGCTGAGATCCCGAGTACCCCAAGAGTGTTCGCAGCCTTTATTCGCAAATAGGGTACTTGAGCCACACCTTCCCTGGCATTTAAGGCCACGACATAAACGCTTACGTAGAAAATTAGTGAATATCGTGCTAGTTCCGTTACTCCAAACCACAGCAAAGCAAACGGAATCAATGCGATGGCTGGTATTGAGTTTGCCATGCGTAGATAAGGATCAAACCATGCATTGACATCACGTGATGCCCCCATAGCACAACCTAAAACCGCACCAATTGGAATACCCACCGCCAACGGAATAATCAGTCGCTGTAGAGTCGAAGCCAGATGAAAAAAAATCTCCCCAGTTGCTGTTAATTGCCACAATCCCAGCATGACAGTTGCAGGGTCTGGAAAAAGCAAGGGCGTTCCGACTGCCCAAGCCCCAATCTGCCACAGGGTGAAAAACAGCAAAACACCGTAGAACGGTCCAAATCGCTCAACGTGCATCTCAGTCTCTACTCAGCATGTGATTCACTATCATTATGTTCATTGCCAATCAATGACTCTACGCGACGATAGGCGTTGATGAATTCGGCGTCGGCTGGATCACGGTCGCTGGCAAGACCAGGATCAAATGAATCAAGAATATGTGCGCCAGGACCTGATGACAAAATCGTAACTTTGGTCGCCATAATCAGCGCTTCTGTAATGTCGTGCGTGACAAATATCACGGTTTTGTGAGTTCTTTCCCAGAGATCCTTCAGTTCGTACTGCATGCGTCGACGTGTTATGGCATCGAGCGCTGCAAATGGCTCATCCATAATCAGGACGTGTGGGTCCATTACCAAACCACGGGCTATTTGTACGCGTTGCTTCATACCCCCCGAAAGCTCTGAAGGGAATTTTTGGGTGTCGCCACCTAGTCCGACGAGTTCAAGTGCCTGCATCGCTTGGTCGCGACGTTGATTTTTGTTTCGCACAAAGTTTTTCAGGACGAACTCAGTATTTTCCAATACTGTCAGCCAAGGAAAGAGTGCGTTGCTGATATCCTGGAAGATGACAACTCGGTCAGGTCCCGGGCCTCGAATTGGAGTTGCATCGAATGAAATAACCCCCTCTGAAGGCGGTTCAAATCCGGCAATCAAGTCAACTAACGTACTTTTTCCACAACCGCTAGGCCCTAGTATGCAAAGGAAAGCACCTCGGTCGACAGTCAGATTGATGTCCGAAAGAATAACGGGCCCTCTCAAGAACTTCTTGGAAAGCCCGCTAATTTTCAATTGTTTCCAGTTATCCTGCACGTGACGATTTGTCGTTGCAGCCTGGCATACAAACCAGAAGCTGGATAGGAAAAATTACATATCTCGTACAAGATCAGGATCGAGTTTTTTGATATGTGAGTAATCCGCTGCCTCATCCCAATTCACCGGTTCCTTCAGGATTTCTAGTTTTAGCAGAAAATTCTCGATATTTCTCATCTGAGTTCGAAACGCCTCATCGCTTACGAGTTCAAAATTCATCCCGTCAATTGTGTGTTTGACGTCTTCAATCTTTAGCTTCGTAAATTTTGCGATCGCTTCAGCACCTTCCTCAGGATTATTGATCAGGAAGTCGGAACCTTTTTTAACCGCCCTCATGAACGCCTCCATTTCACCTTCAGGTGCTGAATCGAGATAATTACGGGACGCAAGCATACCGCAATAAAGTTGATAACCAACATCTCCAGTAGTCGCCAGAATTCCGAAATCATCGCTAAGTCCCATGACTTTGACATCAAATGGCTTCCACAAGGAAATTGCGTAGACATCGCCATTCACGAGAGCAGGCACTTGATCAAAGGGTGCCAAATGGACCATCTCGACATCATCGACTGACAGGCCACCAGACTCCATAAATCTTTCCAACATGAATTCAGATCCAGATTTACGGAATACTCCGATCTTCTTCCCTTTCAGATCCGCAGGGCCTGTAGCGTCTTTGGGGCCCATCACCCAAACCATACTGCTGCTCGCTGAAAACTGTGTGATGATCACAGAATCTCCAGCCGCTGCATTCTGAATCATCGGCTGATCACAGGTCACCAAAAATTGCGCACCAACTGATCGAAAGGCTTCAGCAGCAGCCGCGCCGGCCTGAAATGTCTTGATTTCAACGTCAAGACCTTCATCTGCAAAATAGCCATTGACATGTGCGACGAATGGCACAGAAAATGCTGGACTAACACCTGAATAGATGTTAATTTTGGTTGCAGCAAATGTCCATATTGGTGAAACCATCATAGTTGCTGCGATAGTTAAAGCAAGTAAAAAACGAGTCATCTCACCGCTCCTAATGTTGTGGAAATATAACAATCATAATCTTCAAATTTGTTGCCCATCTAGGGTCGCCTTTTTCAGTGTGTTTATTGATTCAATTGCATTGGAACTATCCGTTCTCATCTGACAGCCGAGCCTTGATTTCTGCGACTGCAGTGACACCTGCTCTTAGAATGTGGTTGCACATTTCACGTTTGGCTAAATCGGCTTCTTTTCTAATGATCGCATCAACAATTCTTTTATGATCCAAAGTGGATTGTTGACGCTCTTCTTCGGAATGAAACTGAAAACGCTGAAATGGTGCGATCTGCACGCGCACAAACATTGCTGCCGACGCAAGGCTTTCATTTTTCGCAATCTCGGCAATCTTGTTGTGAAAATCACGATTGGCGTTGGCAAAGGACTCATAGTTACCTTTGACAATCAAACCTTCACAAACTGCATTTAATTCTACTAATTCCAGTTTCTCAGATAGAGAACCCCGGATGGCCGCCCAAGCTGCAGAAACTCCTTCTAACTCTGCAGCTGCTTCGTATCCTTGACTAATTAAATTTATGTCGACAGGCGCAACAATCGCACTTCTTCTAGGTCGCAATTGAATCAATCCGGTTGCAGCCAGTTGCCTCAAGGCCTCCCGTATGGGCGTACGAGAAACCTGAAATCGTTCCGCCAGCTCTGCCTCATCAAGACGATGGTCCAATCCCAGTGCTCCAGACATGATTTCGTCCGCCAGCTTGCGACGAATCGAATCGGCCAGCGTACTACCTTCCAGAGGCATTTCCTGATCATTGACAAGGTGTACAATACTCTTGTTCATAAGATGTTTTGTATATTATTTGTATTAATAAATCAAGTTTTATATACAATATAACCTTATTTACATTAAATTGTATACTTATTCCAATTGAATTTGATTCGTTCTTGTGAATGTGACTGTAAGGATTGTTCACTAGAGCATTTAGTTTTAAGCGGGACGATTGAAGACTGATTACTACCAGACGATTATGAAAGTCAAGCACATTAACCACTTCTCAATCCGCACCGCAATTGCTGCGCAAACAGTGGATTTCTACTGCAATGTGCTGGGGCTAGAGAATGGGTTTCGCCCACCGTTCAAGTTTCCAGGCGCATGGCTCTATGCCCAAGGCCATCCCATTGTGCATATCCTTGAAATTTCAGGTGCCGACGATTTGCTCAAGGACTATTTAGGTGATCGCCAGACAATTTCGGGTACCGGTAGTGTTGACCATATTGCTTTGGAGTGTACCGACTATCCGGCATTCCATTCAAAACTCTCAGCACTTGGGCTAGATTTTCACGAACGCTGTCCCCCAGAAACCAAACAGCGACAGATTTTTCTTGAAGACCCGAACGGTATAACAGTCGAATTACTATTTCCAGACGCTAAGTAAATGTCTCCGACAAACATGCTGGTCATCATGGCCGACCAGTACAATCCAAAAATGCTCAGTTGCGAGGGAAACGATTGGGTGAAAACGCCAAACCTTGATGCCTTGGCCGAAAGAGGAACCCGATTTAATCGGGCGTATACCAATTCGCCTCTCTGTGTTCCAGCAAGAGCAAGCTTTGCCACAGGACGGTATGTTCACGACCACCGCTACTGGGATAACGCAATCGCCTACGATGGCCGCCTACCGAGTTGGGGACATCGGCTTCAGGAAGCTGGATTTCCAGTGGTTTCGATCGGGAAGCTTCATTACCGTTCGGAAAATGATGACACAGGATTTGATGAACAAATCATTCCCATGCATATCATGATGGGTGTGGGAGATCTTCACGGTTCAATTCGTCCGAATTTGCCAGTTCGCTATCAGGCAAGACAATATGTTGAGGAAGTAGGCCCCGGAAATTCCAAGTACCAGGAATACGATATTGATATCACCAATCGTGCCTGCACCTGGATTCGGGACCGAGACAGCAAATCAGCAAAGACACCCTGGGTATTGTTTGTCTCAATGATTTGCCCGCATTTTCCCATCATTGCACCGCGCAGATTCTATGACATGTATCCGCTTGACAGTCTCCCCGACTTCAAACCACCGGACACAGATCTGTTCTCAACCCATCCGTGGTGGAAAGGATTCAATGATTGTTTCATTTACGAGCGATATATCCCGGACAACGAACATCGCAAAATAATCTTGGCTTCATATCTGGGTCTAATCAGTTTCATGGATGAAAATGTAGGGAGAATTTTAGCGACATTGGAAGAGTCAGGCTTGAGTGATAGCACACGGGTCTTCTTTACAAGCGATCACGGAGACAATATCGGAGCCAGGCGGTTGTGGGGCAAGTCAACTATGCATGAAGAATCTGCAGGTATTCCTCTCATCATGGCTGGGCCGAACATTCCAGAAGAACAGGTTTGTGAAACACCGGTGTCCCTTTTGGACATGTATTCCACCATACTGGATGGGGTTGGTCTGCCAGATACAGCGAGTGATAAAGTACTCCCTAGCCGATCATTACTAAACACAGCTTCAGAACCGGACAATGTCGACCGTATTGTGCTGAGTGAATATCATGCTGCTGGCGCGATTTCCGGTGTCTATATGCTTCGTGCAGGTTCTTACAAGTACCTGCATTACGCAGGAGGGTACATGTCGGAACTTTATGACCTGGATGCTGATCCGGAAGAAATGCACAATCTTGCATCAGACCCAAGCTATGCTGCAACACTAAGTGGTCTAAAACACAAACTGCTTTCGATGCTCGATCCGGAAGAAGTTAATTTGGCGGCACTGTCAGATCAGGCTCGATTGATAGAAAAGCATGGCGGACGAGAGGCTGTCATCAGACGAGGAGCTGCGAACAACACACCCGTGCCTGGAGAAGAACCTGTCATCATCAAATAAAGAATGTGCATTCACTGATTCCTGGCGCGCAATTCCTCCCTGACCATTAACCTATCCGTCACAACAGTGATGTTCAAGCCTACAGGCGCAGGATGCGTTTATGGGTACATCTGCTCTAGCTTTGGCAAGATTTAGTCGACTACGGAAAAAATCGGCTTTCTTCTTTTTGCCCATTCGTTCCAGACACTCTACCAGGCCGTGCAGACTCCAAAGATTATCGACGTGTTGGGATGTGCCAACCAATGTATCGGAGAGTCCTAGATCATCCAGATAAACCTGTCTGGCTTCTTCTATTCGCCCCTGCTCCAGCAATAGCGCACCCAATGCATGACGGGCTGGTTGCATCCATCCCCAAGGTTCGTCATACTTCAGGTTGTCATCGAGGTAGACCGCCCTTCGCAAATGCTTAAATGCTTCATCGTAGTTTTCCTGTCTGTAGTGAAGTTCACCACAAAGCATCTGATCTGCAATCTTTAGAACATCCTGACAAGAGTTGTTAAACAAATAGCGAGAATTGGGAACCCGTTTTACAGCATCGTAGAACTTTTTCTGTTCTGCCTTCGCCTCATCGATCTCGCTGCGCACTGCATGGGCTATACCTTTTGCGTAGTGCCAGGTGGCAGTCGTCATTGAGTAAAGCTCCGAATCTTCCGGAAGTTGGTGATGGATGATTTCCTCCCAGCGTCCGAAACGTATGTAAACGTGTGCCTCAACTGCAACATAGCCTTCCAACCAGTCCGCCATTGCCGGATTCTCAATTCTAAGCAACTCCTCTGGGGCGGTTTCAATGATTTTATTCGCAGCATCAAGTGCAGGAAAATACTGACCTAGAAACATGGCTGCATACACTTTCAGATGCAAATTATGGATACGCGAAAACGCATGGTAATTTAGGATGCCTTCGTTTTTCACGTAAGTATTGTCTGCGACAGCTGCTCTGTCGTTCGCAATAACGGCTTCGTAGTAAAGACCACACCGCACATCGATATGAGATGGCATGTGACACAAATGGCCTGAATCTGGAACAAGCTGTCGGAGTTGGTCACTCGCCCTAAGGGCTTTTTCTGGGACCGGAGACATTTCCATCACATGGATGTACATATGCAGTACACCTGGATGAGGAATTTTTCCAGCGCTTTCTCTTCGCTCCATCGCTTTTTCCAGAACCTCAATTGCCTCTAGAGTCGATGAACCTTCAGAAGGTTTACCTGACCTCAAGTTCCATAACGCCCATGGTGTTCGGGTCATCAGCGCTTCAGCAAACAGAGCACAGACGTGATCATTTTCATGGAAAGCCTCATACACATGTCGCATTGCCTCAGCGTAATCATCATTCCAACGTTGATATTCTTCCAAAGCAACCGGAGTTGGAGACTGATAGCGCGTTGGCAACGCTTCAATCATCATCGCCTGCCAGTCTGTTGCTTCTGATACTCTTAGCTTCGCTTCACGGGACAACCGGTAAGTCTTTTCCAGCTTCTGAACAAGCTCGTCTTTCTGCATCCTCGCCCAAGGTTTGTTGTAGTAGCTTCCAGAGGTACAGGCCATTCCCCAAAAGGCCATTCCAGATGTCGGATTGAGTTCAGAAGCTTGCTTGAAACACCGAAATGACATTTCCAGATCAAAGCCATAGAGCCAGACCAGGCCGCGGTTTAACCAGGTCTCCTGCTCGTTGCTAGTGCTGTTTATGGAGTCAAAATATGGACCGAGGTTATACGAATAAGACATCACAAGAGCTCCTCTACTTCGACTAGAATTTCAATGAATTAAGCTGTTTGTTCAACATTTTAAGTTAACAAAATGGATATTGACCTTCTTGTAGACTGCAAGAAACGTCAATCACAGAACAAGGTTACTCCAGAACAAAAATATGTTGAAAAATTGACGTGATTCAAGCGCAATTGATCAGATACCAAATAGTCTGGTCTCTGCTGTCTGGATATCCTTGATTTCTGTAATATACTTCGTTGCAACTTATTACAAATCTGAAACACTACCGCCGAAAATTCAAATACACTCATGTAGAAACCCAGGTTTTCATAACTTCTCACCCATCTTGTGTACTGACCATGTTGACACATCTTCATAATGAACAAAATCTGCTTCGGAACACCTTTGCAGTTCAATCGGACATACTAAACTCCTACTTTAAAGATGGTGCAATATTACTTGAATCTGTGATTGAGGAAAGCACGCTTTCCAAGCTTCGCACTTCCATAGATCATTCTCTTGAACAGGTCGATAGTTATTTTCACCGTCAAAGAGTATGGGAGCACGATGAAGCCTGTCGTGAGTTTTGCCTCGATTCCGTAGCGCCAGCAATTGCCGCCACTTTCCTACAATCGTCAAAAATCAACCTGCTGTACGATCAGGTTTTTGCCAAAGTTGCTGGTGATCCTGCAACCCCTTGGCACAATGATTTGCCCTACTGGCCGGTAAGAAACGGGAACGCGCTCACAGTCTGGCTGACAGTCGATCCAATTAAATTTGATTCAGGACCTTTGGAATTTATTGCTGGATCCCACTTGTGGGATAAGTGGTTTCAGCCTTTCACGGTTGTGAAAGATGGCAGTCAAGCTGATTATTACGAGGGCACAGAAGGTAAATTTGATCCATTACCTGATTTTGAATCAGAAAGGGACAAACACAAAATTCTCTGTTGGGAAATGGAGCCAGGGGATGTTCTCGTATTTGATGGTATGACAGTGCACGGTGCAAAAGCGAACACATCACTTGCAACGCGCAGAGGTTATGCCGTCCGCTACACCGAAGAAGGAGCAACGTACCATACCGATGGTGAGATCAACAAGCTCATTAATAATCCGGAACTGAAGGACGGACAATTGCTGGACAGCACCCAATACCCACCAATTCAATTCAGAAACTAACTCACTACCTTAGCTTTCGGATTTTCCCGAGTCGATAGTTGGCAACTCTCCTCTTTCAATCTGATTTTTAAAAGGCTTAGTATCAGACTCTGACACTTTTGAGATAGCCTCAAAACTCATCTAAGCCGAACGAAGAAACTGCTGCATGACATCAATTGTTTTTTGCATCTCTTCATCTGTCCCTACAGTAATTCGCAATTTGTCTACAAAATCAGGAAGTGCGAACTGTCGGGGAATGATTCCTTTCGAATTGAGATGCCTGTTTGTCTCATCGGAACTTCGCCCACACTCCGGTGGAAACCCTAATAGAACAAAATTGGTTTGACTGGAATAAGCGTTGAGGCCCAGACTTCTAAACTCACTGATAAGCGAATTGGTCCACCGCTCGTTGTGATCAAGTACCTTCTGGGTAAATTCTGTGTCTTTCAGACTTGCAATACCTGCAGCGTAAGCGGTGCAGTTAACCGGAAACGAAGGACCAATTTTGGTAATCAAATTAACAACCCACTCCGGTCCATAACACCAACCTAGACGCAGACCAGCCATACCGTGAACCTTGGAAAAGGTTCGAGTCACAATGACATTGTCAAATTCGTGAACCAAATTCGTTCCTGATTCATAGTCATCAACCCGTGCATACTCTTCATAGGCTGCATCAATAATCAGAAGCACATTGGATGGCAAGTTTTTGTGCAAGTACCGCATCTCTGGACCCGTCAAATATGTGCCTGAAGGATTGTCAGGATTCGCCAACAGCACAATTCGTGTCCGGTCATTGACTAAACTGAGAATATCGTCAACGCTATAGCGGAAATCTACGTCGTCTGCTGCAACTGGAATCGCACCCGCTAGCATTGCATAAATGGGAAACTGCATGTACGCGTTTTTACTGTAAATCAGCTCTTCACCCGGTCCGGCAAATGTATTTACGATTCTCTGAAGTAATTCATCGGAACCCGGTCCAAAAGCCATCCGCTCGGGACATAGTTGATAGCAGTCTCCAATAGCAACGGCGAGTTGCTCTGTATCCACTTCCGGGTACAAATACCCCCGTTCAAGCGCCTTCATACCCGCTTCAATTGCCAATGGGCTCATGCCAAGAGCAGACTCGTTGGAGGAAAGCTTAATTGGATTGGAGAATCCTTCAAGCTTGGAAATTCCGACCATGTAATAGTCAATTGTTTTCAGTACAGGTTTTGGTGCAATTGAAGCGCTATTTGGCATAACTATGAAGTCCAGTGCTTGCTAATACTATGAAATAATGGCGATTATGAAAAATCACTTGAAATGAATACCAGAAATCAAATTCGCTGATATTGGTTTATCGTTCTGCAACCGCTAATGTCCACTTTCAATTTGTTGAATTTGTTCAGCATTCAGAGCATTTTCACTACTGGTATACTACTTCGCAAAATTTGCAATGTTCAGTCTGTAAATTTTAATGTCATAATCCCCCGTATCCGTCCTCATTCAGTCTAGGAGACACTTGTGACTAATACTAGAACCTGTGGAGAAGCATTGATGGACCTGCTGGCGCGCTACGGTGTGTCACTGGTGTTTGGGATTCCAGGTGAGCACACACTGGAACTATACCGAGGAATCGAAGCGAGCAAGGTAAAATCCGTAACTCCCAGAAACGAACAGGGTGCCAGTTTCATGGCTGATGGCTTCGCTCGAGTGACTGGTAAGCCTGGAGTCTGCACACTGATAACCGGACCAGGTGTTACCAATGCTGCAACTGGAATCGGTCAGGCTTACGCAGACTCAATTCCCATGCTTGTCATTTCGAGTGCAAACGACAGCCCTTCGTTGGGTAAAGGCTGGGGCAGACTGCATGAAACCACCGATCTTTGTGCCATCACCCGACCACTGACAGCGTTCAGTGCGATGGTTCATCATCCGAGTGAATTACCGGAATTAATCGCAAGAGCTTTCACTATTTTTGAATCTGACCGACCGCGTCCGGTTCATATCGCTATTCCAATTGATGTCATGGAATTACCTGTTGACGAAGAATGGCATATTGCAGCACCTTCAGACAAGCCACTTCCGACCCCTGCTGCAATCAAATCGGCTGTTGATCTGCTAAGTACAGCGACTTCACCAGTTATTGCGGTTGGCGGTGGTGCTCAGCATGCATCCAAGGAAGTCGTATCACTGGCGGAACTCGTGAATGCCGGTGTCATCTCTTCCAATGCAGGTAAAGGTATCATCCCTGACTCCAATCCCCTGAGCTTGACCGGCGGTGTTTTGAGCCCAGCAGTTCAACGCTATCTCGCTAAAGCAGATGTAGTTCTTGCAATCGGTACAGAACTAGCTGAAGCAGACAGTTTCATTTACGACTTGCCTGTCAATGGTAAAGTTATCCGTATTGACATCGATTCGTCGCGTTTTAATGATGCTTTCCCTGCAACTGTCGCAGTACACGGGGATTCAAAGGCGGCCTGTGAAATGATGATTGCCGAATGGCAGGCAAGGGAAATATCCGGTAGTAAAAGAGATGTCATTGCGGAGCTTGATCAAGTTCGAATTGATCAGGAGAGAGACTTCACCGATGTTGAACGACAGCACATTAAGGTACTCAACGCAATGCGGTCTGTACTCCCGGATGAAACTATCATCATGGGAGACATTGCCCAGCTTGTGTACACCGGGACGGCAGCGATGAAAGTGGAATTGCCACGCACTTGGATTTACCCTGCAGGCTTCGGCACGCTGGGTTGCGCCGTACCTGGCGCAATTGGCGCGAAGCTCGCCAAACCTGACACACCCGTTGTGGCGCTCGTCGGAGATGGTGGATTTATGTTTACTGTCAACGAAGTCGCCACCGCAGTCGAAGAATCTCTATGCATTCCAATCGTGATTTGGCACAATCACAGCTATGCAATGATTCGGGATGGTATGGTCAAGCGAAAAATTCCGGAAATCGGTGTCAACCCCAGCGCACCGGATTTTGTCAAACTGGCTGATGCCTTTGGATGCCCAGGGTCGTTGGCTCGCAATCAGAAAGATTTTGTCAGCGCCTTGAATGACGCACTTGAACACGAAGGCCCATCAATCATCGTGGTTGTTGAAGACGATGATTGGCTTGTCGCCTAACCACCACCTGTGAAGACATAATTCTTGTGCGCAATCCGCGTAAATTCAAGTACTCTGGATTCTCGCTGTTACGAAATTCGTTAAGGTCAAAATCCTGGCCGAACATCCTCCCTACTCCAGAACTTCGGTCGCATTATGACATCATCATAGTTGGAGGCGGCGGACACGGACTTGCAACCGCACACTATCTTTCCTCGCGCTTTGGAGTAACTAACGTAGCGGTATTGGAAGCCGGATGGCTGGGCGGTGGCAACACTGCTCGAAATACGGCAATCGTACGCTCCGACTATCTACTGGACGCGAGTTTTGAACTGAAGAATCTGGCCCTGCAGTTGTGGGGAACCCTAGGGTCAGAACTTGGGTTTAACTTGATGTATTCACCCAGAGGATACATCGATCTTGCACACTCTGATGGGGAACTTGAGAACTTCATTCTGCGCGCAAATGCCATGTGCCTGCGAGGTGCTGAAGCAAAAATTCTTGATCGACAACAACTCCAGAGGCGAGTACCGCAAATCAACCTCAGTGAATCAACGCGGTTTCCAATTGTTGGCGCACTGGTTCAGGAAAAAGGAGGAATCGTTCGACATGACGCCGTTGCCTGGGGATTCGCAAAATCTGCTGTTGAATCTGGAGTTCATGTCGTGCAAAACTGTCCGGTTACCAGTTTCGAGATCAACGCTGGGAAAGTTACAGGAGTAAGGACAAACCAAGGTGTCGTTGAATGTGAGAAGGTTTTGATCAGTGTTGCGGGTGCAAGTTCTGAGGTTGCTAGACTCGCCGGATTGTTGCTACCGATTGAATCGGTTAACGTCCAGGCATTTGTATCCGAGCCAGTTAAACCTGCTCTTGATGTCGTTGTGAACTACAACGCTGGGCTTTGCTATATCAGTCAGACTGACAAGGGAGAGTTTATTTTGGGTGGTGCAACGGATGGATATCCGTCATTTGCAAAACGAGGATCGTTTTCAAGCATTGAAGACGTTGTTGTTAGAGCAATCCAGATCTTTCCTTTTCTGTCAGGACTCAGACTCATGCGTCATTGGTCTGGTACTGCTGACATCCCGATGGATGGAAATGCAATTCTGGGTAGCACTCCCATCGAAAATCTGTATCTCAATAGCGGGTGGGGGTATTCCGGATTTAAGGCAACCCCAGCGGTCGGCTGGCTAATGGCTGAATTGCTGACTCAAAAAAGTCCTCCAGATCTGATTGCACCTTTCTCGCTCAGTCGATTTGAAACTGGAAATCTGATTGACGACAGCGGTACGGGTCCTTACACCTGGTTGCACTGATGTCATGTTGCTGATTCCCTGTCCCTGGTGCGGTCCGCGTGATCAATGCGAGTTTGATTATGGCGGTGCTAATGTTAAATTCCCCGATCTTCGACACTCGCCCGAAACTTTAATTGAAGACTGGCACAAGTCAGTTCACTTGCGAGAAAACGCCAAGGGTGAAATCCGAGAATATTGGTATCACAAGTCCGGGTGCGAACGCTGGATATCTATTACCCGAAACTCTCTAACTCACGAATTCAGTGAACCGTCAGCATGCGATGAGGAGGTATCCTCCAGGAACTGCGATGCAGATTAACCGGATTTCCTCATCAGAATTTGGGAACGCGATTGACCGGTCAAAACCGTTGGAGTTCACTTTCGATGGACGAAAACTCACTGGATTTGCTGGTGATACGGTCGCATCAGCACTACTGGCGAATAATATTCATCTAGTTGGACGATCAATAAAATTCCACCGCCCCCGAGGGATACTATCGAGCGGTATCGAAGAACCGTCCGCAATAGTCGAGTGTGCCAGACCCGGTGACGGACCCGTCCCGAACTTGAAAGCTACTGAGGTATTGCTTTCAGAGGGACTAGTAGTCAAGAGCCAGAATAACTGGCCTTCCAGAAAATATGATGCATTTGGTGTATTGTCGTGCACCTCTCGACTATTAACGGCAGGCTTCTACTACAAAACCTTTCTGTGGCCTGATTGGGGTTGGCATCGAATCTATGAAAAAGTGATCAGAAACTTTGCCGGCATAGGCCGTATTCAAACTAATGGGTCGGGTACTATTGCGACAACTACGGATAAGCGACACAAATACTGTCAAATTTTGATCGTTGGAAGCGGACCAGCGGGCTTGAGTGCAGCACTGGCTTGTTCGAGAAACGGAATCCGAGTTGTACTGGTTGAGCAAGAGCGAAACTTTGGAGGTAGCCTGTTGTGGCGAAAGGGTTTCTTCGG
>JAJDXD010000022.1 GCA_022823405.1 Gammaproteobacteria bacterium
ATTGATCAGGATTCGTTACTCCTATCGTGGAGTATCACGGCATAACGAAATGCTTACTCCTGAGCAGCTCGCAGCCGACGACTTTCATTCGATTTATGCCTTTTTCAACAGAAAGATAAAGACACCATCTTCTTTCTTTGATTCCAGCAATTCATGGCCGGTTTGACGACAAAGCGCTTCAAAATCCAGTACGGAGCCCGGATCTGTAGAAAGAACTTCCAAGGTTTGTCCAGATTCCATCTGCGAAATGGATTTTTTCGCTTTCAGAATGGGAAGTGGGCAATTCAATCCTTTTGTGTCAAGTGTTTGGTCCGGCATATTTCATTTCTCCTAATCGAATCAAGACTGTGGGCGAATTGATGGGTATGAATTTGCAACTTTCCTATGTAATTCAGTGGTGTTTTTACGGGTTGCAGCCTTCAAATCCATCGGCATCCATTTTGGATTCGTAAGGTGCAGCAACATCAGTTCCTGCGGTTAACTGAGACTTAATTGAACCCCAGTCGTCAACTTTAACTTTAAGCAACCAGCCGCTGCCGTAGGGTTCTGAGTTTGCAAGTCCTGGCGATGAAACAATGTCCTTATTGACCTCGACTACTTCGCCACCACTGAGCAGTTTGGCAGGCCCCACCCACTTTCCGGATTCGACTGTCGCACAGCTTCTACCTGGTACGACTTTCCTTCCAGCTCTTTTCGGTGTAATAGCGACAATCTGACCTGCCATAGCACCAGCGATTGTTGTCATACCAACTGTGACAGTACCATCGTCGTTCTCTCTGTACCAGATGTTATTTTGAACATCATAAAGAAGGTCATCCGGTAGTTCACATCCTCGCACTTGCGCCATTGTTTGTTTCTCCTTCTAAGTTGAAACCGCTTTGGAATTACAGCAAAATTCACCAAGTTCCTGGATTTCCATTTTCCCTCGAATAAACAGAAGCAGATGCATTGCGACCAAAGAGGCCAATGTAATCTGCTTCAAGTCTTTCTTGATATGATACAAATTAATCTGATAGACCAGCTCCCTGCAAGTTTCCCGGCATGCATGGAATGATGGCTCCATCTTTGCACCCTGTCGATGTAGTCCTAGTAAGCGAAACCCCTCATACTTTTCCTGTGTGGGTGTTTGGTTGTGAGCAATCAACCAATTCTCCAGAATAGCTTCTCCCATTTGTAGCAAATGTTCGTCCGGATTGATTACTTCCTGTGGACGATCCCTGACAGACAAGATTGCGCGTTCAATTTCACTGAAACTGGTCATACAAGGCCTTTTTGTCTTAGCAATCCTAAAGACTGTGAAATGTTTTCGTGAATACCAAGTTGCCTCGGTGATATACCAAGTGCCAGTCCCAAGAGCTGTGTGAAATACAACATTACAGGTTGAGTTTTTACGCCAAGCGTTTCTTCAGCTCGAATCTGATGCATCTCCAGTCCGCTGTGACAAGTGGGGCATTCTGTTGCAATAACATCAGCGCTACACACTTCCGCTGCCTGTAAGATGTTGAGTACCAGTCTTGTGGAAGTGTCGCAGTCGGATAAGGTATGTGCTCCGCCACAGCAAGCGGTTTTCAGCGGAAACTCTACGATCTCTGCACCCGCTGCACGTAATAGATCATCCATAAAATGCGGTTTCGAAGTCGACTCGCTACCTTCCCCCTGATCTTTTTCTGGAAAAATATGGCGAGGTCGGGTGTACATACATCCGTAGTAATTCGCAATCTTGAGACCAGATAGGGAGTGTTTGACTCGACTTGCCAGATTCTCTTCTCCAATCGCGTGTTTGATCCAATCTAATGCGTGAATTGTCTCAACATCCCCTGGCTTATATTCTGGCTGCCCAGTCTTGTCAGCCATTTTCTTGAGTGTTTTCCGGGTTTCCTCTTTATGAGTAACATCATGTTCAGCTTTCTTCAAATTGTGATAGCAACCATTGCACGGTGCCATTACCACATCCATTCCCATTTTGTGCTTCGCGATTGCCATATTTCGAACTGAAAGATAGTTCTGAACTTCAGGATCGATATTCTTGACCTCCATCGCACCGCAACAGTTCCAGTTATCAATTTCAACTAAATTCAGTCCAAGTTTCTTTGCTATTCTTTTGGTTGATCGATTGTAGGCATGACCGGTCCCTTCCAGTGCACAGCCAGGATAGTATGCAACTGTTTGCAATTCATCTCGCATTGTTCTGTCGTTCATGATGCTTCGTTTCCTTCAAGGATCTTCTTTCTTTCTAATTCTCTCATTTCAATCAATTCCTCGATTGAGTGTTTGGATTTGCTCCAGTCCTTGGTTTTCGGTCTGAACAAAGTCGAGAGTCCCATTTTGAACATCAGCATAATTGGCAATCCTCGAATAAGGTTCTTGACCATCCGGATTAACCACGGCTGCTTCAAGGGTTGACCGGTTCGGTTGAAAAAATTCCGCACAATGCGACCCTCTTCTATTTTCCCGGTTTCCAGAATTTGCTGATAAAACTCCTCATCAAAGTGCTGGGATTGAGACTTGGGCGTGTGTCCTTTTGCTTCCAGCCAATGTGACAGTGCTTTCATCACCCCCTCAGGTTCGACATCTCTCGGACAAACATGTGTACAGCGATGGCAGGATACACACTGCCAAATTATTTCTTTGTCACGCAACAATTCCTGCTCCATACCCAGGCGGGCGAGATAAATCCAGTAACGTGGATTGAAATCAGGATTGATAGCGTTAACCGTACACGAGTTTGTGCAGGCACCGCATTGCCAGCATCGGTGTATGTACGCGCCACCCGGAAATGCAGAAATTTCCCTCTCTAAATTTTCGTTGTAATCCGCAACTGAACGCGTTTCAATGAATGTACTCCAGTGACCTGAGACATCAACATTGTCAATGTTGAGTTCTTCGTGTTTCCTTAAGTTTTCAGGTCGGATTAAGGATTCTTCGTGAATTGGCATAACAGATTAACTCGGTCTAATTCAGTGAGCAACTGCGTCAATTGTGCCTGACAAGCAGTATCTTTTGCCATTTGCCAGAATCAATCTTGATTTTCCACTTGACGACAGTGCCGCATCAAGCCCCAACATTCGGAACACATAGCCGAAAGGTGTACCAGTGAAACTAAAGTCTGTTTTTAGAAAACTACCGCCTTGGTTACCGATATATTGACTGTAAATCCAAGCGAAAAGAACGTCAATCATGTAGTTGATATTCTTGTAAACGCCAAGACTGTCGAGAAATTCACTCAACTCCCGGCGTAACTCAAGATGGGTTCGAATTCCATTTGGAATATTTAGATAATCGGTTTCGGAATCTGAAAACCAGATCTCTCGAAGTACACCAGAATTCGAGCCATAGTCCCAAATCCAACGAGTCATGAGTGGGAAGGTGTCAGGTTCACGGAAATGCAAAATTTCTGCAGCAAGGTCATGAATCCAGCGATCTCTGAAAGTGCTCTGAAGGTTTGATTCGAATGCTTCAATGTGCTCTTCAATGTTTTCAACAGATACATTCGTCAATAGCATATGAATTATCTGATTCAGTTCGCTGAAACTTAGCCGTTCAAGTACAGACTTTATACGCCGTCGAACGGTGGGCATAAATGCACACGTATCAAGAAATTCAGATTCCAGCAAATTTTCTGCTGAATCGCAGAATGTTCTTTGAAACAAAATTGACTTCCCAGATAGTCCCTCCACAATCACTTCAATTCCGCCCAACTTTTCTGCACAGTCGACCATTGAATTAAACGCTGTCCGCAATCGTCGTCCATCTAGATGCAATACGGGGTTGCTGAAAGATTGAATAGAACGATCTTCTTGCGCCATCGCAGCCATGTTCACTCCACCAATATGCCCTTAGAAGGGCTCTACGCAGCGTTTGTAGCCATACCCAGTGCGGCCATAGCTGCGGCTTGGCCCTGAGCGATTGAGTCATCAATGGTTTCGGGTCCAACAGCTGCACCAGCAACATAAACTCCGGCGCGCGAAGTACCTGCAATACTGTCGTATGCAGGCGCCCTTTGAATAAAACCATGTGGCTCTAATTCAACTCCAAAGACTCGTGAAATATCCTGATTTTCGATATTAGGGTCCATACCGATTGCATGGACAACCAAGTCGAATGGAATTGAGATAGGTCGTTTGACGAGTGTGTCTTCTCCCTTGAGGAGTACCCGTTTACCATCGAAAGTAACTTCAGCAATGCGAGCTTTGATGTACTTGACCTTAAATTCTTCCTGACTTCGCCAATAATACTGTCCTTCGTACAATCCAAATGTTCGAATGTCCATGTAATAGATGTATACGCTGCATTTAGGCAGTTCCTCACGAATTTCCATAGCCAGATTAGCGGAAACAGTGCAGCATATCTTTGAACACCATTCGCGGCCAATTTGGCGGTCTCGGGAACCGACGCACAGCAGAATGGCGACTCGGTCCGGTTTGCGGCCATCGGAGGGACAATGAACACCTTTACCGGAAGAAATCATTTGTTCCACCTGAGTGGTGGTTACAACATCCGGGTGTGAACCAAACCCCCACTCGGGTTTGTTTACTGAGTCAAAATGGGTAAATCCGGTAGCTAGGATGACCGATGATACGGAAACCTCAGTGCCATTTGACAATTTAGCGCTAAAGTTGCCGGGTTCGCCAGTGAGTTCAGTGACTTTAGTTGAGGTGTGGACTTTTATCGACTTGCTGTTTTCAGCCGATCTGACCATTCGGCCAATGGCTTCACTAGCCCATTCTCCCGATGGGACTAATTTTGCATAACCTGATAGTATCGGGGCTCCGCCTAAAATTTCCTCTTTTTCAACAAGAGTGACATTCTGACCAATTGAAGCAAGAGATTTAGCAGCTGAAAGACCGGCTGGACCACCTCCAACAACTAATACGCTCTGACTCACACTCGCACCTCGAACCCCGGTCCAGACGTGATCGCTCGCCGTGGGTCATATAAGGTTTCGTGGTGCCCGGCTTCAACGTCTGCCAAGTAAGCTTCAAACTCAAACTTTGCCTCTCTCCAGTCTATACCGAGTTTTTCGAGCAGTGGTTCAAATGCCGAAGCATGCCAATGCAGCTGGGCTATTTTGTAGGGATGGGCACCGCATAGAACTGCTGCCAACTGACAGTCGGCGAGAATCGGCATCTCATAATGCTTGTCTACGGCCTTTCCTATCCACTGATTCTTATCCAACGTAGTAATGCAACCAGTGTCATGTCCAACCATGACATCAGCTCGTGCTTCTTCCACTGCTACTTTTATTTTTCGATCAATAGCGAATGAACGTGTAAACTCTCGCTCGGATATGATGTGTCTAAAACCAAAACCGCAACAATCATACCAGGTGGAGTAGTCGATAACATTAGCACCAAGTGCCTGAACAAGGCCGGTGGACACTGCAACACGATTCCCTTCCAAAACTTCGTCATCATAAATGACATCTTCCGGCACCATTTTGTAGACATGGCATGCCGGATGAATGACTGCTCGAATATTCGATGCATCGATCGTCTGTCGCTCGCTGATCTCATGACGCATAACATGCAGCCATTCAGAATAGTGAACAATTTCTTCAGGAATCAGGATTTTGCCATCGACCAGACGGCCAATTTTGGCGAGTATTTTCTTGACTTGCTCTCTGAGTTCTGCTGAATGAAGAAGGAATTGCCGCATTTCTTTGTAGTTGCCAAAAGAAGTGCCACAGTGAACGAGTGGATAGTAATAAGCAGAATCCAAACCCTCGGCTTGAGATGCAACGAATGCTTGGTGGAAATTTCTGAGAAAAACAGCGGCTAAACTGACAACATTTCCAATACCGGAACCGTGATAGTTCCATGCGGTGCAGGAAGTCTGATCTGTTTCATCGAGGTAGGTGGTACCTAACTCATTCATCAGCCAGAGCAAAGATGTTGGGTAGCCCGGAATATTTCCACATTGACCACAAGATTTGTGATGCCAAAGGCGGTCAGTCGGAATTTTTTTATCCCATCCGTAAAGTGTCTTTGTCATAACGGGTTTGTGTCCGTCGTTGACTCGATGAACGATGATCTCCCCATCCTTTTCAAGCTGCCACATGATGTCTCGAACATCTTCTACTCGTTCTCGATTCGTCAGCATTGAACGTTTATCGATCTTTGCTTCAACCCACTGAGTAGCAACTTGGGCATCCTGCGGATTCAGTTGAGAATCACGCCATTCATTACCGTGCCCGGTGAAACGCTGATCTGCAAATTGATTTCCAAATGGGACCTGTATACTCATTTCAAATTCCTCAGAATAGTAATTTGTGATGAACTAGTCGTCTTCCTGTTCATCCAGCCAGTCTTCATACTCTTCGCGTTTTTCATCCATAATATCGACAATAACATCGAATAAATTTTCGTCGATAGTTTCCAGTTGATCCAAGACGCCTGAATCCTCCCAAATGGTGTAGAGTTCAACCGAAGTCTTGAGATTTACCTCCCATGCTGTATCCGTAGTATGCATGGTTGGCATTGGAATCGCCTTTCTTAGCGTATCTAACGGTGCATCCACCTTACTGATATTCGGACCCCAGTCTGCGAAGTGGTCTGGGGTGATCATGTTGGGTGCAAGCTGATTACCGGTGGATATTAGTTTAAGCATGACCCTGGAAAACGGCCTAAGCACATCTTTGGCAGATTGCAAACCGTGCTTGATTGATGTTTCTCGCAAAATGCTGACGAGTCCACCAGGGGAATTTCCGAAAGGACATCTTGCAGCACATGTATAGCATTGAGCACATGCCCAGATCTTTTCCTGCATGGCGTCATAAATGCCTTCTAGATTTTCCGTCCAAAGCAACTGGACTATTTCACGCGGAGAATAATCGAAATAATGTGCAGAGGGACAAGTCGCAGTGCAAATTCCGCAATTCAAGCAGCCATGCAATTCGTGATCATAAAGAGGGTGTTCGCAAATGTCTGCAAAAATTTCTTCAAGCTTTTCCCGGTCTATCTCAGTTTCGTTCGATAGTGGGTCTCCGATTGTATGTTGAGCAGAGGCCATAGAACTCAATATGTCAGCATCCTAGTGTCATCATCTTCCATTACACGTTCGATAACGTAGGCACCACCGACGATTCCCTCACATTCCGGAATCAAATCATCTTCCGTCATATCGAAAAGATCCAAGTTGGGTGAACAACAAAAAAACTTAACACCAGCATCATGTGCGTCTTTGATGAAGTCATAAACTGATTTACCTGAGCCCGGTTTCACATAAAGATTCTCTGCCACACCTTTCTTAAGCAGCTTTCCGGATGTAGCTGTACAAATGACTTCCACCTCGTATTCCATAGCAGCTGCTACGGTTGCCTGAAAAATGGGGGCTCCCATTTCCTCACCGTTTGCAGGGTCAGTATTGACCATCATAATTACCAGTTTTTCTGCCATACCTGTTAGCCTCTTTGCTGTTCAGAAACGGTTGCAATTGGTATTGCATTTTAGCAGATTATATATATTAGCATTTTCTAATATAAATTGAGTAAGTCCGCTCTTTGAGGGATGGGTGAATGTTGAACTTAAGGCCTATAGTATTGATATTGAAAATATATCGTGATAGTCATGATGAATATCATAAATTATTTTAGTCTGATCAGAACCTTGAATGAATCAGGAGTCCTTACTGTTTTTTCTACAGAAATAAGAGTTATGCCCAAAAGTAGTGCGTGACGGGGGTTGAAAAAAAAGCGGCGTATCTGGTTAAATGTAAGTTGAACAAATTTACAACCAACCAAGTAGGTACGCCACTATGAGTAACGATAACGTAATTGGATTTGAAAGTCGA
>JAJDXD010000128.1 GCA_022823405.1 Gammaproteobacteria bacterium
CATCGCTTCGACTGAAATATCTGGCCTCTATGCTAACTGGGCTGCTCAAACACGTCGCATGGGATACATATCAATATCCGTCAGCCGACAAACCGTCGAGTCCACTCGTATAATCACTCAATCACATACCTGAGTAGTTACGCAAAAAGAATATACAACATAACAACATGTTCCTATTTTGCTTCCACAGGTGGTGTTGGAAGAGTGGGTTCGTTTCGACTCTGATATATTAACCTCATCTAATCTCTCCAAAATATACAGACAAGAGGGACCTTATGTCTGTCGTCAAATTTTTTCAAATCCGGTGGATTTTCATAAATGATTAATACTGAAGTCGTCATTGTTGGTGCAGGCCCCTGTGGACTCTTTCAGATCTTTGAGTTGGGGCTCTTGGGTATCAAGTGCCACATAGTGGACTCCTTACCGCGTGCAGGCGGTCAATGTTCTACACTCTATGCTGATAAACCCATTTACGATATTCCTGCCTACCCAGTGGTTGGGGCTCAACAGCTTGTTGATCTCCTCATGGAACAGGCTTCTCCTTTTGATCCCGGATATGTGCTTGGTGAACAGGTCACTCACGTCGAAAAACAGGATGACGGCCGGTTCTATGTCAAAACATCCGGCGGTACCGAGTTTGATGCGGGATCACTGGTGATAGCTGGCGGCTTAGGCGCCTTTGATGCGCGGCCACTGCGTACTCCAGGTGCCGCAAATCACGCTGGAAAGAATCTGAACTACCATGTGGTCGATAAACAGCGCTATAAAGATCTTTCGGTCACTATTCTGGGTGGTGGTGATTCGGCACTGGACTGGGCACTGGAATTACACGGTATCGCAAAGAAAATCACCCTGATTCATCGACGCGAGGATTTTCGTGCGCAGCCAGCATCGGTAGCAAAAATGAAAGAGCTTGCTCAGCGTGGTGATGGCACGATGACCTACCACATTGGTCGAATTGAGAGGATCATTGAAACCGACGGTTCACTTACCGGTGTCAGAATGGTTCCCTTTAGCGACAATCCAATTGCACAGGACATTGAATTTGACGAACTTTTGGTGTTTTACGGACTGTCTCCTAATCTTGGTCCGATCTCCAACTGGGGGCTCCAGCTGGATCGGAAAACGATTGTGGTCGACACAGCGGAGTGTCAAACCAGCGAACCTGGAATTTTTGCAATTGGAGACATCGTCTCTTACCCTGCCAAAAAGAAGCTGATTCTATGCGGATTTCATGAAGCTGCGATGGCAGCATTTGGGATTCAGCATTACCTGTACCCGGAAATCAAACAGAGAGTTCAGTTCACCACTACAAGTCCCATCATGCATGAACGGCTGAAAGTAGACGGTAGTCTATAGCGATCATGCGGTCAGTATCGACTAATGGTATTCTCGTTAAATTCTTCAAAATAGGGGAGCAATTTTTCAAACAGCCGGCAATTTTTGTAAATTGATGCAAATTGCATTCGCCGAATGCCCCAAAATAGGGTGTCTAGGGATACTGCCATTTTGGGAGGGTTGACGGTGAATCCTAAAGTAGAAGAATTACGCGTTCGCGAAGAAAATCTCCCAACGGACTTCCCACAAGATCTCAAGCTCAGACTTCATCGTGCTGTGAGTTGGCTGCTCAGAGCAGAAAATCAGGATGAAGATGACGATGCCGCATTCATTTTCTACTGGGTTGCGTTTAACGCACTTTATGGCATGCTTATCAAGGATGCATCGGGAAGCGAAGGAGAACGAACTGAATTCCAGGAATATTTCCGAATCATTTCTCTGCTTGATACAGAAAAAATCATCTACGATGAGTTGTGGTACCAATTTTCGGCCTCGATTCGAATCCTTTTTGAAAACAAGTACGTTTATTCGCCATTTTGGAATCATCACTATGGTATGCCCGGATATGATGATTGGGAAGTACGGTTTGAAAAAGCAAAGGAACTCGGTCTTCGCTCTCTAAAGAATGGGGATACCGCACAGATTCTAAGCCTAATATTTGATCGTCTTTATGTACTGAGAAATCAGGTTTTTCATGGAGCTGCTACTTGGAAGAGCAGCGTAAACAGAGCGCAAATTAAAGATGCAAGAAGAATTCTTGGATATTTATTACCGCTATTCATTGATTTGATGATGAAAAATCCAACTGTCGCATGGGGCGAGCCTGGTTACGCAGTTGTGGACTGATTCAGCAAAAAACAAACAGCCAAATTGCACATTAACTTAGCCTGAGAAATCGTTGGATATCTCCTAACAATGATTTGATATAGAATTGACACTGTCAATCGTTTCGATTGGCTTTTCAGTTTAAGTTAAGTGAATGGAGGACTTTAAAATGAGAATTAAAGTGTTGCTTGCAGCGATATCGTTGTTCCTGTTTACCGGAACAGCATCAGCAGATAAACTTGATGATGTTATTGATGCCGGTATGCTGCGCTGCGGTGTTGTGCTGGATTTCCCACCAATCGGATTTTGGGATGAAAATAATGAGCCAGCCGGATTTGATGTTGAATACTGTAAAGATCTCGCGGCAGCTTTGGAAGTAGACTACGAAATTCAGGCATTAACTTGGTCAGAACGCCTGCCTGTCATTGTAACCAATCGAGCCGACGTTGTATTTGGCGGAACATCTGACACGCTCCAAAGAGCAAAGACTGTCGGTTTTACCATTCCGTACGCGATTTACTATCATCAGGCTATTGTCGGCAAAGACAGTGGCATTGTTACCTTTGAAGACATGAAAGGAAAGCGAGTCGCTGCGGCCGTTGGAACCACACCTGAAATTGCATTTTTGGAATATGCGAAGGAATGGGGAACGGAGGACATGTATCAAGGTTATCAATCCGAAAACGAAGTGTTTCTCGCAGTGGCGCAGGGAAAAGCCGATGCCGGGCTGACCACCAATACTGCAGTCAAGCAAGTTGCTGAACAGTATGACACTGTCATTTCAGGTCCTCGTATGCCGTGGACGACAGACTACACGTCTGTAGTTGGTCCGCGCAAGGACGTAACCTGGTTGAACTACTTGAATCTGTTTATCACCCACCAGGTCCGGTCGGGTCGTTATCAGGAACTTTGGGATCGATTCGTAGGTGGTGAGGCTCCGGAACTAAAAATCCCGGGAGTGATGTACTAATCACTTCAGTCCAGTTTTTCTGCCGTCTCAGCATCCTATGTCTGAGATGGCAGAATTGATTTGAACTGGAAGTCGCGTGGACTACAACTTTCATTGGCGACCTGTTTTTCGTAGTTTGCCTGACCTGCTGAACGCAGGTTTAGTTACACTCGAAGTCGCAACGCTTTCGATGGTGTTTGGCGTCATTATCGGAATCGTATTCGCAATCATTCGACTCAATATGCGCGGACCCATACGCTGGTTCGTGATCTCGTGGATCGAACTTGCCCGAAATACGCCAGCTTTGTTTCAGTTGTTCTTTTTCGGATTTGGACTGGGTGCATTTGGAATTCACCTCACACCATTTTGGATCGTACTGGCTGGTCTGACTTTCAACAACGCAGGGTATCTCGCAGAAAACTTTCGGGGTGGATTTCTGGCAATACCAGATACACAGATGCGAGCCGCGCGCAGCTTGGGAATGAACGCGTCCCAGGCTTATGTCAGAGTCATCATCCCACAGGTTCTGCGAACCGTCTATCATCCAATGACCAACCAGATGGTCTGGGCGGTTCTCATGTCATCGCTAGGTATGCTGGTAGGCTTCCGCGAACTATCGGGGGAAACACAGTTTCTGGCATCCAAGACATTTCGTATTTTTGAATATTTCGCGGTCGCTGCGGTAATTTATTACGTCATTGTGAAAATCATCATTGGCAGCTCTCGATTGCTGTCCTTTCGACTATTCCGGTACTGACGAGAGACCCTTATGGAATCAACTTCCATTTTCTTCACCAGCTTTAAGACTACGGATCTGTGGTTCCTGGCGGAAGCTGCATACCGCACACTGTTGATATCTGGTATTTCGATTTCACTTGGAACTGCCTTGGGACTCATTTTCGGCTGGTTGCTGCATGAAGGTCGGCTGATCAGCACCTTTATCCTGTCTCCGTTTTTGGATATCTTTCGCTCCGTTCCACTCATCATTCAACTGGTGCTTGCGTACAATTTTGCCCCGATCATCGGATTGAATATTGACCCATTCGGCAGCGGTGCAATCGTGTTGACGATTTATACAACCGCCCTTGTGGCAAATGTAGTACGAGGTGGAATTGATGCGGTTGGAATCCCCATGCGACGCGCGGCGCGTAGTCTGGGAATGACATACTGGCAGGATATGATTTACGTTGTTTCGCCAATAGGAATACGCGCAGTATTTCCAGCTTGGGTGGGTGTAGCGCTTGGAGTGATGAAAGACAGTGCGTTAGTATCGGTGCTTGGTTATGTAGAGTTATTGAGAGCATCCCAGATTCTAATTACGAGGACTCAAGAGCCGTTTCTAATTCTGGCACTTGCGGGAGCGTTTTATTTTGCACTCTCATTCCCGATTGCCCGATTCTCGGAAAGGCTTGAAAAGAGGTGGAGTCAATGATCGAAATTCGCGCTCTTCACAAATATTTCGACGATGTACATGTACTGCGAGGTATTGATCTCGATGTGAATAAGGGTGAAGTCCTAAGCATTATTGGTGCATCTGGATCAGGTAAATCGACTTTGCTCTATTGCATCAATGCGCTGGAAGGTATTGATGAAGGCCGCATTACGGTTGATGGAGTTGAAGTACACGCCAAATCGACCGACATCAACAAACTGCGCCAGAAATTAGGTATGGTGTTTCAGCAGTGGAACAGTTTTCCTCACCTTACTGCGCTAGAGAATGTTGCTTTGTCTCCTCGTATAGTGCGCAAGATGTCTCGTTCAGATGCTAGGGAACTAGCGGCCAGACGATTGGAGCACATTGGGCTTGGAGATAAGCTGAACAGTTATCCCAATGCTTTGTCTGGCGGACAGCAGCAACGATTGGCGATCGCTCGAGCCCTTGCGATGGAACCAAGCTATATGCTGTTTGATGAAACAACCTCCGCACTTGATCCGGAACTCGTCGGTGAGGTGCTTGATGCGATGCGGCTTCTGGCGGAAGAAGGGATGACGATGATTTGTGTAACGCACGAAATGGGCTTCGCGCGGGACGTATCTGATCGCGTCGCCTATATCCATGATGGGACGATAGAAGAAATAGGAACACCGGAGCAAATATTTGGCAATCCAGAATCGGAAAGAACAAGCCGGTTTCTCGCCAATGTGAGATGAGCACCATCGACGTAGCGGATCAAAGACTGGCTGATGATCAATCTCGAATCGTGTCGAATTGACTGTTATCAATTTAATCAACCTTGATTTGCTGTAGAACCAACTGTGTCGGTATGAATCAGTAACATGAAAATCACATCAATCAAAGCGTGGCAGGTTGATCTACCACTCAAAGAAGGTCGTTACACTTGGGCAAATGGAAAATTTGTCGAGGTATTTGACAGTACCGTTGTGGCTGTCTATACGGATGAAGGACTCGTTGGATATGGAGAATGCTGTCCTTTGGGTTCTGCTTATTTGCCGTCTTACGCACGCGGGGTGCGGGCGGGTTTGACAGAGATCGGTCCGTCCTTAATCGGTCAGAACCCATGTAATTTGAATGACATCAACTTGATTATGAATGAGGCATTAAAAGGTCACCCATATGTCAAAGCTCCGATTGACATGGCTTGCTGGGACCTATTGGGTAAGGCTACTAATGTGCCACTTTATGTGATATTGGGTGGAAAGTTACAGGAGAAGGTTGCGCTATACCGTGCAATATCTCAGGAAAGCGCCGAAGACATGTCTTCAAAGATTGATGGCTATCGAAATGAAGGTTACCACAAATTTCAGCTGAAGGTAGGCGGTGACGCCAGCAAGGATATTGAACGAATTCATGCAGCACGTTCGGTTCTTCAACCTGGTGATATCTTGATGGCAGATGCAAATACAGGCTGGACACGCCATGAAGCGGCTCGAGTTGTTAACGCGGTGAAGGATATTGACGTATATATCGAGCAGCCTTGCAAGACTTATGAAGAATGTTTGTCTGTACGCAGACGAACAACACTTCCTTTCACACTGGATGAAAACATCGATGGCCCAGAGATGCTAGTGCGTGCGTTGAGCGAAGATGCGATGGATGTGGTCAATCTGAAGATTTCCAAAGTCGGTGGGTTTACAACTGCTCGAATGATGCGAGACTTGTGCGTCGAGTTCGGAATTCCGATGATCTTGGAAGACACCTGGGGAGGAGACATCACGACTGCTGCTATTGCCCATATGGCTTCATCCACGCCTGAGGAGTTTTGCTTTGCGGCGACAGATTTTAACTCATATGTAACTGTTTCGATTGCAGACAAAGCACCTCAACGGGTGGACGGATGCATGTCTGCACCCAATGCCCCTGGTCTTGGAATTGAACCAAGACTGGCAGAATTTGGATCGCCGGTTGTGGAAATCAATCTCTAGCGACATCTGCGTGGGCAAAACAAGCTGAAATTCACATTCGTCGAAATGTTGTCGTCAGCTCATTTGCTCTTAATTTCGTGGTTTCAACCGATTTTCGCTCTCCGGTTCGAAATCATCAAAAATAGTAGGCTGATAGAGCGTGGATTCATCCGATGTGCTCGCAGTGTGCATCAGATTCAGCATTTGTTCGAGTTCCTGCTGATTAATCCAGATGGATTTCATACTTGAATTTGTTTCCATCAGTTCGGGAACATCGTACCACTGACTATTGAGACGATTGCTGCAGACAATTTCGTTTAAGAATCGGTATGCCGCTCCCCGTCGAACTTGAATCGGCAGCAGCCAATTGTTGGCAATCTCAATGATTCCGAGTTTTGCAAGAACTGCGAGGAAACTCATGCTGCTGCGACTGTCGATTCGATACCCCAGTACCCGATTGATGTCCAACCAGGAAACGGTCGAATGATCACCAATGAAGAGTGCCAGAGTACAGATGTCGCGGACTGTTGGCAGGATTTGAGTAAGTGGCAGTGGTTTAACCGTCAACATGAACTTGCCCTCTTCAGCAATCCGATCATGCCATTTGTCTCGTTCTTCTTCCGAAATAAGCCACTGATCTGGGTTGGCAACAGAAAGCAGAGAAGCATAGGTTTCCCACGGTAGATTACCGTCCCCAAAATCACACCAATGAAATTCAACATCAGGATTCCATAGTGGATAATCAAAGCGGCTATGAGAAACTTTGGCATAGATGTAGTACTTCACCTGAATTTCACTTTCGAGCGCAGGCAGTATGTCCAACTTTTCGGCATCTTCCGCCATAGGTAGAGTCCCAATAATTCCCGGTGCCATGCGAACAAAGTAATTGGTTGACTTAAGTACTGGAAAAACACTGTTCTCTGACCACCTTTCACTGAATCGACGAGAAAACTCAGATCGAATTTCCAACAGCGGGGCGGGTCCAATTTCGTCAACCAGATCGACGATTTCGGCATACAGAGTACCCGCATTAAACGATCGGTATTCTGCGTGGTCCAATTTGGGTATCAATTCACCCGATACACCGGCTGAATCCTGAAAGCTGCAAACTCTCATGATTGATGCGAAACCATTGTCGGTCAGGGGCAAAATCTGATTGGAGTACTCGTACATTGAATTACGTAAGTCTCTGATTGAACTCTTATCGTCTGGAAAGACATATCGATAAGTGGAAATAATTTCCGCAAAAGTAGCGGGTCCTCCACCGATGCAGCCGGAAATCACTTTCATCAACTGAATGCCTCGCTGCTTACGGGGTGTCATTCGACCCTCATACAGATAATCATCAAATATTCCATGACTTACATTGCTCGCTGCGTAGCACACCAAAGCGTGGACGGAAACATTGAGCTCTGCAGCAGCCACCTCATGGTGTAAAGGCAGCGATAGATTCTGAATTGAACTCTCAATCCGTTCAAAATTCTGTTCCAGAATCGCTTCGTCTGTGTCCGCTTTGAAGTAAAGATTTCGAAAGCAAACAAAATTGGCATTGGCATATCCAGCAATCGTGGAAAATAGAGATCGGATTGCCAGTGATTTGGTGAGAGTAGGATCATCAAGACACTTTGGCAGAGCGTTTTTTCTGACACACCCATTGACACCAAGCAGGCAGTTCTCAATTTCCTCCTGACAGGAATGAAGCAGAATTTTGAGACAGTCGCTGAATGGAGGCTGGTTGAGCCGTCTCAAAGTTTTGGTTTCAAACTGACGGATGCAGTCACGCGAGAGCCCGAGACTCTGACCGATTGCTTCAGCAGTTTCTTTTGGGGACGATATCGAATCCAGGCGTCTGTATAACACCTGAGCTGCCACATTCGGAATATGTCGTTCAATTGCTTGACGAATCAGAGATTCTGGATTCAGTTCATCCACTCGCTGCTGGTTTTTTGGATCATCCCAGAATGACAGCACAGATTTCAGGGTTTGAATTTTTTCATTTCCATTGCCGTCCTCATTAACGGGTCCGAGCAGGTTTTCGAGATCATTTTCGGTCAGGTTTTGAAGATCCTTCAACCGCAGATACAGAAGATCTGATGGCCAGGGTAAATCCAAAACTTGGGCAGACAAGCTAATGTACTGATCAGCCAGACCAGTGTGATTTTTGATCTGATGGACAACTTCACTCCATGAACGGGGCGCATTTGATAGAGTCTGGTTAAGACTCCTTTCGATTGGGTCAGGCTGATCCTCGTCAGGCTGAAGCTGTCTGAAATGTTCGTTCAGCAGGCATTCCAAGTCGAAAACCAAAAGACCAGAAAACTGAGGCATTGCACAGTAAGTCTTGTATGCTGTGTGTCGGGCATTGAAGTAATCTCCAAGTGTCTGATGTGGCAGCATGTCTGCTTCATCTGCCTGAAGAAACGCATTCTTCAGGCGAACAGGCGTTTCACTGTCCTGAACGAACTGAACGAGGGAGACATTCAATCGGTAGTCGTAATCACCCTGATCAGGTTCTGGGGGCAAATGCTCTGAACCGGCTTCTGATGGAGGGGGTGAGGGACCTGCGACAAATCTATTACCCGCACTGCGAAACACTCGCATGATGGTGTCAGAAATCCGGTTCCGTAAGTTCATTCGGCTGTGATGTTGTCTTTCAGCTGTTTCACTAGGCTTTCTGAATCAATCATTCTAGCAGGTTGGAGGAGTGCGGCAAAATTGGAGGTCAAGCCTACTATCAAATGACCTGACCTGACTGCGTTAAAGAATGTCTATATTTACCGAGAAATTTTCGGTCAGTCTACCTTTACTCTGTCAGCGTGAATTTCAAGTAAAGTCGGTCGATCAGCACGAAAACCATCCTGCATTAGGTGGGGAAGTTCTTCTAGATCATTAACAGACTTGGCATGACAGCCGAACGCCTTGGCCACGGAAAGAAAATTCGGCATTGCGAGATCAACACCAACGAGTGGAACATCAAATTCATTGAAATTGTCTCTGATCTCTCCGTAGCCGTCGTTGTGCCACAGTACTATGACGATTGGTAGTTGGTGCTCTACAGCGGTTGCCAACTCCTGAATCGTAAACATCAAGCCGCCATCACCAATGACACACACAACTGGCGAGTTCGGTTTGCCCAATTTAGCACCGATGGCAGCAGGCAAAGCATAACCGAGCGTACCGTAGCCGGTCGTGGAGGTGAGATATGTCCTTGGCCTACGCGCTTTGAATACATAGTTGCCGCTGTAAACGAGTTGGGTAGAATCTGCGGTTACGATGCCATGATCAGGCAATGCGCTTCGGATCTTGTCCCAAACCTTGATGTGAACGGGTGTGTTTTCGTACCAGTGAGATTTGGTGCTTTCAAGCAGATTGCTGACAAGCAGCCGGTTCTCAGCGTGACTGTTTGCTGGATTGAAGTTCATTGAATTCAGAAGGCTCGCAATTTCAGCCAATGCGTGACGTGCATTTCCCAAAATCGGTACACTGGGACGGGCATTCCGATAGAGTTGAGACGGATCAATGTCTATTCTGATAAGTTGACCATCAAATTCGATGTCGCCACCCCGACTCCAGATATCTGTTTCCGATAAATGAGTGCCGACAGCGAGAACAACATCAGCTTGCTTCAAAAAATCCAGAACTGGTGGGTGCAGCAGATTGGAACCAAGGCTAAGGGGATGATCTTCAAAAATAATGCCTTTTCCGGCAAATGTCGTTACCACTGGGGCATTCAACGCCTCTACCAGTTCAGCAGCCTCTGTTGTGGAATCTTTGCATCCACCGCCAAGAATAACAGCAGGTTTTTTTGCGTTCGCCAAAGCTTGGGCAGCTCTTCTCAACAATTCGTGATCTGCTTGAGGAGGCGGTGCTAAATTTTCTCTAAAAGGTGGCCAACTGACCGGATTGTTGATCAGATCAATGGGAATTTCAACATGTACCGGTCGCGGTCGGTTTGCATTGAATGTCGCGTATGCTCTTGCAATGACTTCCGGAACGCTGTCGGTTGACAAAATCGTTTGGCTGAAGGCAGTGAAGTGGGCGGAAAGTTTACTCTGAGAGTTAAGCTCGTGCAGGTCCCCTTGTCCCAAGTCCAGACTTGAAGTCTTGTTGACGCTGGAGATCGCCAAAATCGGAATCGAGTCGGAGTATGATTGAGCCAGCGGTGTAGCTGCATTTGTGACACCAGGTCCGGTAATCAGACAGCAGACACCGACCTTACCCGTAGCACGTGCATAGCCGTCCGCCATAAATCCTGCCGATTGTTCGTGGCGGGGCGTGACGTGTCGGATAGACGAGTGGGCAATGCCTCGGTAAAGTTCAAGTGTGTGGACACCAGGAATCCCAAAAACAAACTCAGTTCCGTAGTCCTCAAGCAGATTCATGAGTTGCATACCGCAGCTTCGAGTGCCTTGAGACATGATTAACTCCTTTCAGCAGAGGGACGAAACAACAATCTGATGGACGAAGGTCTGATCACAGTCCATATGGTGATAATTCCTAGGATTCCGGCACCCCAGAAAATTGAGTAGGGATCACCGAGGTCGAGTAACAGGCCAAACAACGGTGGACCGACAATTCCACCGGCGTTGAAGCCGGTGGTAACCGTGCCAAAAACCTTGCCCATATCTCTCGCTGGTGCCATGCTGGCAATGATCACATCTCGAGATGGTGCGATAAACCCATAGAACAAGCCGGCAATAATGATTGGAATTGAGAGTGCAGTCATGGACATCGGCACGAAAGTGATAAAAAACATGCAGACACTAAATGCGATAAGACAGTTGGCAACCACCCACTCATGATTTTTCCAACGATGTGCCCACACACCTGCCAGTAAGATTCCTACACCATCAGCAGCTAAGAACAGCCAGATGATAATGCCTGCCTGTCCTAAAGTCGAATCATAGATTTCAGTCAGGGCGGCGACAGAAAAATCGTAGAGTCCGGTACTGGTTATTGCATAGCCGAAAAAGAACAACCAGCCCAGCAATACTGGAGTGCTGAACAGCAGTTTGAGACTGCTCTTTCTTTGTTGTACAACGTCTTCAACGAGAGACGCGTCTGGCAACACGACGCCACGAAAACCGAAAAGTAAACCACCCAGGATGATGAGCCCCATACCACTGCAAATCATCAGCGCGTAGGGCCAGTCCAGCCCTGCAGTAATCATGATGATAATAACTGGTGCAGTGAGCGATCCGGCTTGTCCACAAAATGTATGGATAGAGAATGCCTTGCCAAGCCTTTTCTGATTGACAGAGCGGGTTAGTATCGAATAGTCGCAGGGGTGATACACCGCATTGGCCATACCGGCAGCCCCCATCAACAACAGGTAGCCGGTGTAGGTTTGAAAAACGCCAAACAGGGCCAGGACAACTGATTCAACGGCAACACCTGCCATTAATATCCAGCGGGCGCCGACTCGGTCAACAATAAACCCGATTGGCGTTTGACAGACCAGACTTGCAATACTGAAAACCGCGTAGCCGATCCCGAGTTCCGTATACCCGACGCCGTAAACGTCATGCAAAATTGGGAACAGTAACGGTAGAAGCAGAAAATAGAAATGCGAAAAAAAGTGTGCGGCACCAATCAGGCCCACGATCTTCCGTTCCCGCAGATTCATGCTAGGTTTGGTACTCATAAACTCGTTGAATTTCTATATGTTTGACCGTTTTAATGGAGCAGGTCGTTGTTTCAAAGATAACGCCTAACCTATTGATGATCGTAAACCCAAACAATTGGGGTAGTTGGATGACTGTGATTACTTTAACAACTGGTGATGGAAATATCAGTTAGCGAGATTAGCCAGTATCGCCTCACAGTCAAAATATCGGGTAGTGTGATCGCACTTTTTCGCATGGTTGACATGATCATAGTAGACTATCTGAGTTGGAGCGCCATCGGGCTTTCGACTAACATAAGTTCGATAAATTCCCAATTTGAAATACGTCTTTTTCCCTTTCTTCTTGGTGCGACCAGTCCATCTGTAGCGCGGCGTCGTTTCTCCTTTCACGTACACATTGAAGAATCCGTCGCGATTGTGTGTCCAACGGACGTGAACCAGCACATCACTCCATTTTCCCCGCATTTCATTGTCAGTCAGTATCTGAATTTGCTCAACGGTTTCACCAGTTGTCTGATTATCAACGAAATAACCGCCGTAACCGTTCTGAAACATCCAAACAGGGTGTGATTTTTTCTGGTGAAACTGGGCTAATGCAACCTTTACGGGAGCGATAATTGGAAAATCATCCGGTAAAAAAATCGACCAGTGATACCAATACTCACCCTTGTTCCAGGTCTTTTTGCTCTTCAGTTCATGTCGCTCTCGATCATTTTCACAGTCGCTCCATCCCTGACTCCAACTGCAGTCTCCGGGTCGCACCTCAAATCGCATGGATTTTTCACCATCTCGCACAGGGTGACCGTCTGCCTGCCTGGCAACGATATAGCCATGCCCCTTGAAATTACTGGGTAAACTCTTTGCAAACGACCAACCCTTGTGAAGGTCCTTGAAATTATCGCCTGCCTGCACAACTGCGATACCGAAAAATGCAGTAGCCGCAATAACCCATAGCAGGAAAATGAATTTTGTTGAATTAGTCAATGTCTCCACTTCGTCATTTCTGAATTCAAACCAACTCCTCTAGATTTTAGATTGCACCTGTCAGAAAAGTACCATTCCGGGCAAATCATACGGAAAAGTTTGGCCAGTCATGAGGTTAATCTGTAAATTGAACTTTTAATAGAAAGTCCCTAGAACACGCAATTATCTGTTTTAATTTACAAAAATGACAGCGTATCCGCCTCCGCCACACTGCCATATCAAATGTAGTTTTACCGTGATTTCTGGCTACAGGGATGAATCGAAAATTTATCGCTGTCCGCTCAGTCTAGCGAACATGGATTTCCAGAATATCCAGGTCGTCAAGCAGATGATCCGGACCGACCTGCTGTCCCGCGAAAACGTTCTTGCCCCAGATTCGAGCAAATTTAAATGTATCTTCAAAATCCTTATGAATCTGTCGGGCAACATCAGATACTTTGCCGCCAAATTTCAGAGTGAAAGGTTTGTCAGTGTCCGGAGGCTTGCCTGGAATCTTTGTGTACACCCGCACGATTTTCAATTTCTCAAAGACCATTTGCGGGAACAGTTCCAGATTTGTACCGCTCAGTGCCGACAGCGCTACTGACGGAAAGTTGTAGTTGACGAGTTCATTGAGAGCGTCTAGCTCATCAGGGTCAGCAGCTAAGTCGATTTTATTGGCAACCAGAATCGTCGGCAATGCAACTCGAAACGGATCGAATTCTGGGTCGTCCTGTGTGTTTGCCCCGTTTGCCAGTTCTGTTTCAAATTGGTTAGTCAGGTTGACTTTTCGCTGGTCCAGTTGAGTGATCACCTGGTCAATATGATCGATGCATTCAGGGTTGGAGATATCAATCACAAGGAACGCTGCATCAGCGGTTTGTAGTGAATTGACTACCCATGGTTCAAAGTAATCACTAGAGATTGGCGGTAAGTCAACCAACTGAAAGTGGATGTCTTCATATGGCATCATGCCAGGCAACAGAAATTGTGTAGTGAATGGATAAGGCCCGATTTCTGAGCGTGCCCCGGTTAGTCGGTGATGCAATTGGGATTTTCCGGAATTTGGGGGTCCGAGTAATGCAATTTGGGCAGCTCCTTCTGGCCGAACCGAATGAGACGGACCCGTCCGAGCACCACCTTTGCGCGGTCCCGCCAGTTCATCAGTCAGCATTTTGATACGGGTTTTGATGTCGCGCTGTAGGTGCTCCGTTCCCTTATGCTTGGGAATGGTTCGCAACATCTCCTTGAGGCACTTCAACCTGTCCGCAGGCTCGCGCGCTTCCCGAAAGGCCTGTTCAGCTTTTTTGTATTCTGGAGATACGTTGGTTGGCATTCAATACGGGTCTGTATCATACTTCGATTCATATAATATTGTCTTTCTAGCCGAACCGAATAACGATTGCGACAACGCTGCGTATGGAAGACAAGGTATTTCTGATCACTGGAGCATCAAGTGGAATTGGTGCTACCACCGCGCGTTCAGCAGCAAAGCGAGGTTATCGTACAGTCCTGGCGGCACGAAGAGTGGAAATTCTGAATGAGTTGTGCAAGGAGTTAGGTGGTCCGACTCGTTCGCTGGCAGTCCGATGCGATGTAACCCAATGGGAAGACCAGCAGGAAATGATCGGCCAGGCAATCGACCGTTTTGGGCGGATCGATGTGGTATTGGCAAATGCTGGAATTTACTACAGCGGAGGTGGTTTCGCAGAAGGCAACCCTGAACGTTGGAAGGACATGATCTTGACCAACGTTTACGGTGCAGGACTGACGATCAGAGCCAGTCTTGCGGCTTTGAAAATAAGCAAAGGCCACATTTTGCTTTTGGGTTCAGCGGCTGGCAGACGACCGATTCCCGGTTCCATGTACAGTGCAACCAAGTGGGCCGTAACGGGTATGAACTACAACCTTAGGGAAGAGCTTAGAGGAACCGGTATTCGCGTCACCAATATCCAGCCAGGTGTGACCAATACAGAGATATTTGGGGGTGAAATCAGAGACAATGCGATGGAACGCGAAGATGTTGCAGAGGCAATTCTGTTTGCTGTTGAACAGCACCCGCGGGTTGACATGCATGAAATCCTGATGTATCCAACGCCCCCGGAAGAATAACGCCCAATTTTGGGATAGTTTCATCAATCATCATCGGAGACCCCACCAGAATGGCAGCAGAATGCCCAGTTTGCGTTAATGCAATTGATTTTGAAGACGACACCATTGTCGGGGAGCTATTGGCGTGCCCTTTCTGTGGCACCGAACTTGAAGTAGTCAACCTTGACCCACCAACTTTGGAAGTCGCACCGGAACTGGATGAAGACTGGGGTCAATAAATGAAAAAGTTCACGGATTTATTTCTGTGAACGTCGGGTTCTTACACTCTGTCATTCGCTTTGAGGAGAAAAAACTGCTCGAAGCGTTTCGCGCAAAACAGGGTATCAACATCATCATGCTCGACGACAGGAAACTGGTTTTCGACCTGGAGAGTGTTCCGCTAATTGATGTTGCCTTTGAGCGTTGTGTTAGTCACTCGCGCGCAGTATGCAGCTTGCAATTTCTGGAACTGGCAGGCGTACCATGCATCAACCGCGCCGAAGTTGCCAAGGTGTGCGGTGACAAAATTGAGACATCCATACGGTTGGCTCAATGCGACATTCCGCAGCCGCAACTCCGAGTGGCTTATACCGACGAATCTGCGCTGGAAGCCATTGAGGAATTGGGCTATCCCGTCGTTCTAAAACCGGCAATCGGCTCTTGGGGACGCTTGCTTTCAAAGATTAATGACCGATCAGCGGCAGAAACTGTTTTGGAACACAAGCGACTGCTCGGTTCTTATCAGCACTCTATCTTCTATATCCAGGAGTATGTTGAAAAGCGAGGTCGTGACATTCGAACTTTTGTGGTCGGTGATGAGTGTATTGCGGCTATCTATCGGACATCGACTCACTGGATTACCAACACCGCCCGCGGAGCAGTTGCAGCCAATTGCCCCATTACCAATGAAATCGCTGAGATATCGCTGGCGGCTGCTGACGCAGTGGGTGGCGGCATTCTGGCGATTGATCTGTTCGAGTCCGATCGGGGAATGCTTGTCAATGAAGTCAACTACACGATGGAATTTCGCAATAGCATTGCACCAACGGGTGTCGACATCCCGGCTCGAATGGTTGACTTTGTGGTTAACCATCAGACTTAAGGCGTCTGCATGATTCGAGCATCTATCGTAGGTGGAGCGGGCTACGCTGGCGGCGAACTAATTCGCCTTCTGCATAGTCATCCAGAGGTGGAAATTGGTCAGATCGCCTCGCGCAGCCGTGCAGGTAAATTCATTCACTCGTCCAATCCGAATCTTCGCAAACTGCTGACAAAGAAATTTTGCTCCCCCGATGAATTAACTGGATGCGATGTTCTATTTCTGTGTCTACCACATGGCGTCGCAATGAAGTCCATCGATAGCTACATGGGTCTTGCACCCAAGATTATCGATCTCAGTGCCGACTTTCGACTCGACAGTGACTTGGGGTATGAAGTGGCTTATGGTAAACCTCACTTGCGACCTGAACTGCTGCAGACTTTTACTTACGGCATCGCTGAACTTCACAGAGACCGAATAGCTACCTCCGATTATGTGTCCTGTGCCGGCTGCAATGCGACTGCGGTAATCTTAGCCCTACTGCCAATCATGCAATCGTGTTCTGTCAGTTCCATCGTTGCCGAAGTCAAGGTTGGCTCCAGTGAAGCTGGCAGTCAGTCAAGCGAAGGCAGTCACCACCCGGTGCGCAGTGGTGCAGTTCGATCCTATCGCCCAACCGGTCATCGGCATGTCGCCGAAATGAAACAGGCGCTCAATGTTGCGGCAGTCAGCTTTTCAGCAACTTCAATTGAGATGGTGCGGGGCATCGTGGCAACCTGTCATGTTTTTTCCGAACAAGCGCT
Organism: Gammaproteobacteria bacterium; assembly: GCA_022823405.1. Lineage (GTDB taxonomy): Bacteria > Pseudomonadota > Gammaproteobacteria > Arenicellales > JAJDZL01 > JAJDZL01. The sequence goes on from JAJDXD010000128.1 coordinate 16,998, forward strand.
GCCTGATGAACGGGGATTGTGGAAGGCATATAACCAGGCTTATCTTAATGAACCTTTTGTCCGGGTGGTCAAGGACCGTTCGGGAATACATCGATACCCTGAACCCAAACAATTGGCTGGAACCAATTTTTGTGACGTCGGATTCGAGCGGGATGCTGACAATAATCGTATCGTCGCAATCAGTGCCCTCGACAATCTAATGAAAGGTGCAGCAGGTCAGGCTGTGCAGAACCTGAATATTATGTTTGGTGTGTCTGAGCGAACCGGGCTGGAGTTTGCTGGCCTGTATCCTGCCTGACCCGCCGGTCTGACAACGGGACGCGAATTCAATGTGCCGACTGCTTTTTGTCAAGAGTGATGCGCCAGTCAGCATGCAGCATCACTTGGAGAAATTTGCCCAGACTGCAAAGAACAGTCCCGAGGATCAAAGTCACGGTTGGGGTTGCGCCTGGCTCGAAGCCGGAAATTGGCATTTCTATCACAGCATTCATCCGATCTGGGAAGATCGTTTCGAGCGATTTGAGCCTTGTGACTATTTTCTTGCCCACGCCCGTAGTGCCTATCGGAATGAGGGGATTGAAGTTCGTAATAATATGCCCTTTGATGATGGTGAAAGAGTCTTCATCTTCAACGGTGAACTGCAAGGCGTTCGTATTCGGGAAGCGGGTCGTATTGGTGCGGAAAGAGTGTTTAATTTCATTAAACGGTTTGATATCGGTGATATGGAATCGGCAATTCAACAGGGCATTGACCACCTTGTGCGGAAGTCACGCTACGTACGTGCCATGAATTTCATCATTGCAACTGCGAACGAAGCCTGGGTCAGCACGACCTTCAATGAAAATCCAGAGTACTTTCAATTACATACGAATCTGATCGATGGGACTTATATCGTTAGCTCAGCACCTTATGAAAAATGTTCCGACTGGACGCCAATTGAAAATTACACCATTACGCGGGTTTTAAGGTCGCAATAGTGGTGGCTTTAAATCAATCGGAGATTCGACCTGTTATCGTCAAAGTTGGTGGTGGAGGTGACATCAATTCGGCTGGAATTGCACGGGATATTGCAAGCCTGAATGAATCGGTGATCGTTGTTTTGGGTGCCAATGCTGAACGCGACCGATTGGCCAAGAAACTGGACATGCCGACCAAAACGCTGCAGTCTGTTTCTGGTTACGAGAGTGTCTATTCAGATGACAACGCGTTAGATGTCATCATGATGAGTTATTCCGGCCTGGTCAGGATGCGCTTTGTTGAATCCTGTCAGAAACTTGGCATTAATGCCATCGGATTAAGCGGGTTGGATGGTCGCTTGATTGAAGGCAGACGCAATCGTGGTATTCGGGTTCGAGAACAGGGCAAGACACTGCTGAAAAGGGATTTTTCCGGAAAGCCTGAACAGATCAATACGCCACTGCTGACGCAGCTGCTTGTAGATGGGTTCACACCAGTCATCAGCATTCCCATTGCAGATGAAAACGGGGTTGCGATCAATGCGGATAACGATAATATCGTCACCGTTCTGCACGGGCAGATGCAGGCCAAACGAATTTACCAGTTTATTGAAGCACCGGGATTACTGGCCGATCGCGATGATCCGTTGAGCCTGATCCGAAGGCTGGATTCAAGTGAGCTTAGAGCACGAGAGTCCGAGGTTAGCGGTCGAATGAAGCGTAAACTGCTAGCCCTGCAAAAATTGTTTGAACAGGGTCCGACGGAGGTGATCATTGCTGATGGCCGAGTGGACTCGCCGATCACGACTGCTGAATCTGGAACCATAATCAGCTGACCAAAGGAGATGAATAATGAATAGTGTGGATGCACGGGAAACCGAACTGAGTGTCGGTGTATACAAAAGCCGCGGCATTTCGCTGGTGAGAGGCGAAGGTGCACTACTGTGGGATGATCAAGGTAAGCAATTCATCGATTGCACCGCTGGCATCGGAGTTGCCAATATTGGGCACGCCAACCCAGTATTGGTCGACGCAATCGCGCAACAGGCCAAACGCCTGATTACCTGTGCCGGAATATTTCCCAATGACACTCGCGCCGAGTGCATGGAAAAACTAGTCAAAATCAGCCCAGCTGGTCTGGAGCGGGTGTTCCTTTGCAACTCTGGTGCCGAAAGCATCGAAGGTGCACTTAAATTCGTTCGCCAGACTACCGGCCGGAACAAAGTAGTCAGTGCCAATCGAGGATTTCACGGTCGTACCATGGGAGCGCTCAGTGCGACACCAAACAAGAGTTATCAGGACCCCTTCAGTCCTCTGGTACCAGGATTCTCGTACGTGCCGTACAACCAGGTTGAAGCGCTCAAAGAGGCGGTCGATGAAAATACTGCTGCTGTTCTGCTGGAACTGGTGCAAGGTGAAGGTGGTGTCTATGCCGCTGAACAATCTTACATCGACGCGGCAGTCGAAATTTGCGAATCGAACGGAGCGCTGCTGATTATTGACGAAATCCAGACCGGGTTTTGTCGAACCGGAAAAATGTTCGCGTGTGAACACTATGGTGTTGAACCGGATGTACTTTGTCTTGCCAAGGGTATTGCAGGCGGAGTTCCGATGGGCGCGATTCTGGTGAATGGTAAAATCAAATCTTCGGTTGGCGCGCATGGCAGCACTTTTGGTGGGAATCCGTTGGCGTGCGCGGCTTTTCTGGCAACGGTTGGGGTGATGGAACGCGAGCGGCTAGCAGACCGGGCTGCTGAACTTGGCGATCGATTTGTTAGCAAACTGCTGAAAAACAAACCACCTCAGGTGCGAGCGGTCAGACACATAGGTCTGATGATCGGGATTGAACTTAAGGTTCGCTCGACACCGTATCTGCAAAGGCTGCAGGATAAGGGTGTGCTTGCTTTGCCTGCTGGTACAACCGTAATACGACTGCTTCCACCGCTGGTGATTTCTGAAGCGCAGATGGACGAGGTTCTGGACAGGATGCTCGCGATTTTGGAGTTGGAGACTGAAAGCGCACCCGCGTGAATTTATTTGTGATGTGTGCTGGTAGGGTTTGATGGCCGACGATTATCATTGGATTACTCGCTTTGCAGACTCTACCGTTAACGCAGTCTTTGGACGCATCCCGCGTAAGCCATTGACCGAAGCCGAGTGGCGCAGCTTGCAGCTTGTCGCTCACCGTGGCTGTGCCAATCCAAGTCGTTTCATTTATGAAAACACTCTGTCAGCATTCCAAGCGGCACGTGATGCAGGTGTGTGGGGGATTGAATTTGATGTTCAATGGACTTTAGACGACTGGCCAGTCGTCATTCACGATCCGCACACAGCAGGGCTTCCAGGACCAGGCGCGGTCGAAGTTGCAAAAACGGAACTTGATGAGTTGCGCCAACTTTCTCCTCTCGTTCCCAGGCTTGAGGAAGTGCTGGAACAGTTTGCAGAGCACATGCACCTCATGATTGAACTCAAGGGGCGAGTACCAAATTCCAAGGCGAGCCAGCGACTTCGGGACTGTCTGACCAAATTGCAGCCGGTCGAAGAATATCACCTGATGTCACTGGAACCTGCTCCACTTCGAAAACTTGATGATTACCCGGTGGCTTCGAAACTCTTGATTGCAACGACAAATACCCACTCAATGTTTGAGCAGTTCAGGCAGGGTGGTTTTGGTGGTTTTACTGGACACTTTCTGTTGCTCAATAAAAAAATGCGCGCGTACCTGCAATCGATTGACGCACCATGGGGTACAGGATTTGTAGATTCGCTTAATCTCCTGGCGAGGGAAGTTCGCTCGGGTACGACGTGGGTGTTTTCCAATGCGGCTGAGAAGATCATGCTTAGCCGATAAGGTTTCGGGGACAGAACTCAAAATGGTATTCGGAGGGTAATGAATGAAAATTGGGTTTATTGGTCTTGGCAATGTCGGTGGAAAACTCGCTGGCAGTCTGCTCAGAAACGGGTTTGATTTAACAGTGCGGGACCTCAATCGAGAGGCGGCTGAGCCCATATTGGCAGCAGGCGCGAACTGGGCTGAATCACCAGCCGAAATGGCGTCTGCTGTTGACATGGTTATTACCTGCTTGCCAAGTCCTCAAGTGTCGGCATCAGTGATGGAGTCTGATGACGGTGTACTCAAGGGATTGAGACCCAACAGCATCTGGGCTGAAATGAGCACGACTGATCAGACTGAAGTACTTCGATTAGGCGCAAAGGTTAAAGAGAAAGGTGCGCTTCCCATGGACTGCCCTGTTTCGGGTGGTTGTCACCGCGCCGCGACCGGCAACATCTCGATCTTTGCAGGCTGTGACCGTGGCACTTTCGACCGTGCATTTCCGGTTATTCAAGCTATGGGCCGACGCATCTTGCACACTGGTGAGTTGGGAACAGCATCGGTACTAAAGGTGTTGACCAACTATCTTGCTACCGCAAATCTGCTGACTTTGTGCGAGGCGTTAACAACGGCACAAAAATCGGGACTGGACCTCGGTACAACATATGAAGCGGTTCGGATTTCATCCGGCAATTCATTTGTGCACGAGACAGAAAGCCAGGTGATTTTAAATGGTAGTCGCGACATCAATTTCACCATGGATCTGGTAATCAAGGACATTACGCTGTTTCAGGAAGTTGCAGATCGCGCCGGTGTTCCTTTGGAGATCAATCCGCTGATGATTGAGATTTTTCAGGATGGAATGCGTCGCTATGGCGAAAGAGAGTGGTCACCCAATATCATTCGTCGACTGGAGGAATGTTGCGACACACAAATTCTGGCAGAAGGATTTCCGGCAGAGATAGTTGATGATGAACCTGAGGTGCCGGGGTTTGAGGTGGTGCCGGATTGTCGCAGAGACGGGTGATAAAATACACTGGATTTTGGCCGAAATGCCTGAACCTGCCTGAACTTTAAATTTCCCCTTTTTTTGTCAACCGGGCCAGTTCCCAGAGGGGGATTTACATATGAAATGTCCAGAATTGATATCGACCAAGCAGAAAATTGAATGAATCAACTCAAACCAATCCACAAGCTACTGGTTGCCAATCGCAGTGAAATCGCAATTCGCGTTTTTCGTGCCGCGACCGAACTTCGAATCAAAACTGTCGGCGTATACGCTGAACAGGACAAGTTCTCTTTGCATCGCTTTAAGGCGGATGAAAGCTACCAAATAGGCGCCAGCCTCGGGCCAATTCAGGCATACCGCGCCATAGATGAGATTCTGAAGGTGGCTCGCAGTACAAACGCTGATGCCATTCATCCTGGTTATGGTTTTCTATCAGAGAATCCGGAGTTCGCCGAAGCCTGTCTGGAAGAGGGCGTTCAATTCATCGGCCCGCCGCCGGCCATCATGCGAAAACTCGGTAACAAGGTATCAGCGCGCCGCGAGGCTGAGACCGCTGATGTCCAGGTCCTTCCGGCGACTGGACCTTTGCCTGAGGACGAAGAACAGATCAGAGAACTGGCTGATCGTGTCGGCTATCCACTGATGCTCAAGGCGTCTTGGGGTGGTGGTGGCCGCGGCATGCGGGTTATTGATTCACCGGATGACTTGTTAGAGTCAGTCAATCTTGGCCGACGTGAGACACTGTCTGCATTTGGCAGTTCTGAAGTGTATCTGGAGAAGCTGATTCGAAGAGCGCGCCATGTCGAGGTTCAGTTGCTCGGTGACATGTACGGCAACATAGTCCACTTGTTTGAAAGGGATTGTTCCATTCAGCGCCGGAATCAGAAAATCATCGAACGTGCACCAGCGCTGTTCCTGTCCGACGAACAACGGCAGACTTTGTGTGATTCTGCAGTTCGGCTGGCAAGATCAGTCGGTTACATTAATGCAGGAACAGCTGAGTTTCTGTTCGATGACGATACGGGTGAGTGTTATTTCATCGAGGTGAACCCCAGGATTCAGGTTGAGCACACCGTAACAGAAGAAATTACCGGGATTGATATTGTCAAAGCGCAGATTCGCATTGCAGGTGGCTCTGTCATTGGCGATGTCGAAGACTCTGGTGTGCCTTTGCAGGACCAGATCACCCGCAATGGATATGCTCTTCAGTGCCGAGTGACGACAGAAAACCCGGAAGAGAATTTCATCCCTGACTACGGCCGGATTTCAGCGTATCGAGGTGCTGCGGGATTTGGAATTCGTCTTGACGGTGGTACCGCATACTCAGGTGCCGTGATTACACGTTATTACGACAGTCTGCTGGAAAAAGTCACGGCATGGGCACCGACTGCTGACGAGGCAGTCCAGCGTATGATCAGAGCGCTGAAAGAATTTCGGATTCGAGGGATCGCGACAAATCTGGTGTTTTTGGAAAATCTGCTGGGGCATCCGACTTTTTTGGATGGTACTTACACAACACGTTTCATCGATGATACGCCTGAACTGCTGAATTTCTCCAAGCGCCGAGACCGTGCGACCCGGTTGCTGAACTACATTGCTGATATTTCAGTGAACGGTAACTCGGAAGTTGCGGGACGTCCAGAACCTGCAATAATCCAGCATCCTGTACCACCGAATTCAGTTGTCGAACCGGCCACCGGAACCCGACAGCTTCTAGATGAGCTAGGTCCGACACAGTTTGCCCAATGGATGCTGGACCAGCCTCAGGCATTGATAACCGACACAACTTTACGTGATGCCCATCAGTCGCTACTGGCAACACGATTCCGGACCTACGATATGGTGCAGTGCGCTGAGGCTTACACTTCCAATCTGCCAAACCTGTTCAGTCTTGAGTGTTGGGGAGGTGCGACATTTGATGTTTCAATGCGATTTCTTAAGGAGTGTCCGTGGGAACGTTTGCGCGATCTTCGAAATCGTATACCGAACATCCTGCTACAGATGCTGCTCAGAGGTGCGAATGGCGTTGGCTACAGGAATTATCCTGACAATGTCGTACGCGAATTCATATACCAAAGTGCGCAGTCAGGCATTGATCTATTCAGGGTGTTTGATTGCCTGAATTGGGTCGACAACATGGAAGTTGCGATGAATGCGGTTTTAGAAACTGGCAAGCTGCTTGAAGGCGCAATCTGCTACAGTGGCGATATCTTGAACCCCGCCCGCAGCAAATACACCCTGAACTACTATGAGGATCTGGCGGTCAGAATGCAGGATCTCGGCATTCATATTTTGTGTATCAAGGATATGGCCGGATTGTTGACGCCAGACAGTGCGAATTTACTAGTCAGTTCGCTAAAGGAAAAAACCGGGTTGCCGATTCACTTTCACACTCACGACACCAGCGGCATCGCGGCAGCCAGCGTGATCTCTGCTGTTCGGGCAGGTGCGGATGCTGTTGATCTCGCGATGGACGCTGTTTCTGGCACCACCTCCCAGCCTAATCTCGGTTCGGTGGTCAGGGCTCTCAAGGGTACTCAATCCGACTCTGGACTGGACTCAGATGCCATCCTGGAGCTTTCTTCGTATTGGGAAAGTGTTCGAAAAAATTATGCTGCGTTTGAGAGTGATGTCCGCTTTGGAGCGTCTGAAGTTTATTTGCATGAGATGCCAGGTGGACAATTCACAAATCTCAAGGAGCAGGCAAGGGCATTGGGACTGGAGGCGCGCTGGCACGAAGTAGCTCAGGCTTATTCAGTGGTAAACGACATGCTTGGAGATGTCATCAAGGTTACACCGACTTCGAAAATGGTTGGCGACATGGCCTTGTTCATGGTTAGTTCAGGCCTCAGCCGGGAAGATGTTGAAGACCCGAACAGGGAAGTTGCATTTCCAGATTCGGTGAAGTCATTTTTTGCCGGTGAATTGGGTCAGCCTTACGGCGGTTTTCCAGCAGACCTGCAAAAAAAGGTGCTGAAGGGTGAGACACCCATCACAAATCGCCCAGGCGAAAATTTGCCACCTGCCAATCTAGATGAGTTGCGCTCTGAAGCCGAATCCAAGTTTGAGGGCGCGATCAGTAACGAGGAATTCCAGTCCTATCTGATGTACCCCGCGGTATTTCTGGAATACATGTCTCATCGCCGCCAGAATGGTCCAATGCATGTATTGCCAACCCCGGTGTTTTTCTATGGAATGAAACCGGAACAGGAAATATCGGTTGATCTGGAACCAGGAAAGACGCTGGTGATCCAATGTCTGGCGATAGGTGAAACCGATGCCGATGGAAATATCAGAGTGTTTTTTGAACTTAATGGTCAGCCGCGTACAGTCAAAGTGCCGAATCGAAAAGTTGCCAGTCTGGTTGAGCAGCGTCGCAAGGGTGAGGAAGGCCATCCTGATCACGTTGCATCACCCATGCCAGGTATGATCTCGTCAGTCAATGTGACTGAGGGTCAGTCCATTGAAGCAGGAGACGTGGTTCTGACCATTGAAGCGATGAAAATGGAAACTGCCATTCGTGCCGAACGCTCAGCAAGCGTCGCTTCATTGCTGGTTTCGGTTGGCGACAATGTTGACGCTAAAGACCTGCTGGTGGAATTTTCACCGGCGAAATAACTGGAGAGAATAATCTTTTTTTGTCGTTTTCCTGTTTTGTCGAGAAATCCTGCCATCAGTATTGCATTGACCATGAATCTGTCCGTTTGAATTGATCCACGGTCAAACTTTGCAACGCCAAAGGGCTTATAATTTCAGACGTGAAGAATAACACTGAAATATCAGTGAATACTCCAAGCCAGCACTCGGTGCTCTGAACACTGCCAGGTATTGCCAGAAGTTCATGCGAATTTGCAATTGGAAGTCTTTTCCAAGATCTGTGATTCTCTGGTACAGCCGTACCTCTTCGGATCTGAGACATCGCTCAGGTGCGCCAGCCCTCTATCCCAAATTTCAGCGCCAGTCCAATAACCGCGACCAAGGATCGGACCATGAGCAAGTCTAGAGAAACTGTCAATACAAACGGAATTTCGTCTGCCAATCTTGCCTATCTTGAGAGTCTATTCGACGAGTATGAATCGGCTCCCGAAAGTGTGCCGCAGGCATGGCGCGATACCTTTAATACACTTGATCAAGTCCCGGTTTCACCTGCGCCGGAAGCTTCATCTGCCGACGAATATTTCAGTACGGATTACCTTCGCAGACAGGCGGCGGTTCAGCGTCTCATCCGTCGATACCAGGTCTACGGACACCTGAACGCCAGGCTTGATCCGTTAGGGCTCACCGATGAATGGTTTAGTGCCGATCTCAGCCTGGATTCAGTGGGACTGGAAAATGCTGACCTTAAGGAGAAGTTCAAGTTCGATGCGGTTTTCGGGTCGCAGTACGTTTCGCTGGAACAGATCATTGAATATTACAGGAAGACTTACTGTCGGTCAATTGGCTATGAGTACATGCACATTTCCGACCCGCATCGTTTGGATTGGATTCAATCCAGAATCGAGAATGTCTCTCTGGACAATCTGATCACGGATGAAGATCGCAGGCAGATACTGGGTCTGCTCACCATGGCCGAGTGTATGGAAACCTACCTGCATATGAAATATGTCGGCCAGAAAAGATTTTCGCTCGAAGGCGGGGAATCTCTGATCCCGATCATGCACGAGCTGGTACAGAGATCCGGTATATCCGGTGCCAGGGAGGTGGTGATTGGAATGGCCCATCGCGGCCGCCTGAATGTATTGGTGAATATTCTTGGCAAGGCGCCGGCAGAAGTGTTTGGCGAATTCGAAGGCAATATTTCCATGGCGGATCACTGGGCACAGGAACATGGTGATGTCAAGTATCACATGGGTTTTTCGTCTGATATCAACACCCCTGGTGGTATCGTGCACGTCGCCCTGGCGTTTAATCCGTCGCACCTTGAAATCATCGACCCCGTCGTAACCGGCTCGGTTCGTGCCCGTCAACACAGGCGTCACGACAATGCCAAGAAGGAAGTCACCCCAATCCTGGTGCATGGCGATGCTGCTTTTGCCGGCCAGGGGGTCGTTATGGAGACATTGAACATGTCCCATACCCGGGGATTTGAGGTGGGCGGTACGATTCACGTCATCATCAATAATCAAATTGGATTTACCACCAGCAATAAACTGGATGCCCGCTCAACCGTCTACTGTACGGAAATCGCAAAAATGGTGCAGGCTCCAATTTTTCATGTCAACGGAGATGATCCTGAGGCGGTTGTTTCGGTTGCGCGGCTGGCACACGCCTATCGCATGGAATTCCACACAGACGTTGTGATTGATCTGGTTTGTTATCGCCGCTACGGGCATAACGAAGCAGACGAACCCATGATGACGCAGCCTGTCATGTACAACGCGATCAAGAAAATAGTTCCAACCCGTCGGCAGTATGCTCAAAAGCTGATTGATCAGGAGGTGATTACGGATCAGGAAGCACAGGCAATGGTGATGGAATATCGGGACAACCTTGATCGGGGAGAAGTGGTTGCAGGGCAGATTATTGACCCGGCAAAAATCCAAAAAATTGTCAACTGGGCACCGTATTTTCGAGCGGAGTGGTCTGATCCCGTCGACACGACGGTTACCCTCAAGAAAATCAAGCGTTACACAGACCAGCTCAATGAGTTGCCCGAAAACTTCACATTGCATAGTCGGGTGAAGAAAATCATGATAGACCGGTCCAAGATGGCTTCCGGTAAGCTGATGGTCGATTGGGGTTTCGCTGAGACGATGGCATACGCCTCCCTCCTTGATGACGGGGTTTCAATTCGACTGACGGGTCAGGATGTTGGTCGCGGAACATTTTCGCATCGACACGCCCTGCTGCACGATCAAAACAGTCGGGACGTATTTTGCCCATTAAAATCCATCGCCAATCCTGAAGATTGCCAGATTTTCAATTCACTGCTGTCGGAAGAGGCAGTGCTGGGATTTGAATATGGCTACGCCACCACTGATCCGAGTTCACTGGTGATTTGGGAGGCGCAGTTTGGGGACTTTGCCAATGGCGCCCAGATTGTGATCGATCAATTCATTAGCAGCGGATTTGCCAAATGGGGCCGGCTGTGCAACATGGTCTTATTGCTTCCGCATGGTTACGAAGGCCAGGGTCCTGAGCATTCCTCAGCCCGACTGGAGCGCTTTCTGCAGTTGAGCGCCGGCGGAAACATTCAGGTCTGTGTTCCGACAACACCAGCGCAGGTGTTTCATATGTTGCGTCGGCAGGCGATGAGATATTATCGACGGCCGCTTGTCGTCATGTCACCGAAGAGTCTTTTACGCCACAAACGTGCCGTTTCGGATGTTCGTGATCTGTCCCGATATGGATTTCAGACAATCATCGATGAAACCAACGAGAAAGTTGATCGCGAAGCTGTCGCCCGCGTCGTACTGTGTTCTGGCAAGGTTTACTTCGACTTGCTTGAACTGCGCGAAATACGTGAAATTGATGATGTTGCCATCATCAGGATTGAACAGTTGCATCCGTTCCCGGTACACGAACTGACGCAAATCCTTCGATCTTATCCAGATGCTGAAGAAATTGTATGGTGCCAGGAGGAGCCGCAGAATCAGGGTGCGTGGTACCGAATATGGCACCGACTGCGAGAGTGTCGAAGAAAGGGGCAGAAAATAATCTGTTCTTCGCGCCCCGAAGCGCCATCACCTGCCGTCGGTCATTACCGAATGCATTTGTCTCAGCAGGAGCAGCTCGTTTCTGAGGCACTGTCGATTGTCCGTAACGTGGTACCTATCTCACAACCTAGGAGTGCAAGATCCAATGTCAACTGAAATCACGACGCCAATGCTGCCGGAATCGGTTAGCGAGGCAACTGTCCTGGCTTGGCACAAAGAAGTTGGCGAACCGTTTAAACGGGATGAGCTTCTGATTGAACTCGAAACAGAAAAAATTGTGCTCGAAATACCAGCACCAGACGATGGGGTATTGACTGAGATTCGCAAAGGCGCCGGGGAAACGGTGGTTGAAGGCGATGTATTGGGCGCCATTGGCAATGGCACCGTTGCAGCAGTACCCGAAACATCAGAAAAAACGGAAGCGACTCAGGCTACATTGGAAGAAGTAGTGCAATCTGCCGAACCAGCGCCTGAACCTCAACCAGTGCCAGAGATGCAGCCGAAGACCGGTGGGCAGCCAAGCCCCGCAGCACTCGTACTGGCAAGCGAAAAAGGGATCGATATCAGCATTCTTGTTGGAACAGGAAGGGATGGACGCATCACCAAGGCTGATGTCATGCAGGCGGTTGAAGCTGAATCTGAAGCAGAATCTGTGTCGGACCCAGTGGCGTCAACGCCCCAGTTGCTGCCTGCAGAACAACCCGACAAGCCGCAGCCAACGGTGGCTGCCGAGCCGCCTGTCGTCGTGTCAGATCCAGCTGCAGGAGAACGCGGTGTCAAGCGTCAGCCAATGAGTCGGATCCGTCGTACGATCGCTGCTCGGTTGGTACAGGCTCAGCAGACGGCAGCGCTTCTGACAACTTTCAATGAAGTGGACATGAGTGCAGTCATGGCGCTTCGCACCAAGCACCGCGAAGACTTTGAAAGCAGGCACGGTACGCGATTGGGCTTCATGTCATTTTTTGTCAAGGCGGCAGTTGAATCGTTAAAAGCTGTTCCAGCCGTCAATGCAATCATTGAAGGCGACGAAATCGTCTATCACGATTTCTGCGATATCGGTATTGCGGTGTCCTCACCGCGGGGTTTGGTCGTACCGATTCTTCGGGATGCGCATTTGATGGGGTTTGGCGAAATTGAAAAAACAATTCGCGACTTTGGAGAACGCGCCAAATCCGGTTCTCTGACGTTGGATGAGTTGACCGGTGGTACTTTCACGATCACCAACGGTGGTGTTTTTGGTTCACTCGTTTCGACGCCAATTGTCAATCCCCCGCAGAGTGCCATTCTCGGTATGCACAAAATCCAGGAAAGACCGGTCGTTGAAAACGGTGAAGTTGTTATCCGACCCATGATGTATCTGGCATTAACCTATGATCACCGCATCATCGACGGAAGGGAAGCGGTTACCTTTCTGGTTGGCATCAAAGAAGGACTGGAAGATCCATCAAGAATTCTTCTGGAACTCTGAGGGGTGCCCGCATGACTGAAAACTACGATGTCGCAGTCATTGGCGCAGGCCCGGCCGGATACGTTGCGGCCATCCGCTGCGCACAGCTTGGACTTAAGACTGCCTGCATTGATCGCTGGACCAACGACAAGGGTAAAGCCGCGCTGGGTGGGACGTGTCTGAATGTCGGCTGTATTCCATCAAAAGCACTGTTGGATTCTTCAGAAAAGTTCCACGAAGTTTCTCACACCTACAGACTTCACGGAATAAACGTAGAAAACGTCTCAATGGACGTTGAAACGATGATGAAGCGTAAGGTCAAAATCGTGAGCACGCTGACCCGCGGCATTGCTTCACTCCTTAAAGCAAACAAAGTTGATTCAATACACGCGCACGGCCGGTTGGCCAAGCCTGGATTGGTCGAATTGCTGGATTGGCAGTCGGGCGAGGTCACTGGAGAGCTCAATGCTGCAAACGTCATTCTTGCCAGCGGGTCCACACCCATTGAGTTACCTAATATTCCGTTTCAAGGTGATCGAATCGTCGATTCCGCTGGTGCACTGTCTTTTGAAGATGTTCCCCCTCGCCTGGGAATAGTCGGAGCTGGTGTTATTGGGCTTGAATTGGGCAGTGTCTGGAATCGACTGGGTTCTGACGTGACTATTCTTGAGGCACTGGATGAGTTTCTACCGACCGCCGATGAGGAAGTGGCGAAAGAAGCAGCGAAGCAGTTTGCCAGACAGGGGCTCAGGATTCAGTTGGGTGCGATGGTTGAGTCAGCCGTGGAAACCGATGGTGGCGTTGACATAACCTACACGCAAAACGGCGTGCAAACCCAGTTGGAAGTGGATCGTCTGATCGTCTGCGTTGGCCGAAAACCCTGTACTGATAATCTTTTTGATGGGGCCAGCGGTGTGCAGCTGGATGAACGAGGATTCGTCCAGGTTGATGATCACTGTCTGACGGGAGTGCCCAACACATATGCCATCGGGGACTGTGTTCGAGGTCCAATGCTCGCACACAAGGGGTCGGAAGAAGGCGTTGCTGTTGCAGAAAGAATCGCAAAGGGGACCGGGCATATGAATTATGCGACCGTACCATGGGCAATCTACACGCACCCTGAAATTGCCTGGGTTGGTCAAACAGAAAGAGAAGTTGTCGCTGCAGGTAGCAGCTGTCGAAGCGGTAAGTTTCCGTTTGCCGCGACAGGTCGAGCCAAAGCGATGGAAGATACGGTCGGATTTGTGAAAGTTGTCGCGGATACACAAACCGATCGCATACTCGGTGTTCACATTATCGGCCCACACGCTTCGGAACTGATTGCAGAAGCCGTCGTCGCTATGGAGTTTTACGCCAGTTCTGAAGACCTGGCACGCATCATTCACGCACACCCCACATTATCTGAAGCTGTCCACGAAGCGGCACTGTCTGTGGATGGCCGCGGAATTCACCGAGTCAACTGACGGTTAATGCCACTGAATTCCGATACAGGAATTTCAGTTCCAGTTGACATCTTCAAAACATACGACATTCGCGGGGTTGCTGGCGAGAGTCTGACGCAATCTGGCATTCGCCTGATTGGTCAGGCATTCGGTTCGGAGTATGCGGATGAAATTGAAGGTGAAGTGCTGGTTGCCTGCGATGCGCGGCTCTCAAGCCCGGAACTGAAGTCTGCACTAGTCGATGGCGTGCGCAGCGTCGGGCTGAATGTAATTGATCTCGGCACGATTCCCACACCACTCCTGTACTTTGCGACACACAATTCGGCAGCCGGGACAGGGCTGATGGTGACCGCCAGTCACAATCCGCCGCAGTTCAACGGTGTCAAATTGACACTCGAAAACAAACCATTCTACGGCGATGCGATTCAAAGGCTTTATCAGCGCATTTCCAAACGTGAATTACCGACCAGGCCGATCGGTACTTTATCAGAGCGGTCGGTTGTCGATGCCTATCGGCAGGCAGTCAGAAGTGATATTCAGGTTTCCGCACCAGTCAGGGTCGTAATAGATTGTGCGAATGGCATCGCTGGTGGCATCGCACCCAGGGTGCTTCGCGATATCGGCTGCGAAGTGATCCAACTTTATTGCGAGGTGGATGGAAGATTTCCGAATCATTCGGCAGATCCGACACGCCCAGAGAATCTGCAGGATTTAATTGCAGCCGTGCGAACTGAAAAAGCCGATGTTGGTCTCGCAATTGACGGGGATGGTGATCGCCTGGTTGCGGTATCTCCGACTGGCGACATTGTCTGGCCAGATCGGCTGATGATTCTGTTTGCAAGAGACATTCTGTCTGCTTACCCAGGACGGAAGGTGGTATTTGATGTCAAATGCCAAAGATCGCTGGCTCAGGAAGTTGTTCGGGCAGGAGGCAAACCGATTCTTTGGAAAACCGGTCACTCGCTGATTCGGGCAAAAATGCTGGAGTGCGATGCCATTTTCGGTGGAGAGATGAGCGGGCACCTTTTTTTCAAGGATCGATGGCCTGGATTTGATGACGGGATTTACGCAGGTGCGAGATTGTGCGAGATGCTTGGCAGGCGTGAATTAAGTGCCGCCGATGTGTTTGGTACCGTGCCAGATTCAGTTAATACGCCGGAAATCAGAATTCACTGCGATGATCCGTATACGATAATCGAACGTTTCAGAAGGCATGCCAGGTTTGAGGGCGCGCAAATCATCACCATTGACGGGTTGCGTGCAGATTTTACCGACGGATTCGGACTCATGAGAGCATCCAATACAGCACCGGAGATTGTGCTGAGATTTGACGCTGATTCTGAGGCTAGCCTGACTCGAATAAGGGATATGTTTTACAACTCTCTTGGGACGCTGATCGACCTGAATGATATGTGACCTGTCACTTGGGGCAAATGGTCAGTCTGAGACTTGAACAGAGTCGACTGAACGAAATCCTTTTGGAAGAAGTGTGCCGCGCTGGGTTCGTTCACCCATAAACTTTTTCCGATCTGGTCGCTTAATTTTGCAATATCGCTGACCAGAGTGGATTATTAGGATTTGTTTGTCGGATAAGACACTAACCGCGCAAACCTGTTCGCCGGATTTTCTGGCCTGCGGAGGAATGTTGATGAGCCGAACTCCTTGACCCTTGTTCTGCACCGGTAGTTTGCTAACCGGGTAAATCAGCAAACGACCTTCGGTTGTTGTAACTGCAACCCAGTCATCCAAACTGCTAAGCGTCTGGCATGGCAGTGGTGTTTGATTTTTTTTCACAGTCAGCACTGCCTTACCGGAACGTGACTTGGTCACTGCATCCTTAATCTGGCAGACAAATCCCTTGCCCTCTGTGGAGGCCAACAGACAGTAAGCGTCTTCGCTGCCCAGCGCGATGCCGGAAAACTCAATATTGGCTGCCGGGTTGATCATCGTTGTCAGAGGTTCACCGTATGATCGGGCAGAAGGGAGTTTGTGAGCAAGGACTGTGTACATGCGCCCACTGTGATCCATACAGACCAGGAAGTTATTTGAGTGGCCTTTTGCACTCAGAAAGTAGTGGTCTCCCTCGCGGTAATTCAAAGATTCGGGATCGATTTCATGCCCTTTCGCGGAGCGGATCCAGCCACTCTTCGAAAGGATGACGGTGATCTGCTCGACCGGCACCAAATCTTCAGTCGAAAATGCTTTCGCAGTATCGAACTCATCAACGATTGGGGAGCGGCGTGCATCGCCAAACTTTTCTGCAGCGGCTTGAATTTCTTCGATCATCAGCGATCGCAACCGCTTGGGCGAATCAAGAATAAGCTGGATTTCGACCTGCTCTTTTGATAATTCGTCAAGTTCCTGGTTGATTTTTATCTCTTCAAGCCTGGCAAGCTGGCGAAGTCGAATATCCAGTATCGCTTCAACCTGACGTTCTGACAGTGGGTAGGTCTCCATCAAAACCGATTTTGGGTTGTCTTCTTCTCGGATGATGCGAATCACATCATCAATATTGACATATACGAGCAGGAGTCCTGCAAGAATGTGCAGGCGATCAGTCAGAAATTCGAGACGGGTTTCAATGCGTTTGACGACGGTGTTTTTTCTGAACTCAAGCCATTCTTTCAGCAGGTGCCTGAGGTCATAGACACGGGGTAAATTGTGCAGCCCAATGACGTTGAGGTTGACCCGATAGGTACGTTCCAGATTGGTTGTCGCGAAGAGGTGGCTCATGAGAGCATTGCAATCGACCCGGTTGCTCCTTAGCTCAAATACCAGCCGCGTCGGATTTTCTTCGTCACCCTCATCACGAAGGTCAACAATCAGCGGCAGTTTTTTTGCAATCATCTGCGCCGCGATCTGTTCCATGACTTTTGATCCGGAAACCTGGTAGGGCAAAGCCGTGACAACGATTGTACTGCCGACCTTCTGCCAGACTGCGCGCGCGCGAATCGTGCCGTTCCCACTTGAATAGATGTTGTTCAGTTCCGATTTTGATGTAATGATTTCTGCTTCTGTCGGAAAGTCCGGTCCCTTGACGATTTCACACAGATCTTCCAGGCTCATATCTGGTTTTCGCAGCAGCTCAACACAGGCTTGTGCAATTTCCATCAAATTGTGTGGTGGGATGTCGGTCGCCATGCCAACAGCCACGCCTGAAGATCCATTCAGCAGAATATTGGGCAACTGAGCGGGTAATCGCTCCGGCTCCTGAAGTGTGCTGTCGAAATTAGGATTCCAGTCAACGGTGCCTCTGGAAATTTCGCTCAGGAGCATCTGCGCGTACGGCGTAAACCGGCACTCTGTGTAGCGCATGGCCGCAAAGGATTTAGGATCGTCCGGCGACCCCCAGTTTCCCTGGCCATCAATGATGGGATAACGATAGGAAAACGGCTGTGCCATGAGTACCATTGCTTCATAGGCGGCGCTGTCGCCATGCGGATGAAATTTTCCGATGACGTCACCGACGGTCCGCGCCGATTTTTTGAACTTTGCTGTTGCACTCAGACCCAGCTCTGACATCGCATAAATGATGCGACGTTGTACTGGTTTCAAACCGTCGGAGATATGCGGTAGAGCACGGTCAAGAATGACATACATGGAATAGTCGAGGTATGCCTTCTCGGCAAATTCCTCAACTGAAATTCTTGGTGCTGCAAACAGTTCCAATTGGGTGGGATCAGAAGCCATTGGCATTAGAACTGAGCCTTATTTCCTTCCCTGGACAGCCAGTTTTTGCGGTCTGCAGCCTGCTTTTTGGCCAGTAGCATATTGAACATGGTTTCAGTCCCTGCGTGCGAGTTGATGCTGAGCTGCAGCAGTCGCCGCGTGTCGGGATTCATGGTGGTTTCTTTCAGCTGGGATGGGTTCATTTCCCCCAATCCCTTGAAACGCTGTACCGTGATTTTGACGTTTGGTTTTGCGTCCCTGATTTTGGCCGTGGTTGTTTCAAGTTCCTGGTCGTCGAGTGCGTAGTGAACCTGTTTTCCGGCATCCACGCGGTAAAGTGGCGGCAATGCGACATACACTTTCCCATTCTCGACGAGAGCTGGAAAGTGTTTGACGAAAAGCGCACAGAGCAGGGTCGCAATATGTGCGCCATCAGCGTCAGCATCGGCCAGTATGCAGATTTTGCCATAGCGCAGGCTGTTGATTTTTTCAGAGCAGGGATCGACGCCAAGTGCGACGGCAATCGAATGAACTTCTTCCGACCCGAGCACCTCGGATGAGGCGACCTCCCAAGTGTTTAGAATTTTGCCGCGAAGTGGGAGAATCGCCTGAGTTTCCCGGTTGCGCGCCTGCTTGGCAGAGCCGCCCGCAGAGTCCCCCTCAACCAGGAAAAGCTCGGTTTCGTCAACTTTGTCGCTGGTGCAGTCAGCAAGCTTACCCGGCAGTGCTGGCCCGATACCTGGTTTACGACGTTTAACTGATCGGCTTGATTTTTCCCGCTGTCTTGCGTTGTCGATCGCAAGTTCGGAAATCTGTTGTGCGGCAACTACATTCTGATTCAGCCAGAGACTGAAGGCATTTCTTGCGACTGAGGTAAGCGACATTCCAACTGATTTGGAGGTCAGCCGTTCCTTTGCCTGGCCACTGAACTGAGGGTCTTCAACCCGGACAGACAGCACGAAACTGCAATTCCGCCAAACATCTTCCGTAGAAATTCGAATGCCGCGCGGAAGCAGGTTTCTGAGTTCGCAAAACTCTCGTACGGCTTCGGTGATGCCGGTTCTAAAGCCATTGACATGCGTCCCGCCAGCTTCAGTGGGAATCAGATTGACGTAACTCTCAGAAACGATCTGGCTGGCTTCCGGTGTCCACACGGATGCACAGTCAACCTGAATATCTTCGGACTTCCGGTGAACGATGATGGGTGACTCTGCTGGAACCCGTTCACTTCCGTTTAGCATGGATACCAGATAGTCACCAAGTCCTTCTTCGAACAACCATTTTTCGCTGTTCTCAGGATGTATTTCATCAACATATTCAAGTTCAAGGCCGGGACAAAGTACAGCTTTTGCAAGCATTAGACGCTTGAGCTTCCGGATGTTGAATTGACCCGTATCAAAGTACTGAGGATCAGGCCAAAACTGAATACGCGTACCGGTATTCCGCTTCAGGACTCTGTCAATTTCTGTGAGTTTCCGTACGCATTCTCCGTCCGCGAAATTAATCTCGTAATGAATACCGTCCCGACGAATCTGAACATCAAGACGAGTGGACAGCGCATTAACCACTGAGACACCAACGCCGTGGAGACCGCCGGAGTATAGATAGCTTTTAGAGGAAAATTTGGCACCTGAATGCAGTCGTGTCATGATAACTTCGACACCCGGTAATCCTTCTTCCTGATGGAGATCGACTGGAATGCCGCGACCGTTATCTGAGACGCTTAACGAGTGATCGCTATGCAGGGTAACCTTGATCCTTGATGCAAATCCGGCAATTACTTCATCGACGCTGTTGTCGATCACTTCGTGTGCGAGGTGGTTGGGATTCTCTGTCTGGGTGTACATCCCCGGTCGCTTGCGAACCGGTTCCAGTCCAGTCAGTACCTCAATTGCGGATGCGTCGTAAACGTGTGCCAAAGTACAGCTTACACCCCTAACTTAGGCCGATTAATCTTTCAAATTTGGACAGATATATTATACCGAGAAAATGCACTTGAATTTCCTGCCGCGGGCACTTGTTACGCTTGTCAAATCTGGTTGGCCAACTCATTGTGGGAGTTTTCTGTGAGATTGAATACAGGCAGAAGATGTCGAAGCAGACATTCATTGCGAGTATTTGACAGACACTATCTGGCGAAGTGAATCTGTGAACTCTCCACATTGTGTACAAAGAGTATCAACCCTCCAAATTTCAACGGAACAGAATTGGACCAAATGAAATGACTCCGTCATTTTTTAGAAGGGAATGCTGTAGGAATACAATAAACTTGTATCTTTCTAGTTTGGGGTCAAATGATCAAATAAGCCATCAATTGTCAAAACTAAAGTTTGTACTTGCACACCTTTTCTGTAAACTCGATTTGAATCGCTCACAAAAGGTGTAAGAGCAATTGAGTCAACATCGAAAACAATGAATGAATCACAAACAAAAGAGTGGAAAGCCGCGTGGCGAGATGAATACCTTAAGTGGTTGTGTGGATTCGCTAACGCTCAAGGTGGAGTTCTGGAAATTGGACGGAATGACCATGGTGAGGTAGTGGGGATTGACAATGCCGCTCAACTAATGGAAGAGCTACCCAACAAACTGCGAGACCAGCTCGGCATCATGGCCGACATTGATCTTACGCGCGAAGGTGATCGAAATTACCTAAGAATCACAGTAGAACCATATGAGGTTCCCATTAGCTATAGAGGAGAGTACCACTACCGAAGCGGTAGTACGAAGCAGGTCCTTAGGGGAGCGGCTCTTAACCGGTTCTTATTGCACAAAACCGGAAAACGGTGGGATGCCGTACCTCTGCCAAATGTTGGAATTGATGATCTTGATGTATCTACGCTGACTCGTTTCCGCGAGAATGCTACACGCTCGAAGCGTCTAGATCAAAATGTACTCGGAATGGATGATGCTGACTTAGTCGAAAAACTTCATCTGACAGAAAACAATTTTCTGAAGCGAGCAACTGTTCTTCTGTTTCATCCTGACCCCGAAAAATTTTTCACTGCTTCATCAATAAAGATTGGTTATTTTGAGAGCATGGTCGAAGTGCGTTTCCATGATGAAATTTGCGGCAATCTTTTTACGCAGGTCAGTAAAACCATGGAATTATTAATGACCAAGTATCTGAAAGCGGTGATCAGTTATGAAGGAATTCAACGGGTCGAAACTTATCCTGTGCCTCAAGATGCGCTGAAGGAAGCGTTGCTGAACGCTGTGGTTCACCGTGATTACGCCGTTCCCGCACAGATACAAATTCGGGTATACGACGACCAACTGCATATATGGAATGCTGGAGAATTACCGGAGGATTGGTCTGTAGAGAAGCTATTGGGCCAACACTCATCACGACCCTACAATCCGGATATTGCAAATGCTTTCTTTCAGGCGGGTGAAATAGAATCCTGGGGGCGAGGAATTGAACGAATGTTAGAGTCGTGTCGAAGAGAAAAATTACCGGAACCGACCATACAAGTGGAACCGCATGAAATTTTAATCAAGTTTTGGTTTTCAGATGATTACCTTAACAAATCTATGGTTCGTCCAAGTACCAGGAGAGCGAGTAGATCAGATACTGCCCAAGAAACTACCCAAGAAATCCGAAAAACTACCCAAGAAAAAATATTGGCTTTACTGCGAGAAAGCCCTGAGCTTACCCGAAGCGCTTTAGCTATCCAGATTGGCATCACTACCAATGGTGTGAAGTATCATCTCGACAATCTAAGAAAAGCGAATCGCATTCGACGTGTTGGATCAACTAAAAAAGGCCATTGGAAAGTAATTGAAATTGAAACCGATACCGAATGAAAATTGTGCGGAATCATTATTGATTCCGCCATTGACATGTTAGGGCTTTTCTGACTGACACTAAATCAAATCGCTGAGAATAGATGAATGCGCGAAGTAGAATTCAATGAATACTTGAAAAGGAGGTATTCCAATCCTGATCAAATTTCCACCGTAATATCAAGCGTACGCAAGGCTGAGAAGATGATAGGTATCGACATCGATGAATTTCTCACAAACGATTTTAACCGAATATTACCGAAAGCTTTCCGGGATAAATCGAACCCGTCCGCTTCCAGGCTTCGCAGCGACTTTAATCGTTACCGTGAATTCCTCCAGGATGAGAATGAAAGCAAAGGACTCAATATCGCGGTCAGTGACAATCGCCAGGGTCACCTAGCCTCAGATACGAATCGAACTTCAAAAAAAACCAACCTGCAATTTACTAAACGGAAAAACCCAAGCCAATCGCCACCATATTTCGCTACTGATAATAGTGAATCAGAAAGAATTGGTGTGATCGAAAGTACAAACAGTACTCTACAATTCAGCTCCTCCCGAAATCTTGATTCTGCCCAAATCGCCGAAACGATAACGGACGATTTCTATAACGATAGATTTGACCTCTCAGGGAGGGGACTCTTTAAAAGTACGGCGTGGTCATTAATGCCTGAAGTAGAAGCCGAGCGGCAACTTAGTTCTTTCGGTGTTTCGGGTCGGTCCATTCGAATTTTCATGACTCTCATATCTGCCATGGACCGCGCGAGAGACGCAACTTCGCTTTGGCGTGCTGGCACCGAACTCTTCAAACGACATCCAGAGGTGTTCGATCCAGATTGTGTCTTGACCATGTCCACTGACACACTCACTTCTTTGTTGCGCGAGGGTGGTGTAAGTCAGCGCCACACCTTGGATACTGACGCTTGGCAGAGGATTTCTCGCAGTTTGGAATCCAAAAACGGCGCAGTATTTCGGCTCGTTGAAACCGGATATGGCGATGCATTAGAGTTGTTGAAAGACTTGCGCAGTTGTAGCCTTGGTCAGGCACGGTATCCTATGCTTCGCGGTCCAAAAATTGGACCGATGTGGGTTCGGATTATGGTCAATCCCGGTGGCGCAGTGATTGATCGCATTGACAGTATTCCCGTGGCTGTAGATGTGCAGGTGCGACGAGCAACGGAAAACTTGGGAGTATCAAACACGGTGCGTCTAAAACTTGAAAAAGCTAAACCAGTGATTCAATCTGCATGGCGCAATGCGGCTCGGTTAGCGAACATCAAGGGACCGTCTGGAATTGAAGGCACCTGTGCCGCACTCGACCCAGCGCTGTGGTTTTTCGGCAAATATGGATGCAGCCATTGCGAGAAGATGGGTCAACGCTTACCCATCAGCAGCGCATGTCAAAATTGTCGATTTCCCGTGTTGCAGCGTGAACCATGATAGTCAATCGAATTATGGGGTATAGCGCACTCCGTACGCAGCGAAATGAAAATTCATCAAGCCGCAGTGATTTAGACCCCAGTATTTGCGCTGGTTCATATATGTGAGGCCCCGGCAGACAAAGACACATACAGTTTTTGATCTGAGAATCACTGATGTCTTCATCAGATGCATGATTTCGAGTCATGCGTCTTATCTACACCAATTGAGCGAACCTGTATCATGAGGTACTTAGTGCATCAAGCGTGCACGCTGGTGCCTCCGAGGGTTGGGACGTGGTTACGCTCTCGTTTACTTGGACGGTCGCGAATTTATAATTGCAGTTGGAGCATATTCGAGTAAATTCAATTCCAAATCAGGAGTAAGTGATGGAAGGTAGTTTGGATACTGTGATGGCCGCCAACTTAGATACGGTGGACTGGAAAGGAAGCGGCATACCCGAATTTAATCTAAATATGATTCCCGAAGGCGAAATAGAATCTGATGTCATTTCCTACTTTCAGGAAGACGGGGCGGTTTTGATGAAAGGTCTTTATTCAAACTGGGTCGACACACTTCGTGCAGGCTTGCATAGAAATATGGAGTCTCCTTTAGAATATGCGTTTCCATGCGATAGCACACCTGCCGGTGCGCCAGGAAAATATTTTGATAGTTACTGCAACTGGCTTTTGATACCTGAATATTTTGAATTTGTAACCCGCTCTTCAGCAGCTTCAGTTGCTGGTCAATTAATGAATGCGAACGAGGTTCAGTTTTTTCACGACCACGCGTTCTGCAAAGAGCCGGGTACCCAGCAGGCAACCCCGTGGCATCAGGATCATCCGTACTATTGCGTTGACGGTCAGCAATCCGTAAGCCTGTATGTTGCCCTGGATTCAACTCCCGCGGAAGTTGCTCTTCGATTTGTTCGGGGTTCACATCGATGGGGGAAATTATTTCATCCCGTCTCCTTTTTGGATGGGGAGAATTTCGATACAGACGGCGAGGTGCAGGAATCAGTCCCCGACATTGAAGGCAATCCCAACCAGTTTGAAATATTGGTTTGGGACCTTGAACCCGGCGACTGTATCGCTTTTCATTTTCAGTCATTGCATGGAACTACAGATGGAGAAGTAATTGACAGACGGCGAGCTTTATCGACTCGCTGGCTTGGTGATGACATCACTTACTGTGAGAGACAGATTGAAACCTCTCCACCATATTCAGATATCGGATTGAAGCATGGTGACCGAATGCGGGAGGACTGGTTTCCAGTGCTGTGGCGAAGAAATTCAAGCCACAGAAAGATTTGATGACTGAAGTATGATGACGGGAAGTCATATTGCAACGTACTGACCATGAGCGCTGGATGCGAAGTGCCATTGGTCTCGCGAATGCTGCTTACCGCATGGATGAGGTACCGATTGGCGCAGTCGTCGTTCTAAATGATCGGATCATTGGACAGGGATTCAATCGAACCATCATTGACTGCGACCCAAGCGCACATGCAGAAATCATTGCGCTCAGGTCAGCCTCCAGTTCCCAGAAAAATCACCGTTTGCCCGGTGCCAGTCTTTATGTTACCATCGAACCCTGTGCAATGTGTGCAGGCGCCATTATTCAGGCGCGGATTGAAACGGTCGTATTCGGCGCGTTTGATCCTAAATCAGGTGCCGCTGGATCCGTGTTCGATATTCTGAACGAACCTGCCTTGAATCATCAGTCCACGGTTATCAGCGGAATATTGGAGCAGGAATGTGCGCAAATTCTGAAAGGTTATTTTCGGGCTAAACGAGCCACAGAAAAGGAATAAGCGAGTTGCTGGAATCTATTGATCTTCGGCAAATACTGCAACCAGCCTGACGGCTTTTCTCCAGCGTTTCAACAGCTGATCTCGCTGTGCCGAGTCCATTTCAACATCAAAGCTGCGATCGGATTTCCATTGATTCGAAATGGAATCCAAAGACGAAAAGATACCGCAGTGCAGTCCTGCCAGGTAAGCTGCACCGAGAGCAGTGGTTTCAGTATTTGTTGGTCGATCAACCGGTAGATTGAGTACATTACTCAGAAACTGACAAAACCAGTTATTGTTCGCCATGCCACCATCGACCCTGAGTCGATTGATGGAACCGCCATCCGAATGAATGGCGTCTAGCAGATCTGCGGTCTGGTAGGCAGCGGATTCCAGCGCTGCGCGTGTGATCTGTGCTTTACCAGTATCTCTTGTCATTCCAAATACAGTACCGCGAGCGTCCGGAAGCCAATGCGGAGCACCCAGTCCTGTAAGAGCAGGCACCAGATAGACGCCGCAATTGTCTTCGAGCGAGCTGGCAAGATCTGCACAGTCAGCCACATCTTCAAAGAGATTCAACTTATCGCGCAGCCACTGCATGGCTGCACCTGCAACAAAGATCGAGCCTTCCATTGCGTAGCAGGTATTGCCGTTAAGGCGATAGGCAATGGTTGAAAGCAACTGATGCTGCGAGTGCAAAAGTTCGGTGCCGGTGTTGATGACGAGAAAGCAGCCTGTTCCATAGGTACTCTTTACCATTCCTGGTTCAAAGCATGCCTGTCCAATCAATGCGGCCTGCTGATCACCTGCGACACCGCAGATTGGCAGTTCCGTACCCAGTACTGCAGCATCGGTTGTTCCAAATTCGGCAGCACAGTCCAGAACTTCTGGCAAACAGCTGTCAGGTACGGAAAATATCTCCAGCAATTCCGAGTCCCACCGCTGCTCCCTGATATCGAAAAGCATCGTTCGAGAAGCGTTTGTTGCATCCGTAAGGTGAGATTTCCCACCGGTTAGGTGCCAGATTAAAAAAGTATCAATCGTTCCAAAAGCCAGTTCACCCCGCTCAGCGCGATTTCGGGCGCCTTCGACATGATCAAGTATCCACGCGATTTTTGTCGCCGAAAAATATGGATCCAACAGCAGTCCGGTTTTTGACTGAATGGTTGGCGACAGCTCATTCTGCCTGAGTGAATCACATAACTTTGCTGTACGCCGATCCTGCCAGACAATAGCGTTATGGACAGGCTCGCCTGTGGCGCGGTCCCAGACGACGGTTGTTTCGCGTTGATTGGTGATTCCGACCGCCTGCACCTGACCCGGAAGGCTGTCGGCATAATCCAGTACGTTGCGGGTCACCACCAACGTGGTTTGCCAGATTTCCTTTGGGCTGTGTTCAACCCACCCGTCATCGGGAAAGAACTGGGTAAACTCCCGTTGCTGGGTGTGGAGTACCGCACCATTCTGATCAATCAAAAGAGCCCGGGAACTCGTTGTACCCTGGTCGATGCTAAGTATGTAAGCTTGCATTGAAAGTCACCTCGTTCACATCTTCGGCGAGTAGTCGGTAAGTGGTTATATTTCCTCCGAATACTACATGTTCGAGGCTAACGAATTTTCAGTCTTTATCGAGTAGTTCCTGGAAAGTTGACCGGTGTTGCCAGAATGTTCCCCATAGAGTACGCACACACCGCTGCAACTCCAAATCACACGCTTCGGTGTGACTGTTTGGTTGAGGTAGCGATTGACGGCCCTGCAAAGGAAATTAATGTCGAAATTAGTGACTTGACCGAATACTCAGATTTGAAAATTCGAGCACCTTGATTAAAAATCAAGGTGTTTGACAAATTCCAGGTAATTTTCGAAAGCAGCATCGACCTGTGTTGACGTTAATCCATAGTCGGCGATGTCATATCGATGGCGGACTTCACGCTTTCTTTGTTCTTCCTGCTGTTTTATCCAATTTTCCATCTTTTCAACTGCATTTGGAATGAGTGACCAACCAAACTTTTCGTAAATGCCCGAGACGGTATTCATTGGATCTTGAACAAAATCGTTAAAGTTGATGTCAATCCATCTGTCTTCCAGTTCAGGATGACGGGTTCGAAAATCAATCGCTCGGTTTAACATACCGCTCATCAGAGTTAGCTGGTCGACCCCGAGGTCATACCGTGATTGTGACTCAAACATTTGCAAACGAACTTTCTGTACTAAACTCAGCCAGGAACCCATGAATTCGTTCGGCGCACGGTGAGTTTGTATAAACCAGGCATCGGGGTAAGTCCTGAATAAATGGTCGAGTTCCATCAAGTGGGAGGGCTTTTTTAGCAGCCACTGTTTTGAACTTAGCGTCGATTCGACCAACCGTCGTTGCCAATTGAAGTATTGCAGAATTTTATAGTGGTGGGGATAGGCATACTTGGAGCCGATCTTTTCCAACCACTCATTGTGTCGCATTGAAGGACGAAGCATGACTGATGTCCAGGATGCAAATGCAAGCGCGAGCAGTTTTTGGTCTTCTTCTGGTTCGTCTAGGTCAAAATGGTGTATTCCTGCAAAATTTTCCTGAAGATTTGTCGCTTCGAAAAAATCCCGCGCGAATTGTCGCCGTGAGTCGCCTGCGCTTCCCGCAACCGATGCGGAATCTGCATCCGGAAGCACTGTCGTAAACAACTCATAGGTTCGCAATGCCCAGAACCGCGGGTCACGGGACATTAATCGATGCAAAAAGGTAGTACCGGTACGATTCATTCCCAGGATGAACACTGGCCTGGTGATTCGCTCTTGCTCGATTTCCGGGTGTAAGATTCGCTCACGGACAAGTTCTGCATTTTCGCGCAACAATCGACTTATTTGAAAAACTGCCAGGCCGCGTCGGGACTGTCGCAATTTGTTCTTTGGCAAATTCAGGGAGTCAACGACCTGTTTTAGTCCCTGTAACATCCAATCCGGATATGTATCTTTAAATGATACGTTCATTGATTCCGCATACGATTTTGCTCGTTCAACCAACAGGTCGTAGTCCAGCTTAAACTTTGGCTGCGGGTGGGGCCAGTTGTTTTCCGGGTCAGCCATCCATTCCCACATACGCATGACCTTGGTCAAGCCACTTTGCCAGCGAATGGATTTGGGGTAGTCTGTTCTGACAGCCAGATCATTGATCTGGGACGATGTTCTCGGTTCGCGTTCGTAAAACCAGTACTTTGAAAAATGGTCGATCAGCGTCCAGTGACCATCTAGCGGTGATTTTCTTCCAAGTGCCTGACAGGCTCGCTTGAATTCCATGTAGGATGCCTCTTTCAGGTACATACCCACATCAGCAGGAGCAATATCGTATTGTTCCGGTTCAGGATTGCTACAGTGATAGATGAGGTGCTGTCGTTGTGGGTTCATCGAGATTCCCATGCAGATTTCAGCCAGAGTATCCACAGGTTCACCATCTTTTCGCGCCCAGAATCCTGGCGGAGTCATTTCGACCTGAGTTGCTGCAGCACCCAATCGTACAATGATGTCGGTGGGATTGATGTAGCCACTGGTTGCGATTCCAGTGATAGGCAAACGAAAAATGGCAAGCGGCATTCCTAATGCGTTAGCGAATAACAAGGCCTGCTCCGACACCAGTTTGCTCCAAGGATAGCCGATTAATCCGAGGGGAAAGTGACGCTTCATCAGCTCAATGTCTGGTTGCACTTCGTCCTCAATTTGACGGGTCTCGAATTCCCGACCAAACGAGCAAAAATACTCAGGGAAAACACCCAGAGTTGAAGCGAAGAATGTAGGTTTGAAACGTGATGTCAAACTCAACTCAATAATATTGCGAATGCTGAATACATTGGTTCGTCGCAGTTGCAAATAATTTGCTGCGAGAGAGAGGTCTGCAGCAAAATGGTAGACCGCGTCAATGCGTTGACATAGGTCAGTGAAATCGTCTTCAATTAATCCGAAACGGTGCTCGTTCATATCACCAACAATGACGCGGACCCGGCTCCAGTCAATTTCCTCCAACAGACCGGTTTTCTGAAGAACGGCTTGCAGCCGTTCTTCTTCACCATCAACCGTATCATCAGCCCGGACCAGGCAGTGCACGACTAACCCTGGGTTCTGTTTTATAAGGTCACGCAGCAGGTAGCGACCTATAAAACCGGTTGCACCAGTCAGAAGCACCTCTCGAAAAGCGACGGGTGACACCGCGTCCGCCGGTGGTGGATGAGTGATGGTTTCGCGGATGAAACGGCTCAGGACTGTAAAATCCTGCTGGCATTGCTTCGGCAGCATGTCGGTCAGAGTAAGAACTGCTTCGCAATTGGCCGCAGTCTCGGCAACGCCCGCTGACTTCGGCAGATCCAAATCCATGGAAATTCTCTCTATACTGCGGCTGGAGCGCGCTGTTTCGACCGCTTGGTTGCTGCCTGGCGGACTGCCTCCAGGGTATCGTCAATACCGTCACCGGTGTAACGAAACTCCACTGGGAAGGATTCGTAATGTTTCTCAATACGATCAAACATCTGTTCTTTGCTGTCCTGATGGTCTTGCTGGCCATGAGGTCGCACTCTCCCGAACAGCTCTAACTCCGCTTTCAGAGCTCGTTTGAAGTCGTGGACTGCGATCTGCTGACGGGTGAATTTATCGAAATGATACCCCAGGGCGGCTAGGTCGATTGCCTTTGGCAGCATTTGGGGATGGCGCTTAGAGACCTCCGCTATAAATCGGAGATATGCTGGCACCTGGCGTTCCGAAAGGAGACGACGCAGAGCCATGATTTCTGTATAGACTGCCATTTTGGTCTTCGGTTTCAACAGATGGGGCACTGGCTTGAGATGTTCAATTAATGTTAGGCAGCGCTGGAAATACTTCTCCAGTGAAGGATCATAGAGTGTCGTAGTGACGCGCTGGTAGCCATCGATTAATACGCTCGGATCCATTTCGGGCTGGAAATTGAGAGTCATTGAACTGGTTCCGACAGAAACATCCAAAAGACGATTCTCAGACTTCAGGCGGCGGTACATGTCCGTGCCTTTTAGCGCAGTTAACAGGTAGATTGGCGCGACGGGAATACCGACTTCCTGAATGAAGCTGATCTGCGCGTCGAATACACTTTCGTCGTCACCGTCCAACCCCAGGATAATTCTGCCTTGAACCTGCATCCCCGCATGTTGAATTTTGCGCACCGCGTTAAATAAGTAGTTTTCGTCACGCTTGCTGACGTTCTGAGGTTTCTTGGTCTTGATGAGGGATTCGGGTTTGGGAGTTTCTATATCCAGAAACACGGAGTCGAATCCTGCTTCAACCATTGCTGCCATCAACGCATCCAAGCGGGCGAGATTTACGCTTGCTTCCGTGTAAAGTGTGAACGGATAGCCGCGCGCTTTCTGCCATTCACCTAGCACCGGCAGGAGTTTCATTGCTTCACGCTTGTTGCCGATGAAGTTGTCGTCGACCAGAAACACCTGACCCCGCCAGCCCAGTTGGTAGATGAACTCAAACTCTTCCACCATCTGCGCCGGTGTCTTGGTTCGGGTCACCTGACCGTATAACTCCGTGATATCGCAGAATTCACAGTCGAAAGGGCATCCTCGGGAAAATTGCACGCCGATAGTCTGGTAATTATTCATGTCGATCAAGTCAAATCGCGGTATCGGTGTCTGAGTGATGTCGGACTTGCGCTGTTCTCGGTACATTGCTTTTGCTGAACCCGTTGCCAAATCCCGCAGAAATTGGGGGAATGTTTCCTCAACCTCATCCAGAACAAAGTAATTTACGCCTTCAATTTCGTCGTGGAACGTGGTCAGATGGGGACCACCCGCCACCACAGGTACGCCAGCCCGTCTGCACTGGTCGACAACATGCTGCAGAGATACCCGCTGAACGATCATGCTAGAGGTAAAAGCAATGTCAGCCCAATCGAGATCCGCATCCTGCAGGGAAGTGACATTCAGGTCAACGAGCCGAAGGTTGTATTCTGGCGGAAACATGGCGGCGATGGTGAGCAGGCCGAGAGGCGGAAACGCCGACTTTTCCCGATAATTTGAAGCGCTGACTCCAATCCCCAATAAGTCGGTGGGTGTTCTGGACAAATCAGAAGTGCGTTCGGCATATGAACTCTACCTGGTATTCGTTGTCTCAGAAGCGGCGGACATCCTGGCTCAAATTACTGTCAGCATGTCTTTGAAAATGGTCTTCCAACGCATTTGCGAATGCCGATGGAACGCGGCAGACTTGGTATTCTACCGACTGCGAAGGACCACCATTGGTGTACATATCCGTTTCAGCTTTTTCGCTGTGATCATCGTCGACCTCCTCACCATGTACGATTGCCTGCGCGAGCGACAGGCAAGAGGCGGTGGTCATCAACTCCAGCGCACTCACTTGATAATTGAATTGGGTCTGGATGAAGGTGCCGAGTTCAGCGACTGAGATTGACGTGAATCCGAAACTGGCCAAGGGCTCCTCCATACTGCCATCCTCATGGCCGCAGAGTTCAGCAACCTTTTCGGCGATCTGCGCGACCACGGTTTCTACCGTTAACTGATCGTCTGTGTCGATTTCGAAAGCGTCCTGATTGTTCATTAGTCGACCTGTGCGCATGTAATCCGGTGAGTTGAAGGTCCAGGGCGGACGCGTGAACAGGATGGTCATTAGATGATCTCGGACGGACTCGGAGCGTATGGCGTAATCGAGATTACTGATTGCTGAATCGCTGCTAACCGGCGGTGTGCCGACCGCTCGCATCATGCGAAGCAAATGAAGATTTCTGGCGGCCATACCAACCTCCGCCACCGCAGCCAGGCTGTAGGAGAGTCCCGGCAGCCCCTGTCGCTTTCTCCAGGCGATCAATCCGTCCAGGAAAGCGTTGGCAGCGCTGTAGTTGATTTGCCCGAAATTACCGAAAGAGGCGGAAATCGACGAAAACATCACGAAGTGGTCGAGCGCGATACCCGTCGTGGCGCGATGAAGATTGAGCGCACCACGCGCTTTTGGTGCGAATACTCTCGTGACTGAATCAACTGTAGTATCGGCCAGAAGCCGATCGTCCAGAGTTCCAGCAAGGTGAAAGACACCTTTGAGTGGTTTTTTCAACTGTGCGACACATCGCTGAACATCCTCTTCCTGAGACACGTCGGCTAGAACAATATCGATCTCAAAGTCAACAGTCATGTTGATCAGGGTGGATGACCGCCGTACCCAATCGACACTGCGACGACGTTCGGGGTCGCGATCCATCAGGGTAAGATGACGCGCACCAGCGGCGATCAGATAAGGCAGAACGCACAGGCCGAAACCACCAAACCCACCCGTCACCAAGTAGGTGGCGTTGGGGTCGAGGAACGGTCGTGTATCGGCGACCGGTACATCCGGGTCAACATCTGTTTTTGGTGCTTTCAGGACCAGTTTGCCCTGGTGTTGGCCGTTGGTCATCAGGCGCAGAGCCTTGGTGTAGTCGTTGTAGGGGAAGATCGTGACTGGCAGGGATGGTACAGTGCCTTGATCAATCAGGTCCAGGCAGGTTTGAGAAAGCTCGCGCGAAAGAAGTGGTTCGTCAATCATCAACCGATCCATATCGATCGCGGCGAAGCGCAGATTCTTGCGAAAAACGCGCATGCCGAATTCGTTGTTCGAGTAAATATCGATCTTGCCGATCTCACAATGCCAGCCAGACGGTCGCAGTGCCTGCAGGCACAGTTCTATGTGACGCCCAGCCAGTGAATTCAGAACGACATTGACGCCTTCACCTTCGGTCGCTGTCATCAGACCTTTGTACCAGTCAAAACTATGTGAATCGAATGCTGCAGTTACGCCTAGCGCCAGCAGCTGTTCACGTTTTTGTTCGTTGCCAGCGGTGGCGTATATCTCGGCTCCCACATGTTTGGCGAGTGCAATCGCGGCCTGCCCGACACCACCCATTGCCGAGTGGATCAACACGCGTTGTCCTTTTCGCAGGTGTGCCAGATGAATCAGCGCGTAATAGGCGGTTACATAGACAGAAAGTATTGACGCGGCTGCCTCCATTTTCAAGCGGCTGGGTTTGGCGAAGACGCGGTGTTGATCAACAGTGATCTGGTTGGCGATGCAGCCGCCATGAGTGAAAATCACTTCGTCGCCGACACGGTAATGTCTGACTTCGGTCCCTACGCGTGTGACGATTCCGCTTCCTTCCATGCCGACCTCTCGTCCCATTGCCGAACGTTCATACGCCAGTGCCGGAAGCAGCCCCAGCGTAACCATCACGTCGCGAAAGTTCAATGCCGCAGCGCTCACCTCAATTTCCACATCGGATGGACCAAGCGGTGTGGATTCGAAGGTCTTCATTTGCAGGCCGTTTATCTGCCCCGGATTGTCCAAGGTCAGCCGATAAGTGGCTGCTGCATCACTCGGTAGCGGTGAATACCGCTCTCGTAGACTAACAACGCGGGGTACCCATAGACGACACTGTCGGATTGCCAGTTCGCGCTCGCGCAGGTCGACGCAGGCTAGCTGGGCCAGGGTTTTCAGGTCACCTGGTTCACCCAGATCAACCAGGCGGAATTCAATTTTCGCCTCTTCCCCCACTTCAGCCGCTATGCTTCGAACAGCACCCCAGAGACCGCATCCGCGGGGGTTCTCCGGTTCAAATGCGGCTTTTCGCGTCACGACCGTAAATTGGCATGTGTCGACGGCATTTTCAATTCTGTAGGATACCAACGTCTGTACGAAACTGACAAGCTGTGCAACAATCTGCTCCCCCGTCGGATCTTGCGGGTCATCTCCGCAGAAGAAATCGATCGCCCGGATTTCTTTTGCCTGCGGCCAGGATCCAATCGTGTGTAGATTGTCCACGGCGGTGAGTTCTTCCTGGATCGGATGCACCACTCCCGGCGAATCCAGCAGCCCTAACCAATCTGATGCCAGGCTCTCCCGTGCCCCCAGAACCCATCTCGCGTCCGAGGGTTCTGCCGAATCCGGGAAATCCGCGAATGTTTGCGGGGCCTGCAGTAGAGTCGTACGTTGTCCCGTTCGAACCACAGTCCATCCGATGTCCGGTGCGATAACCACACCGCTTTCATGTGAAACCAGCGCGAGGCCACCCGGGACAGCCAAACGGCCCAGTAAAGCCCACGTTACCGGATCGGCTTCAGATTTCTGATCGTGCAGGAACAGAACTTCAGCCGCGGCTGGACGGAGTAAGCCATTGTCGAGCATTGGTTGCGCATGCGAATCGAGACAGATAAAACGTAATGCGGCATCATTGCTGTGGAAAGCCTCGTAATAAAACCTCGCGTTTTCTTCATTGTCTGATACGAGCCAAAACTCCGTCTGTGTGTCACTTTGTGTCAGCAATTCAATGCATTCAGCGAGAATAGATTCTTCGGGTTCCCGACTGCCAGCGAACTCGATCGCGTGACAGGCGTAGCGCTCGCCCTGTGCCGGCTTATCGAGTGCAGCGAGCAGCTCGGCTGGTCCAATCTCACCTTCCGGCAGCCGATCGACTAGCGTTTGATCGTCGGGGATGAATTTGGGCTGCCATGAAACGATGTGCTTGGTACGCGGCAAGTCGTTCCACTTAGGATTGCTATTGAAAGAGCAGTACTGTCCGAAGTGGGTAATGAGCGATCCGGTAGCCGTGTCATAAAAGGCGAGGCTTCCGAGAGATATCTCTCCAAGTGGAATGGTGAACTGGCCCCGTTCGTCATTACCAGAAAGGTCATCGATGCCACCTGAGACAACACAGGTGATTCGCGGTGATGTCGGTGGCTGCAGGAAGGTTAGATTGCGAATGCGTTGCGGAATGGCGAACAGATCGGACTTTCGCATGAGATAGTGCAGGAAAATCTGCAATCCACCGTCGAGTAGAGCGGGGAAGAACACAAAGCCCTCTGCCTGGCCCGAAGCCCACAGCGCTTCGTCTACCGAAATATCGAATTTGAAAGCCCGGGCAGCGATATCAGCCTCAACGTTCCGTACTGTCTGGAAATGCGGTCCGTAATGGAATGCCTCGCCTAGGATCGCCTCTACGTGCTCATAGAACTCGGCATTGC
Source organism: Gammaproteobacteria bacterium (assembly GCA_022823405.1). Taxonomy (GTDB): domain Bacteria; phylum Pseudomonadota; class Gammaproteobacteria; order Arenicellales; family JAJDZL01; genus JAJDZL01. Next base: position 52,017 of record JAJDXD010000128.1, read on the forward strand.
TCATTAAGGGAACAAGATTGATACTCGAGGTATCAATATTTGATAACTTCGCGACAGCATCTGGCATGAACGAATCGTCGGTCCGGCGCACTCTGCCACGACAATGGACGGCATTGTCCGAATCAACTTCGTAGGGGCGAGTGGAGATGGTGAACGTGAGTTCTTCAGGATCACCCACAACCGGTTCGAAAGCCGTCTGTAAGCGAACCGCTGTCCTGGGGATCGGACAGGGTTGGAGAAACTCAATCTCTTCGAAATGCACAGGGTCGCCTCCGAGCGCCTCTAGAACCAGCTCGATATATCCTACTGCCGGTAAAATTGGTGCGTGATGGACACGATGATCGGTCAGCCAAGGGAAGTCCTTCTCAGACAGCCGTGCTTCGAACAGCAGGTGTTCGGCGGGAACTTTGTGCCCGACGAGTGGACCGTGTGAATATCCGCCCTGTCGGACAAACATCTCGTCGTCACACATGGGTTCCATCGTCGTCTGATCTTCTTTCGGATGGCCGGGTAGTAAATGTGTGACAGGTCTTGGTCGTGGATACTGGGCGATGAAATCCAGGTTTACGCCTGCCCGGTACAACGCGCCTAGTGATTCTAGAAAGCTGATGTGTGAATCGGTGTCTCGCATTAGCGTCGGGATGCATACAGGTGCTGAAAAATTAGCCTCCAGGCATTGTGCGATGGTGGGTTGTAGCGCACTGTGTGGAGCGATTTCCAGAATTATGTCGGGTCTGTATACCTTTTGGACGGTTTCCATCGCTGCTGAGAACAGGACGGGTTGACGGATATTCGACCACCAATAGCTGCTATCCAGTTGTGACGTCGTCTCACCCGTCACTGAAGAAACGAACGGTACGTGCGGATGAAATATCCGATCATCAAGAAAGGAGAATGCTGACAAAGCGTCGTCCATGATGGGGTCCATCGCGGTGGAATGGAAGGCGATGTTGCCCGGTAGCAGCACGTTCTGCAGCTGACGTTCGTTGAGTGCTGTGATTACAGGCTGCAGTGCAGCCTCTTTACCGCATATGACAGTGTTTCCCGGTGCGTTCTCACAGGCGATTTCGACCTGTGTGATCCCGTTGGTAATGGCGCCTTCAAAATATTCGAGTTCGTCAAGCAGATGTTCCACTCCTGCACGGTCAAGTCCGATGGCCAGCATCCGGCCGGATCCCGCCCTGCGTTGTTGCAGGGCAGCACGATGGAACACCAGGCGGGTTGCCTCGGTTAACGACAATGCACCGCTGGCATAAGAAGCGGCGATTTCACCTGAACTATGTCCCAAAACACAGTCTGGATAAACGCCCCACGTTTTCAGCATTTCCACCAGCGCACACTGAATCATGAAAATAACAGGTTGTGCAAGGCAAACCTCGTTGAGTTCCTCTTGTGAGGCGGAAAGGCAGGCGTCCCGCAGCGAGACCTTCGAGTGCTCAAGCCAAATCTCTTCGATGGCATCGATGACGCGGTGAAAAACCAAATCTGCAGCATAAAGTTCGCGGCCGCAACCGGCCCACTGCGTGCCCTGCCCCGAGAACACCATCGCCACCCGTTTCTCGCCCTCCTCTGATGTAGCCATGGGAGCGGGTTTTTCGACAAAGGACTTCAACTTTTCAATCAAGTGTTTACGGGTTCGAACTGCAAAAGATGTTCGCGTAGCGAAATGGGTGCGGCGGCGGCTCAGATTGCCGGCTATGGTGTAGAGGTCGATATCGCTGTCGCTCAACGCATCCTGTAATTGCTGTGCATTCAGTGTCAATGTACTTTGGGTGCGTGCTGAAAGAGGGATCATGACGCCTGACTTCTTATCCTGGGGCACTGACCAAATGCGCGGCTGGGATGGCCAATATTCGCTAACGACACAGTGTCCGTTCGCGCCACCGAAACCGAAGGAATTGATGCCGAATGCGACGGGTCGTTCGGGAAAGGGCTCGCTTGCGGTCTGTACCTGCATGGGACAGCTGTCAAAGTCAATTTCCGGATTCGGTACCAGAAAGGTCTTTGAGGTTGGTGCAAATGTCCGCCGCTGTATCATCATCAGCACTTTGAGCAAACCACAATGAAATGCTGCCGCCTCCATGTGGCCGACGTTACTTTTGACACTCGAAATCCTAAGCGGGAAATTCCGTCCAGCGTAGTTGAACGCTTCTGAAATAGCATTGCCCTCAATGCGGTCCCCCACCACAGTGCCTGTTGCATGGGCTTCGACATAGTCAATCTGCGCCGGTGAGCGACCTGCCTGGGCCCGCGCGGTGCGCATCAACTTGGTTTGAGCATGGCCGGTCGGTGCGGTAATGTAGCGTCCTTGGGCAAGGCCAACGCTGCCATCTGCTGTGCCGGCAGCATTGACTGCGGTTGCCTCAACGACAGCATGTATATGGTCGCCGTCCCGTTCTGCTATCTCCAGTGGTTTGATGGCGAAGACAAACGCCCCTTCCGAACGCATGTATCCGTTGGCACTCGCATCGAAAGAGTAGCACTTACCGTCTGGGCTGATCACGCCGAGTGCGTTGAAAGCGATGCTGGAACGGGCGCTGCCAAGATAATTGACCGACCCAACAAGAGCCTGTTCGCAATCGCCGCAACGCAGTGAATTCAACGCCGAGTGCAACGCGGTCAGACTAGCTGAACAGGCCGTGCAATAAGTGATTGATGGCCCCATCAGATTGAGGTGATAGGAGATGCGGTTGGCCAGCATCGCCAAACTAATGCCGGTTGCGGAAAATTCATTCGCACCTCGCAAAGGCCGCCAATTGGCTACGGTTGGAACCTGTCCACCAATAAAGACGCCGGTTGAGCTGTTACGGAGTGAGTGCAAATCCCATCCAGACTGCTCGACAGCTTCCCAGGCGCAGGAGAGCAGCATTCGAAACTGGGGATCCGTCGCCAGCATTTCGTTGTGGGACATGCCAAACAGACCGCGATCAAACAGCCATTCTTCGTCTTCGCGCATCAGCCCTTCAAAGGGGCTGGCAACTCGTCCTGGACCACTGAAGCCACCGATCGGGCTATATCCCTTGCCGTAGCGGTCCGTGATCGGTTCCTGAATAATCTCGCGCTCGCTGAGGAGTTGCCAGAAATCGCTGTCTGTACGGATACCACCAGGCATGCGGTAGCTGTATCCGACGATGGCGACAGGATAAAGAGGCTGTCTCAAATGTTCGATTTCGGCTTTGCCATCGAAACCCGCCAGATTGTCCATGTACAGATCTCCTATCGGTGTGGTATGCCCACTTAGATTCCTTTCCAACACATAATACTTTGATAATATGAGAACTTCATGTCTTTCAAGCGTTATGAGTCCTTGTCAGTCTACATCAACTGCATACTTGGATTATAAATCAGTCATGCATCTCATCATTCTTACCAGGAATTCATCTATGGCATGTCATAAATTTGACTTTGGTGAGCACACAGTCTGCTGAAATTTGACGGACCGTGTGATGCGCGCCACTCTCGTATAAGGCTCCCTGATGAAATCCACCGCCCGATCACTGAATGAAATTACGACCTGTCGATCAACCTGGTTTATATGACCCGGTATTGAACCAGTTGGGTCAGTAATGTTGAATGAAACTTGAAAGTTTGAGTCTCACAAAACTCAATTCCATTGGCTCGCGTAAATCGACGATTCACGGCGGTTTAACTGCGATATTCAACCGAATAGACATTTGGTTAGGCCAAAATAGATAACGCCAGTCTTTTCCATTCCGGTAAACATCTTTTGAGTGATGAATTTGGATACTCCATCAGAAAGAGACCCGGCTGTTTTCAGCCATGCAGTGTTTTGCGAATAAGGGATAAATTTCACTACAATATCGGCTCATCATCGATCAACCCAAGTTATCAATCTTCGACCACGGTTCGTTAGTGCAGATAAAGTCTTTCATTCATGAACCAGCCATTATGATTTCCAATTCAAGCGAAAACATTCGTTTCAATCCGCATTTCCCAACTGTCTACTGGTTTACAGGACTGCCGGGTTCTGGGAAGACAACGATTGCAAAACTCCTGTTAGAGCGACTCAGGGCATTTAACGTCTGCGCTGTGTTGCTGGACGGGGACGATGTTCGCAAAGCGCTGAGCAGGGATTTGGGATTCAGTGATAATGATCGGGTGGAAAATATGCGACGCGTCACCGATATGTCTCAACTGATTCTTAAATCAGGTTTGTCCGTCATAGTGTCATTGATTTCACCGTTTGAAAGCGATCGAAACAGAGCGAGAAGTCAATTTTGTGATGCAAATTTCCTTGAAATCTTCATTGACGCACCCATTGAAATTTGCATTCAGCGTGACCCGAAAGGACACTATGCACTAGCGCAAAAGGGGAAGATCAAGCTGTTTACCGGCATTGATTCCCGTTTTGATGTGCCAAAAACCCCCGAACTGCATGTCGATACGACGACCGCGTCTGCTGCTGAAGCAGTCGATGAAATTCTCAATCACCTCGATTCTGCAAACTCAGAAACACCAGCTGGTCGCTAGTTCCATACGATGGTAGGGCAGCATCTGCGCTCGAGTGAACGGGCAGAGTTTTCGATCAAGACATCAAGTCTCGGATTACTCGCGACGACCTTCAATCAACATCACGAGCGTGGGCAGGATGAACAGCGTGAACAATCCAGCGAACACGAGTCCACCTAGCATGCTGACGACGAATGGCACCATGCTCAGCAGTGCCTCGCTACGCTCGTACAGAAGTGGGGATAATCCGAGAATCGTGGTTAAACTTGTTATGAACACTGCCCGAAATCGATGATGCATTGCGGCAGATGCAGCCGCAATGGCGGGCAAATCAGAATTTTCCCTGCGCATGGTGTTGTAGCGGTCGAGTAAAACAAGCGCGTCATTGACGATGACACCTGAAACCCCGATGACACCAAAGATTGATATGGGGGTGAAATCCCAGCCTAGAGTCCAGTGACTGAAAATGGAACCGGCAAGCGCGATCGGAATGCCGAATACTACAATGAGCGGTTTCCAGTAACTTCTCAGGAAAGCTGCCATCAACGCATACATCGCGAGTAGCACTATGGGAAACAGGAATCCCAATGCCTTCAGTGTTCTGAATTCGCGGCGAACTCCGCCATCAACGGCAACGTTTAAGCCGGGATACGCTTCGAGCAGTTGGGGTATGTATGTTTTGGAAATCTTTCTTATCAATCGAATCGGTGCTACGGTTGCAACATCCGCGTAGCCTTGGACGAAAGCCGCATTCTCACCGTTTATTCTGTTCAGGGTCGAAAGTTCCCGCGATTCGCTGATCGTTGCAACTTCCGAAAGAGAAAGAGTCCGCCCCGAAGCCTGACGAATCCTTAAATTCGAAAGCACACTCAAATTCTCACGTTGATCCCTGGGATAACGCAGTATCACCTTGATCTCCTCGTGATCCCTTTGAATTCGCTGGACTTCCAAGCCATGAAAACTAGCGCGTAATTGGGCTCCCAGACCCGCTGGTGTAATCCCCGCCAGCAAACCTTCCGGTGTCAGTTCAAATGCGATCTGCCGCTTCCCTAGACCCATGTTGTCCGTCAGACCATACACCCCAGTTTCGTTCTGGAGCATTGCAGTTAAATCCGATGCTGCAGATTTCAGTATTTCGCGATCTTCGTGCTGAAGCGAGTAGGCAATATTGGGAAGTGGACGGTATCTTGAAGATCGAAACTCAAGCCGTTCGATGGGAGCAGCGCTCCCAATGTTCTCACGCCATATGCTTTCAAACTCTGGAACAGAATGCTCCCGCGGCGGTCGATCATTGAGATGGACCTGAACTGCTGCAATATGGCTGCTGTCTGAAGTATGTCTATATCTTTGCTCTACTGCTTGGACTGACTCGATTGGCACGCCAACCACGACACTGATTGACTTGATTGAATCTCCTTCGAGCTGCTCATCTGTCAATTCTGCCGCCGAGGCGATTCTTTGCGCTTCAGCCAAAGTTTCAAAGAATGGCGTGCCGACCGGCATGCTGATTTCCGCCTCAATGCTGTCAGAAATGTTTCTGGATTGGTCGACGATAATGACTCGAACTGCATCAGAACCAAGGAGCACGAGAGATCCAATCACAATAACAGCACCGATTAAAGGTGTGAGCACGACGTGACGGATTGACCACGAAACGATAGGTGCGATCACTTTTGATCGAAAGCTGTCCAGCAAGTGACTGACGCGAATCTGAATATCGCGAAGTGGTGACAGGCTCCAGGATTTTTCGTGGGATAGATGCGAAGGCAAAATCAAAAATGCCTCTACCAGCGAAACGACGAGGACAAAGAAAACCACATATGGAATTGCGGTGAAAACCTGGTATCGCGATTCAGTAATGAAGAGCAGTGGAACAAAGGCAAGGGCCGTTGTGATGGTTCCTATCGCAATCGGTCCCACCATGCTTCTGGTTCCGGAAATTGCAGCCTCCACGGCATTCTTGCCATTCTGCCGCTCAGTCTGAATGTTTTCGCCAACCAGAACTGCGTCATCAACAACAATACCGATCATCAGGAAGAACGCAAAAATCGTACTGAGATTGATCGACATATCGGCAATATTGAAAAATAGCAGAGCGCCAACAAAGGACAAGGGGATTCCGATCGTAATCCACGTGGCCAGTCGAAGGTCAAATATCGCGACCAGGCACAGAAATACAATCATTAAGCCAATCAAACTATTTGAGAGATGCGATCCGATTTGTTTGATTGCAGAACCCGCCCTGTCGTCCCAGATGACAACATTGATATGTTCCGGAAATGATTTTTCTGCCAGCCAGGACCTGACTATTTCCCTGACTTCACTGATTGATTGATTGTCGTGAGCTCTTACAATCGCAAATACAGCAGGGACGCCATTCAGTTCAGAATGCACTTCATAGTCGGCAAACCCATCGGTGATGGTGGCGACTTCACCGAGCCTGATCACTGATCCATCCGGTCTATTTATCAGAGGGATATTCTCAAACTCTTCTCCCGTCGTGCGTTTTGAAATGGTATGGAGAACCACATCGCCGGAGTCCGTATTCAATTCACCAAACGAGAGATTGATTGAGTAGCGTTCAATTACTCTCGCAATTTTTGAAAACGTCAATTTATGCTTTTGCAGCTGTTCGTCGCTTAATTCAATCGTGATCTCGCGATCTCGTACGCCTTTCAACTCAATTTGTTGAGAGATCGCCGGAAATTGTAGGAGTTCGCTCTGTATTTCCTCAGCAGCCAATCGCAACTCGTTTTCCGTTGCTGATTCTGAAGAAATTGCAAGTGTCAACACATCGACCATCAGTTTGTTCACCGTTATTTCCGGTCGTTCAGCACTTAGCGGCGGAAATCGGTCAATCGCGTCGATGGAGTTGGTGACATCATTCAATACCACATCCGAATCAGCAAAAGCTTCGAGTTCGATGGTGATTTTTCCGAATCCATGATTAGCTTCGGAGATGACTCGGTCAACACCACCAAGCCCGATAACGCTCTCCTCGACGCGACGGTTGATGTCTTCTTCAATTTCCTTTGGCGTCGCGCCCGGAGATGGAATTGTGACGATGATTGACCGAAGATCCAGTTTCGGCAAATTCTGAAGCGGTAATTCGACAGCTGTGATCAAGCCGCCGACGATGAGAAATACCATAAGCAGGTTGGCCGCAATCCTGTTGCGGACAAAATAGCTGATCAAGCCATTAATCACTTTGTATCCCGAAAAAGAATATTGCCATTACAATCGCAGAACATTCATCAGTCCAAGTGAGGTATGGACAAAAAGTAACTCATCAGATGCCGGGAGTTGTTTCGATTGTAATTGAAATCTGGTTTGATGACTTACTGTAGCTTGTTCACAGTAACGGATTGGCCACGCGACAGCGCTGGGTATGAACCAACGACCAGCCCCTCAGTCACGTCAAATGGTTCAACGATCCAATTCTCGTCTGTGATCGCAACTGTATTTGGCGAGTGAACGTCTATGGCGCCGTTGTTCACCACCCAGGCTTTCCTGTCTGGCTGCATGGCTCCAATGGGTAGGACCAATACGTCTCTGTAACTCGGTCCATCAATGGAAATCTCAGCAAACATCCCAGGAAGCGGCAGAGATTCTTCTGCAGTGTTTTCATCAAATTCAAAATACACCTTAATCAGGCGGGTTTCTGGTGCGACGACCGTGGAAACGCGTTCGATTTTTGCCCTGTATTCCCTGTCTCCAACTGTTATGGTTGCCGCTCTGCCAATCACTGGTTCCAAATCCTCCAGCAATTGTGTTTCGAGCGGTGCGCTGACCTGCAATGCCTGGGGTCGATAACCTCTTCCCAAAACAGAAGCGTCAGCACCTGCATATTCGTGCGGTCCAACCAATTCCCCAACTTCAATGTCTGAACCGATCACGCGAATTTCGTAAGGCAGAGAGATCTCTGTCTTCGCGAGACTATGTTTTGCTAACTCAAGACGCGTTTCCAGTAATCGAACACGTGCTGCGATGCCTGATGCGTCTCCTGTCGAATCCTGCGCTGCAGATTCCTCCCTGAGCTTGCCGATCTGCAGCAGGGCCTCAGCTTCATCGACGCGTAGTTGGTATTCAGTGGGATCAATTTTGACGAAAACCTCGTTAGCTGCGATCGTTCCTCCATTTCTGAAATTCTTTGAAACCCAGGCTATTCTGCCTTGTGCCTCGGTTCTCACCGTAATGTATTCATCAAGCGTGACGTTTCCGGTTTTTTTTATCTGCAGCGTGATCTGTTCTGTTTGCAGTTGTTCAATTACACTGACGATGGGCGAGTAACCGACTTTATCTTCGCCAACAGAAAAGCCATCACGTTCGATGTGGGCAGGTGCTCTCGCAAGAACCAGCGCAACAGCAACAACACCGATGACAAGGGCAAATTGGAGGTACCCCAAGACACGTTTTCGATTGCTTGGGTTCTGAGAACTACTTTCTTGCTGAGCCATGGATAAAACCAATAATGAAAACTATGATGGTACTGTCATTGTAACTTCAAGATTGCGAAATTCCAGACAAAAACACAGATAAATTGAAGTGAATTTCCTGTGGAGAAGACTGATCACCCGAGCGGACAAAAATTTCGTTGCGAATGTTCCCGACAGCACCGCAGCGACCTCGTCTCCCTAATGGATCAATTTGTTTAAAATGTGACCCTGTCTCCTGAATCGCTGGAGAGGTACCGAAGTGGACATAACGGCGCGGACTCGAAATCCGTTGGGGGCGCAAGTCCCACGTGGGTTCGAATCCCACCCTCTCCGCCATCCGACTCATTTCAGAAAGTATTGAAATCAATCATTCATCAATATTGCTAGAGATTATTGACTCGGATTTCACAATTCTGGAAACGCCATTTGTTCGGATCTGTTCGCTTAGATATTTTCAATTTATCTGATGAATTATGAATAGTGAATCCAACCAGGCAGAATTTCGTTCCATCCAATTTTCAGGGCGTGCCACAGAGTATTTCGGAATCTGGATTGTCAATGTCTTATTGTCACTGGCAACGCTCGGAATTTACAGTGCCTGGGCTAAGGTTCGTCGTGTTACGTACTTCAATAACAACACGAGTATGGCCGGGCATAGCTTGGGATATCACGCAACCGGCAAGCAACTGCTGATCGGGCGGGTCATCTCGTTTGTCATATTGTTAATTTGGGCCGTAACAGGCAGCATACCATTTGTGGCAGTCCCACTTCTGGTTGTCATGATTTTCTTGACGCCGTGGTTATTGAACAATTCAATGCGATTTTCTGGGAGAATGACATCGTATCGAAATGTCCGCTTCAACTGGCATGGGACTTACTGGAAGTCTTTTTGGTTTTTCATTATTGCGCCATTTCTTGGCGTTCTGACACTAGGATTACTGACACCTTTATTTTCAAAATACTACTACAGATACGTTGCCACCCAGTACAGCTATGGGACAACCCGGTTCAGTGCAGAACTGACTACCGGTAGTTTCTATTGGGCTTTCCTGGTTGGTGGAATTTTCCCGACTGTGGTTATCGTAGTTGTGTACAGTGTGCTTGCAACGTTGTTTCTGCGCGCTGCCCAACCGTCGGAATTCGAATTGTTGGAATTATCAATTACGGGATTAATTTTCGTGGTGCCTGCGGCCATTGTTTTTTCAATGGCATTTATCTACCGTATTCTTTGCAGAAATCTCATGGTCAGTAATTTGGTGTTGTCAGATGTCGTTGCATTTAATTCAGACTTGAATCCCATCAGATTTGTCTGGATCCGTTTGACGAATCTGGTGGCAGTTGTTTTCTCTCTTGGACTGCTTCTTCCCTGGGCTCAGGTAAGGCAGTATCGGTATTTATCGAAATGTACAAAGTACAGAGTACTAAGGGATATGGATCAGTTTATTGATGATGAGGTTTCGATTAAATCTGCATTTGGCGAAGAGTTTGCAGAATTTGAAGGAGTTGAGGTGGTCATATAAATGATCCACACTGGCGAGTACTTTGAAAGGCTGTCGTCAAAGTCTTTTGAGGCGCAGATCAAACTGACAGGGAAAACTGCACAAGTCAGAATCGGCAGTGACATTCTCAAAGAGAATATGACGATCGAGAGTATTCAGAACAAGCAAAATATTCACTTCGAAGACGGATCGCTTTTTGTTCTTAATGATCAGTTGGGAGCAGAAGAATTCACCCGGGCATCAAGCAGGTTTGATAATGCCATTTCCTGGCTGGAACACTTCACTTTCAAAAGGGCCGTCGTTCTTGCAGCCATTTTGATTGTTGCCGCGATTGGGTATCGCGTACTCCTTTCCTCATTCGTCCCGATTGCTGTTTCATTCATTCCGGATTCCTGGGAAAGGAAGATGGGCGAGAGCGCCTACGAAAGTATGCTCGCTGTCGCTCTTGACCCTTCCGAGCTATCCAACAGTCAAATTGAGAGATTAAAAGCAAGGGCCGGTGAACTGTTGGAAGTTAGTGAACTGGCAGATACCGTTGAAATCAACTTTCACAACTCAACGCTATTCGGAGCAAATGCACTGGCATTTCCTGGCGGTCCCATCGTGGTTACTGATGACTTGGTCAAACTGCTTGGCAATGATCTGGAGATACTTTCAGTGATTGCGCATGAGATTGCCCATATCAAAGAGCGTCATTCCTTATACCAAATTGTAGAGGTACTTGGATTGACGGTATTTGCTTCAATTTTGTTTGGCGCAAGCGAAACTTTGATTGAAGAGGCATCTGCAATTGCCATCCAGCTGTGGGCATTCGATCTCAGCAGAGACATGGAAAAAGAAGCAGACCTGCTGGGTGTCGAGATTTTGCTGGATAGCGGTATTGATCCGGTTCATTTTTCAAATGCACTGACGAAGTTGACGCGACATTATTGTGAACAGACATCTGCCAGCCAGGTGATGGAGTGCGTTGAAATTGAAGGCGACAGTTGGTTTTCCACTCACCCAACTGGTGCGGACCGTCTCAAATACCTGAATCCCTCAAAGTGATGAACTCACCAGCATTGTCCTGACTTCCTGAGTGAGAGTGGCAGGAGATTTTCGATGCAAAAGCACCTTGACAATTTCGTTTGCTTTTCGGATGCTCAGACACGATGTGAGCAATAGAGTTCAATTGACAGCGCAGAAACTTCCCTGAATCGAATATCAAAGGTGCAATTGCAGAATTTTTTTTGATCGAAAGGCGAATATCTTCGATTGAACGACGTTTGATGGTTCAATTCCTGCAACACGCAAAAACAAGTAACATATCAGTTCGAAAGGGTTACCTGTAACCCAGTCAACTTTCACCACAAACAAAGATAGAAATGGATTCCATCAGCACTGAACAAAACACCGAACACCTGCCTAGTGTTTGTCCACTGGACTGCCCAGATACCTGCAGTTTGACAGCCGTGGTTAGCAACGATCGACTGGTTGCAGTCCGTGGGTCTCGGACCAATCCCTATTCCAATGGTTCAATCTGTACCAAGGTGTCTCGCAGCTATCCGGAAATGGTTCACGGTGAGCGTCGGCTTACGCAGCCACTGAAGCGAGTCGGCCAGCGTGGTGCCGGGGAGTTTGCAGTGGTTTCGTGGGATGAAGCCCTGGATCTCGTACACGAAGGATTTACAAAGACGATTGATCAATATGGCCCACAATCGGTTCTACCGTTCAACTACGCCGGGCCACACGGTGAACTCGCCGGCGGTTCAATGGATCGTCGGTTTTTCCACAAGCTTGGCGCAACACTTCTGGACCGGGGGCCATTGTGTGGCGCAGTACGCGGCACTGCGTACGCAAGTCTGTTCGGTACAGTGCCCGGCATGCCGCCGGAACAGGCCGTCCATTCAGATCTGATCGTAATCTGGGGAAACAATGTCACCGTGTCAAATCTGCATTTCGCAAACGTTGCCAAGACAGCCCGTGAAAAAGGCGCCAGGGTTGTTTGCATCGATCCTAAACGAATCCGAATTGCTGAGCAGAGTCATCTGCATCTACAGATTCAGCCTGGTACGGATGTTGTTCTGGCAATGGCGGTCGCCGCTGAACTGGAACGACGCGGTGCAATCGATATTTCCTTTGTCGAGAAGTGGGCTCACGGATTTGACGAATACATGACGCAGGCCCGTCAATACGGTGTTGCAGATGTTGTATCAATCTGTGGACTGACTGAATTTGAATTTAATCAATTTGTTGAATACTACGTAAATGCCCAAACCGTTGCAGTTTCGATTGGCAATGGAATTGAGCGCGGACACAGCGGTGGTTCGGGACTGCGCGCAGCCATGGCACTTCAGGTCCTGACGGGTAATCATGGAAGACTGGGAGCAGGGGTCATTGCCAAGCCGGGTTGGGTTGTCCCCAAAACCGCGGACCGTCTGCAGCGACCCGACCTGATTCCAAACGGTACCCGTACCTTCAATATCGTTGATATTCCAGAACTCCTGTTGGATGATCAACTGGACCCGCCAATCAAGGCTATGCTGATATACAACCACAATCCGGTTGCAACACATCCTAACCAGGTCAAGATGATTGAAGCACTAAATCGTGAAGATTTGTTCATTGTCGGCAGCGATATTGTGATGACCGACAGCATGAGGTTTGCGGATGTTATTCTGCCCGCTGCGAGTCACTTCGAATACGACGATGTTTATGGCTCTTATGGTCAGCATTACGTTCAGCGTGCAGCGCCTGCCATCTCCTGTGTTGGAGAATCACTGCCCAATACTGAAATATTCCGTCGACTAGCTGCAAGGTTTGGATTTGAAGAGGCTGCGTTCCGAGCGTCGGACAAAGAACTGATGGATGATGCTATAGATGGAACCGATGTTCGTCTTAAAGGTTACATGCCAAGCGAAATTCCGTTAGATGAGGCAATTGAATTCAACTCTCCCAACGGCGAGGCCAATATTCTTTGCAAGAACGTTGTGCCCGCTACACCATCCGGAAAAATTGAGCTCTACTCACAGAATCTGGAAAATCAGTACGGATTTGGGGTGCCACGCTATCGCCATGTTGAGAAAGAACTTCCGTTAACTCTGATATCCCCTTCTTCTTCGAAGCGAACGAATGCAACCTTTGGTGGTTGTGCCGAATCGCAGCAGAATGAAGTACTGGAAATGAACCCGGTTGATGCAGCTGAGCGCGATCTGGAATCGGGTGACCTGGTGACCGTCTGGAATCAGCGCGGCAGGGTTTCTCTGGAACTTCTCGTCACTGATGCGACCCGTCCGGGTGTTCTTTATTCAGCAAAAGGAACCTGGCTCAATACGAGCGATACGGGTCTCACGGTGAATTCACTGATTCCCGCAGATATCCGAGCGGACATCGAACGCGGTGCATGTTACAACGAGACGTTCGTTGATGTTTCAGCCCGCTGAGACAGGCGAAGCGACGATATTGGTTATATGTGGCTGATTGAGCTATTCTTCGAGAAGGGTTGATTAGCTGTCCGACCGATCACTGAACAGCAGAATTCCAGATCAACAATGGTGGGCAAATCGCCTGAAGCCGGGGGAAGGCTTCAGGCGATATTTTGAGCAATAGAGAGTTGTCTATCGTGCCCGTCAAAGTTTAGTCTGCCCCTCCGGCAGCAGCACTTTCAATCGTGTTGCCCCGTCCTTTCAACGCAGTGCTGTTTGGGGCGGTGTGTTTGAGCCCCTTTCGTGCGACAACCATGCGCTCATGGAGGAACTTGATGCGCTGGCTGCCAGTTGAAACAAACAGAAAAGGCGCAACTGCGTGAATCGTGCAGGCGATGGCACCGATCAGCATGTGACCTGCGAAAGACAGCGCAAAGCGCATATGCTGAAAGTATGTTTCATCTGCATCATCAAGATGCTGCGTCAAGAACTTCATCATTACACCTCAGTGAAATCCTGTCGAATTGAATGAGAACATAATAACAGATTAAGCCTGTCAATGTGAACTAAGTATACTAATAAAATTGCATATTATTACATTAATGTTCTAATTTATTGCAAATATGAGAAATAGAAATGCTCGAATACTGAGTTCATTGAAATACGAGTTGATTGAACTAACTTTGAGCAAAGCACTGGTTCAGATGCGTTCATCAGGCAATTTGAAACGAAAGAACGAGGCTCTGCATTCGATTCAAGCGGTGGGGGTGCAATCGAATAGACTGCGATGAAGTTGTTTCGGACGGATCTGGATGTGACAAATCCAGACCGAGGGGTTGTGGAAGGGGCTTTAAGTCGGTGATTCAGCCACTAAATGACTTCGTCAGTGCGGTGAGTGGTTTCCCCATATCTTCGAAGTGCCGGTTGCTTCAATCCGGCATACAGCCCTTCAATGTTCTGGTCGATTTCACGCTTTGACTGTTCGAACAGGCTGTTGCCTCGTAGATCTGATTCAACCAGAAACGGCCCAAATTTTTCCACTTCCATCACCCATATGGCCTGGGCGATGCCAAGTTCCTTGAGCCAGTAAACCTGCTGGACCTTTTTAATGCCGCGTCCTAACAGCGCACCAGTTCCATAGCCGACAGTTGTAAGGTATACGGCGCCATTGGGTACAAAGTACTGCTGATAATCAGACTGCGGCATGCCGCCCTTGCCGACCACTACTTTGCAGTTCGTCAGTGAAAACCATCGCTCCATCCACTTTGAAAAGCGAAAGCTGGCCGTTGCAGTTACTGCGCCAACAGTAAATGATCCATCTGACTCGATCGAAGCCGCTGGCGAGCAGTGAAAATTGATATTTGATATCGTCGAGAGGTCAACTGGTGGACTGTTGTCCTCGTCCAGTATTTTGCGGTAGACACCTTCCCGACCCGTGTAGATCATACCGTTGATATAGATCACATCGCCAATATTCAGTTTTTCAAGCTCTGCCGACTCTGCCGGACCGCCAAGTTCGACCGTGTTGAATCCTGTATTTGTCATTCGACTTCTTCTCTCCTGTGATATGGAGTGAACCAATTTGGATCAGTACGGTATTCCGACGAACCGTCCGCAAAAATGCGCACTACCGCACGCCGCGAAGACAGACAAAAACTGTGAATACTAACCGGCATTCCTCCGGTATGCGTGTGTGCAACTTCAATGTGGCAGTCTACGACCATGGAACTTCCAACAAATCCCATGGGTCCCATGCCAATCTGATTACCGAGTTCTTTCAACTCGTCTTCGAGTTCGGCAATTTCAGAGTCGGGATGTCGGTCGCCCACTACCCTGAGACAGGCAGCCTGTTTTCCCAGGACCATACAGGTGTCTTTGCTGCCGCCAATACCGACACCGACAATAGCCGGCTGGCAGGCCAGACCGCGGCGGCCAAATTGGATCATTGTATCGAGAAACATCTTCTTGATGCCATCCCATCCATCGCCGGGAAATAGCATGCGATAGTCAGTGCCGAAGAGACCTCCCTTGTGCACAGTTGTAATATCCAGCCAGTCGGCATCAGGTTCAACTGAATACTCAATTTCAGGAGCTCGCGCACCGACGTTATTGTTGTGATCTTCGCGGGTAAGCGGGTGTACGCGATTAGGCCGAAGCGGAATTTTTGCAGTCGCATCGGCTGTCGCTCGGCGAAGAGCACGTTCCAGTGCAACAAAGCCACCCTGAATGGATGCTTCATTGCCAAATTTGACATAGTAGCGTGGCAATCCGGTATCGGCACACATGGGGCGCTGATCTGCGACAGCTGCATCCCAGTTGTCCATCATTGTGTCCAGCACGAAACAGCTGAGTTGACCTTGTTCGCTGCTGCGAATATCGCGGATTCCGGAGCGGTAGTCTTCAGGAATCCTGATGGCGGCTCGCCGAGTTATTTCACCGGCGGCTTCCTGGATAACGGTTTCTGTAATCAAGGGTTTGGTTCTCGTATAGAGCTTTTATCTGCCTGACAGTCAGGGTTGCAATCGGGTGAATTTGACTGCGACAGTTTCAGTTTTTATTTTAGTCTCTCCCATTGTAACCCGCGTATAGCGAGACTCTTCCAAAGGATCAGTATGAGGATTGTCGATCAGATAATGGGCACCGCGCGAATCGCTTCTTGATTTTGCTGCGATGACAATTGCCTGGCTGACCAGTATTTGATTTCTCAGGTTGAGATGGTCATGCCAGCTCATATTGAATGCACGAGAGTGCGATTCGAGTCCAGTTTCCTCAAGTTTTCCGGAGAGGCTAATAAGCTCAGTTTCAGCCTGATCAAGGCTGTCGATCGAGCGTAGAATACCGGCGTGCTCCCACATGATTTCATACAGTGCTTCACGTACTTCGTTTAGATCACCTGATGGATGATCAAATGGTGATAAGACCTGTTCCAAAGTGGCTTGGATCAAAGTAGGGTCCGGTTCCGCAAATTCTCCGTTCGCCATAATCCAGGACGCAACCGTATCGCCCGCTATTCCGCCAAACACAGTGGCGTTGCCAACACCGTTTCCGCCCAAGCGATTTGAACCATGAACCCCACCGGTATCTTCGCCCGCTGCGAACACACCCATGAGAGAGGTTGAGCAATCGGTGTTGATTTGAATGCCACCCATAACGTAGTGGGCGGTTGGCGTAACCTCAACCGGGCTTGACACAAGATCTAGTCCGATGTCGGCACAGCGCTTGATCATCCCTTTGAACTGACGTTTTACCGAATCAGAATCCAGATGCGCCATTGAGATGAAAACACCGCCATTCGGACCGGTTGCACCGTTTCGCATCTGTTCAAACATGGCGCGACTGACGACATCGCGAGTGGCGCGTTCAGCGCGCGGATCGTAATCAAGCATGAAGCGACGTCCAGAGTTGTCGATTAAGTGTCCACCTGCTCCACGCAGACCCTCTTCTATGATCGTTCCGGTGATTCGGGTGTCGGTTCCGGCCAATAGCCCTGTCGGGTGAAACTGAATCATTTCCATATCTCGCAGAGACAATCTGGCTCGCAATGCAATCGCAAGTCCATCACAGGACTTGTCTGCGGACGGAGTGTGAAACTTGTACATCGTCGGTCCAGCACCTGTGGCAATAATGACAGCCTGACACTGGACCAACTTGAATGTGCCACTTTGAATGTCAAGCAGCAATACTGCTGCAATGCGTTGTCGGTCATCCGTTGGAATCAAATCAATCGCCCTATGTTCTTCCAGAATGTCGATTGGCCTTGCGCGAATCTGTTCCGCCAGACGGCTCATGATTTCGATACCGGTCAGATCGCCCTTGTGAACGGTTCGGTCAAAGGTTTGTCCAGCAAAAGCTTTCTGGTGGATTGAACCGTCGGGATTGCGGTCAAAGAAACAGCCGTGACGGTTTTCCAATTCTCGCACTCGTTCCGGAGCTTTTGAAACCAGTGTCCAAGCGAGTTCCTGATCGTTGATCCACTTGCCACCCTCGATGGTATCGCGAAAGTGAGCCTCAATGGAATCGCCTTCGCTTAACGCGACGTTGTAGCCTCCCTGTACCATGCGAGTGCAACCAGATTTGCCTAACAGTCCTTTGGTAACGACCATGACTCGGTCAGTTGGATTGCCATCATGGGCATGAATCGCTGCGAGAAGTCCAGCACCGCCTGAACCTAGTACCAAAACTTCGGTCTGAAGTTCCTGAATAGTGATCGGTCCGAATTTCATCATTTGTTCTAAACAGCAATGAGAAAAAACACACCGACCGCAATTGAAAAGGTCGCAACTGCCGAAACCAGTCTGGCATGATGGTAAGGCACGGCAAACCACTCGATAGCCAGTATCCTGATGCCACCGGCAAGATGGGCGGCAGCCAGCACAATGAGCAGGGTTTCTGATAATTTGACCAGTGGCGCTGAGGTCCAGTCGAGAAACGCGTCAAAGCGCTGTGGATCATCCAACAGCAGAGAAATCACATATAGATGTACGGGCAGGAATAGCGCAAGGCAGAGCCCTGAAATCCGATGCAGAAAGAATGCCAGATAGCCCGGATGAGTTCGCGATTTGGTTTGATCTTTCACCAGATTGCCTCGATTGCCTCATATCCAAGCCATAAAGCGCCAATGACATACAGCAACACGATCACATCAACCACCCGTGGATTAACCGGTGTCCATTCAACGAGAATTTTTCTCAACCCGATCATGGCGTGAACCACTGCAGTCAGTGCAAATACTCCATAGAATGAAACCCAAAAGACGTTGCCGCGCACACGATCGACAATTTCAGCAACACTCAATCCACCTTGAACTGCGAATATGATAGTGACCAGGTGAGTAAATAGTAATAGCGCAAGCAACGCGCCGCTGAGACGCTGCAAAATGAACAGGGTAAACCCGGTATCACTCAGTCTAACGTTCATGATTTGCATCTTTGTCTTGCATGGCCAGTTTTCGAAGTTCACCGCGTCTGATTTTGCCCGTGCTGGTCATTGGAAACTCATCAATAAACTCGACGATTCTTGGGTGTTTGTAAAACGCGAGTCGATTCTTGACAAATTGCTGTAGTTCTTTACGGGTATGATCATTTTTGTCAACGCCTTCTCGAATACGGACGTATGCTACGACTATCGTACCGCGCTCGAAATCTGGTTTGCCTACGACTGCGGCTTCTGCTACGTCAGGGTGACAAAGCAGGGCTTCTTCAACCTCATTGGGTCCGATTCGATAGCCACCGCTCTTGATCAGGTCATCAGTGCGCCCTTTATACCAGAAATAGCCCTCCTTATCGCGCACGGCGAGGTCACCTGACCTTAGCCAGTTGCCAACATACATGTGTTTCGGGATTCCTTCCTCTCCCCAGTAACCCAGGAAAAGGCAGGGTTCATCTGGTGCCCACGCAGCCACTTCGCCAATGGTTTCATCTGGTTGCTCAACACCGTTTTCATCAACTATGGCAACTGTGTGTCCAGGAAAGACTCGACCCATAGATCCGGGTACGGTTGGAAAAAGCCGTTTGCAACAGCCTATGGAATCGCTGAATTCTGTCAGACCGTAAAACTCATTACACACGACACGAAATTCCTCCTCTGCCCAACGCAATACTTCTCCCGGAAGGCTCTCACCGCCGGTGCAGACAACACGCATGGCCAGACACCATTTTTCGCGCGGATTATTGACTTCTGCGAGCCGCTTGAGTGCGGTTGGCGTCAGAAAAGAATGGGAGATGCTGTGTCTTTCCATAAACTCAAACGCCCAATTGGCTGAAAAACGATGATTGCAGGAGACAACAGTCTGGCCATGCTGCCAGGCTGGCAGTGCCACATCAAATAACCCGCCGACCCAAGCCCAGTCAGCAGGCGTCCAAAACACACCGTTCGGATAATTGAGTTCTAGGTTGTAAACCAAAGAAAGGCTCGGCTGAAACGCATGCAGCAGTCGATGTGAATGAACCATTCCTTTTGGTTTACCAGTTGAGCCGGAGGTGTACATCAGAACAGCTGGTTCCTCGGTGTCGGAAATCACCGATTCAAATCCTTCTCGTGAGACTTCAAGACAGGCATTGAATTCAGTCTCACCAGGTTCGCACGGCCCGTTCACAATGCGATGCTGAAGGGATGGGAGGTTGCGACAGTGATCGCGCAGTCTTGACCAGTATTCTGACTGAGAAATAATAACTCGAGTTCCTGAATCATTAATGACATGAACGACGGTATCCGGACCATAAAGGTGTGAGACCGTCAACGCAATCGCGCCTAATTTGTAGACAGCCATATGCGCGATCGCGGTTTCACGGCCCTGAGCGGTGTTAATGGCAACGGGTTCTCCGCGCTGAACGCCCAACTTTCTGAGCGAAACGGCGAACCTGCTGGCTAAATCGTCCAGTTCTGCGTAGGTAAATCGTTCGATTGACCCGTCTGGGTTTTCATGAATCAAAGCAATGTGGTTGGCCTTTTCGGTTCGGGCGATGCGGCCGATAGTGTCGCCCGCCAGATTGGCATTTTTTGGGATGCCGATCACATATCGGTCTTGTGACGCATCCAGATAGAGATTGGTGATTTCAGCGAGAGGAGCAAAGACCGAATCAGCCATTGAAGTTAGATTTGGTTAGTAATGCAACTTTGATGGATTGAGATTTAGTTGTGACAATGGTTTGCCTGTCACTGTGATTCGCTGGCGACGCGCTCTCTCAGCGCTTTACGCCTGATCTTTCCGGAACTTGTGAGCGGAAATGAATCGACAAATTCAATGACTCGAGGATATTTATAGGTGGCCAAATTTTCCTTGACGTGATCCTGAAGGAGTTTTCTGACTTCATCGCTTTTTTCCTGACCCTGCATCAGTCGAACGTAAGCCATCACCACCTGTCCGCGCTCCTTGTCGGGCTTGCCAATCACCGCAGCCTCTGCGACGTAAGGGTGTGAGATCAATGTATCCTCAACCTCGTTTGGACCGATTCGATAACCGGCACTCTTGATCAAGTCATCATTACGGCCCTGGTACCAGAAGTAACCATTCTCATCTCGTACCGCTAGGTCTCCCGAACATAACCAGTTGCCACGTCGCATTCTCTCTGGTACGCCGGGCTCACCCCAATAGCCAAGAAACAAGCTCGGATCATCCGGCAACCAGGATGCCACTTCTCCAGCGGTACCGTCTGGTTGTGGATTACCATCCTCGTCGATGATGGCAACGTTTCGACCAGGAAACGCCAGTCCCATTGACCCCGGAACGGGTGGGAATAAGCGTTTACAGCAGCCGACCATGTGGTTGAACTCGGTGAGGCCGTAGAACTCGTTGCATACGATTCCGAATTCGTCTTCAGCCCAGCGCAAAACTTCTCCAGGTAAACTTTCGCCGCCTGTGCAGATAACTCTAGTGGCAAGATTCCATTTTTTTCGTGGCTCGCGAATTTCAGCAATACGCTTAACTGCGGTAGGTGTCATGAATGAATGGGTAACTTGATGCCGCTCCATAAACTCGAAGGCCCACTCCGCAGTGAATCGCTGATTTGTGGAAACAACTGTCTGTCCGTGCTGCCAGGCTGGTAGTGCAAGGTCTAGCAAGCCGCCAACCCAGGCCCAGTCGGCCGGACTCCAGAAAATTCCGTTTGGATAATTGAGCTCCATGTTGAAGACCAGAGTCAGGGATGGGATATAGGCATGAATGATTCGATGCGCGTGAATCAGCCCCTTAGGCATACCGGTTGAACCCGACGTGTACATCAGAAGAGCCGGATCTTCGGTTTTGGTAATGACAGGTTCAAAACCTTCACTGGAGGTCTTAAAGCAGTCAGAAAAGCTGATTTCACCTGATTCCGTTCCACCGAAAACAATCCGGTGACGGAGCGTTATGACTTGATCCAGTCGGTCGCGCAGGGCTGCCCAATAATCGGAGTTGGTGATAATGACCTTGGCTTTGGAATCGTTTAGGACGTGTGCGATGGCATCTGGACGGTAAAGATGGGACAGGGTGAGTGCGATTGCACCTATTTTGTAGACCGCCATATGGGCAATTGCGGTCTGAGGGCTTTGTGCAGTGTGAATGGCAACCGGGTCACCACGTTCAACGCCAAGTGTTAGGAGATATACCGCAAATCGCGAAGCTAGGTCGTCCAACTCTGCGTAGGTATACTCTTCGATTGATCCGTCAAGATTCTCGTGAATCAATGCCAGGTGATCAGACCGGTCACCTTTCGCGAAACGTCCGATCGTATCGGCAGCAATATTGGCATTCAGCGGCATGCCAATCCGGTAGCGTTCTCCCGCGATGTCGCGGTAAAGATTGGTAACTTCAACGAGTGGCTGATAAACTCTGTTGTTCATTATTCAGATTTAGAATAGGAAGCGGCTCTCTGCCGCAAAAGGTCTCGTTTGATTTTACCAGTGTAAGTCCTGGGGAAAGTGTCGACAAATTCGATAAATCGGGGATATTCGTAAACTGCAAGATTGTTCTTGACGTGCTGCTGCAGGCGCATTCGAGTTGCATCGTTCTTCCTTACGCCACTTGCTAGACGGATAAAGGCCATCACTGCAGTGCCACGCTCGGGATCAGGTTTACCGACAATCGCTGCTTCTGCAACTTCCGGGTGAGATACAAGGGTGTCTTCAATTTCAGTAGGACCAATGCGATATCCGGCGCTCTTGATCAAGTCGTCCTTGCGGCACTGGAACCAGAAATAGCCATCTTCATCGCGTATGGCGAGGTCTCCAGTAGTCAGCCACTTCCCTGATTTAAGATTGTCGGGTACACCAGGATTGTCCCAGTATCCGAGAATGAGCGTCGGGTCATCTTCCAATAGTGATGCAATTTCGCCTACAACTCCATCAGCCTGTTCGATACCATTCTCATCAATAATCGCGACATAACGGCCAGGAAATGCCCGCCCCATTGATCCCGGCTTGGTCGGAAACAGACGCTTGCAGCATCCAATCATGTCGGTGAACTCTGTCAGGCCATAGAGTTCATTGCAGACAATGCCAAAGTCGTCTTCACACCAGCGCAGAATCTCGCGGGGTAAACTTTCGCCGGAGGTACAGACAGTTCGCATGGCAAGATTCCACCTGGCACGCGGATTGGCAACTTCCGCCAATCGTTTCAGTGCGGTCGCAGTCATGAAAGAGTGAGTGACCTGATGACGGGCCATGAAATCAAAAGCCCAATCAGCCGAAAATCGTCGATTTGCTGATACAACCGTCTGCCCGTGTTGCCAGGCAGGAAAACAAAGGTCGAAAAGACCACCGCTCCAGGCCCAGTCAGACGGCGTCCAGAACACGGATCCCGGTGCATCCAGTTCGAGGTTGTAGACCAGATTTAGAGTTGGACGGTAACAATGTCCGCTGCGATGTGAAAGGAGAACTCCCTTGGGACTACCAGTCGCTCCTGATGTGTACATCAACACTGCTGGGTCTTCTGTTGCTGTGATGATCGGCTCAAACTGTTCACATGATGTTGTCAGCAGTTCATTGAACGACAGTTCATCCAATTCGGGAGTGCCGCATACGATGCGGTGCTTCAGGCACTTCAGATGACTGGCGGTATCGCGAAGTGAATCCCAGTGGTTTGATTGGGTAATGATGACCGATGGCTTGCAATCGTTGATGATGTGAGCGAAAGCGTCCGGACCAGCCAGATGCGACAAGGTCACAACGATGGCACCCAACTTGTAGATAGCCATGTGTGAAATTGCAGTTTTCGGACTCTGGGCTGTTTGCACAACAACAGGGCTGCCTTTGGTAACTCCCAGGTTTGAAAGTGACACAGCAAGTCTTGCAGCCAGATCATCCAGTTCCGTATAGGTATAGGAACGGGTCGAAAGATCTGGGTACTCGTGGATCAGAGCAATGCGTTCACCCTGACCGTTTCGGGCGTAGCGACCTATGGTGTCAGCCGCGATATTTGCGTTGATCGGAATTGCGACGCGATAGCGGTCGCCAGCGGGATCGACGTACAGATTGGTGGTTTTCGTCAGAACCGAAAAGACCGGATCGATCAATTTTAAATCAGTCGTAAATCAGAAACCAGGAATAGTGTTGTCCAACGAGAAATGAGTCTGAAGCAGGATTCCGTTTCCAACGAGAAATGAGTCTGAAAAACCGAGGTGATCGGGTTCATCATAGGCGGATGAAGACGATCATGAAACTGGAAGAAATCAGGACTCTGGAAG
>JAJDXD010000137.1 GCA_022823405.1 Gammaproteobacteria bacterium
CTGATTGATTGAGACTCTGTTTGGAGGGAATCTGGATGCTTCCGCTTCCGCTGAAGTCTCGGACACCCTCCAACAGGGTTTTATTCTAATAGTTTCAATCAGATACATGACATTATTTCCCAAACAACCGGACACTAGTGGGACAAAACTAGTTTTCAACTTATTCAAGCATACCCCCATTATTGTTGTCATCGAATAGAAGCATCATAAACGATAGAGTTTTATTAGAGCGTCATTAAAGTCATGATTTCCAGTATGACCGGATATGCCCGGCAAATAAAAGAGACGGATAGGGGTGAATTGACCTGGGCGTTACGTTCGTTGAATCAACGTTCGCTTGATATCCATATCAATATTCCCGACCAATTTCGTCCAGTCGAAGCGCAATTCCGCCGCAAATTAAATGAAAGCTTCGAAAGGGGGCGGATTGACGCCTCCCTGCTATTTAATCGAGTGTCCGCTGGATCGGAGCTGGGTTTGTTGGACCAGGTGGTACTCACGTCATTATTTGCCCATGCCGAGGAAGTCCAAAAGCACAGTCCAGACGCTACTGCACTTTCTATTGCGGAAGTATTGAGGTGGCCCGGGGTCATTAGCATTGATGAAGAACCTGATGAGGCTCTTTTCGAGCTTACACTTCAGTTGTTAGATGAATCGATTGAAGAGTTGGTGATGGATCGTCGCCGCGAGGGTGGCCAGGTTGAAGAGATTCTTCAAGACAAACTAAAGCTGTTCAAATCCAGCTGTGATGAAGCTAGGAAATTAATTCCAGAGGCGCAGCAAAGTCTTCGTGAACGGTTTAAAGAAAAACTGGAGGAATTGAATATTGAGGTCGATCCGGGACGATGGGAACAGGAGATTGGATTGGCACTGACTAAACTTGATGTGGCAGAAGAAATCGATCGTATCCACTTACACGTTGTTGAGTTTGAACGAGTGCTGGCTGAAGACTCGATAGTCGGCAAACGATTGGGATTTCTACTGCAGGAACTTGTTCGAGAAGTGAATACGCTAGGTGCAAAAACACTGTATTTTCCGTTGAATTCACTAACAGTCGATATGAAGGTGATTCTTGAACAAATTCGAGAGCAGGTTCAGAATGTCGAGTAACCAGCAGTTTTTACTTTCTATTCGACAGGGGATGGTGTGTTAGAAACCGCCCCCGTAATTCTGATCATTGCTGCAGCATCCGGAACTGGAAAATCCAGTCTGGCGAGAGCTTTGGTTAATTCAGAACCTGCGGTGGTTCTGTCGGTTTCCCACACGACCCGAAAGATTGGACACGGCGAAATTGATGGGCGGGAGTACTTCTTCGTTTCAGAGCAAACATTCAAAAAAATGGCTGATGCAGGCCACTTTGCTGAATATGCAAGTGTTTACGACCACTACTACGGAACCTCAAAAAAGACCATCACGGACAATCTGGAATCAGGTCTTAGCGTGGTACTTGATATTGACTGGCAAGGTGCGCAACAGGTTGCCCGTCAGTTTGAATGTGCAGTGAGAGTGTTTTTACTGCCGCCATCAATCGACATATTACGAACCAGGCTGATCAATCGTAAACGTGATCCAGATAAAGCCATTCAGTCTAGATTGCAAATGGCGATTGAGGACATGAAGCATCACACAGAATTTGATCACGTCGTTTTGAATGACAATTTTGACGCCGCACTGCAGGATCTGAAGTCCCTTTTGCCAGGTCATTCTGGAATTACCCGCCCCTTACCAGAAAATCTGCTTGAAAAGCTAGGTATTGCTGCCTGATTCCCGTCAGCATTCAACAGCCTTACCCAATGACCATTCGCCGGCCACACAGATAGTGGCGATCGGGTTGTGTGCATCATCGCGTACAAATCAAAGGAGTTTCTCTGTCGGAAAGGGTCGAGCACAACCTTAACAAAATTTAATGTTTCTGAAATCTTGTGTCAATATTCGGCCAAGTAGAATGTTCTCATTCAAACTTCCAGTTCCTTTATCAGAGGTAATTCCATGCAAATTATGCAAATGAACAATAAGAAACTCCTGAGCAAAGTTTCGATTCTAATGACATTGGCTGTTGCAATTGTTGCAATCGGCCTGTTCCTGCGAACTGAGTCAACTGTACATGCAGTTGAGGGTGCGAAACCCGTCGGAGTCGAACTTGGCGACGTCGTGATCAACCAGGGGTTTGCCGAGATGATTGAAGCTGTTACGCCCGCAGTGGTTTCACTGGAGGTCACGCAAAAGCTTCCGACATCTTACCAGGATCAAGGTTTCCCTTTAGACCCCTTCAAAAACTTCAGAGAGAAAGGACCAGGTCAAATTCCTGATTGGTTTTGGGAGCAATTTCCCTGGGCTCCGGAAAATTTCGGAAACAAGGAAAGAAGAAAGTCCCCACCTCAACGGCGGTATTCTGGAGTCGGCGCAGGTCTCGTGTTTGACCCATCTGGTCTCATCGTTACGAATAACCACGTAATCGACAATGCAGCGGAAATTCGGGTCACACTGCACGATGGCAGAGTTCTCGACGCTGAAGTTGTCGGTGTCGATCAATTTACAGATCTTGCAGTTTTGCGAATCAATGCAGACGAACATCTGCCATATGCAGAATTTGGACAAACCGAAAAGGTCCGAGTTGGCGATTGGGCAATCGCAATCGGCGACCCGTTTGGACTGCAAAAATCAGTATCGTTGGGAATTGTTTCGGCGATGGGACGAAATTTTTCCTATGATTCACCAAAAGTGCCTCTAATCCAGGTTGACGCAGCCGTCAATCGCGGAAATTCCGGTGGACCCCTATTCAACGCGATGGGTCAGGTCATTGGAATTAACACGATGATTATTTCTCCAAGTGGATCGTCTGCCGGTGTTGCCCTGGCAGTGCCGTCATCCATTGTTGAGGACATCGTAACGACTATTCAGACTGAGGGTCGCGTTACGCGGGGCTGGCTTGGTGTTGAGATACAGAATGTAACGGCCGACATAGCCGGTGCGCTGGGACTGGACGAAGAAGACCCACACGGTGCTTTGGTTTCACGCGTGCAGGTTGACAGTCCGGCAGAGAATGCTGGAATTGAAGTGGGCGACATCATTGTTTCGTTCAATGGACAGCGGATTGACGACATTCAAGCACTCTCAAAGATTGTGAAGCTGACAGTTCCAGGCTCTGAAGTCCCGATTTTTGTATTGCGAAATGGGGAACGAATTGAGCTTCAGGGTACTGTTGATTTGCTGGCCATGAGCGGGCAGGAAATGGAAAAGATGGCAGCGCAAGAAGAAGTTCAAGAACCGCCAATTGGCGCATCAGTGGCAACACTGACTCCCGAGCTTCGTAAAAAGTATCGTATCAATCGAACTGTCAAGGGTGTTGTGATTACAGATGTGATGGACGACAGCCCAGCTGCAAATGCCGGGCTGGAAGAAGGCTATGTAATTGTGTCCATCAACAATCAGTCTGTAGATTCGTCTGAAAGTGCCAGCGAAGTGATTCAATCGGTTACCGAAACTGGGAAGTCAAGTGCACTACTGTTGATTGCTGACGGCCAAGGTAAGCAACAGTTTATTGTGATTGCTCTTTCCTGATGACTTCCTCCTCCTAAAAACCATATATGGTTTTTACATGTATCCGGGCATCTTTTTCGAGATGCCCGGAATATTTTTTGGGCGCAAACTTCAATCTGCATAAATTGTTTATATTGAGAACAATGAAAAGCACGATCCAAATTGTTGAGAGGTGACGATGCGAATTCTGGTGGTTGAAGATGACGAACACACCAGGCGCTTTATTGCAAAGGGACTGAGGGAATCAGGACATATTGCAGAGGAGGCCGATAATGGCGTCGATGGCTTGCACCGGGCACGGACTGAAGAGTTTGCCGCGCTCATTGTTGATCGCATGTTGCCTAAATTGAGTGGTCTGGAACTGGTACGTAATCTGCGCCAGGAAAACATTTCAACACCGATCCTGATCTTGAGTGCGCTAGGTGATGTTGAGCAGCGTATCGAGGGCCTTAAATCAGGCAGCGACGATTACCTCAGGAAACCGTTTTCGTTTGCTGAACTTCTAGCCCGAATTGAATCGATCGTTCGACGTGTCGACAAGTCAGAAACTGAAACCCGACTCACAGTCGGCGAACTCAATATGGACCTGATCAAACGGGAAGTCAGAATGAAAGGCGAGAAAATTGACCTCAGACCAATTGAATTTCGTATTCTTGAAGTCCTAATGCGTTCAAGCGGTCAGCTGGTAACCCGTACAATGCTGCTGGAACGGGTCTGGAACTATAACTTTGATCCACAGACCAATGTGGTGGATACGCACATTTCCAGGCTGAGGTCTAAAATTGACATTCCGTACAGATACCCACTCATTCACACCATTCGCGGATCCGGCTACCAGATGAATCCACCTGTTGAGGATTCTTGAGAAGCAGACGGACTCAACGCGAGTCTCCTAGGGTTGCTCAGAGTGGCGCTGTCAATTCCAAAATACTTCAAAAGCTACACCTTCGTTCTGTCGGTAATTTACGCAGCATTGTTTTGCGCGTCAATCATTGTTGTGCTTACGGTTGTTTACTTTTCAGCCTTTCAATTTCTTCGGGCGCAGACTGATCAGCGAATTGATGAAGACGTTTTAAGAATTGTTGCCAGCACTGACTGGACAAACACCCGGACCTTCAACATTCGCGACATTCGTGACTATTTGTCAAATCGCCGGCGCCTGCATCCGAAAAGCGATCCATCGGTATATTTACTCGTGGATCGAAGTCAAAATTACGTCGCAGGAAATTTGCATAAGTGGCCGTCCGATTTATCCTATGTTGATCAAACGCGTCTGGAGTTTGTCGCACAGGTCTACTATGATGACGACACAAGAAAGAACCATCCAGTGCGGGCGATCGTTGTAACACTCGGCAATACTGGCCATAATTTGCTCGTTGGCCGGGACATCATGGAGATCGAGGCACTACGGCAAGGATATTTGCGATT
Source organism: Gammaproteobacteria bacterium (assembly GCA_022823405.1). Classification (GTDB taxonomy): domain Bacteria; phylum Pseudomonadota; class Gammaproteobacteria; order Arenicellales; family JAJDZL01; genus JAJDZL01. The sequence continues at coordinate 4,969 of JAJDXD010000137.1, forward strand.
GTTCTGGTGGAGCATCGTGGCTGCAGTTTTTCTTGCAATTCTTGGCGCCTACTGGGTTTCACGAATCGTATCACGACGGCTTGAGAGAGTTAACACACTTAGCCGCTCCGTGATGGCGGGCGACTTGTCACAGCGCGTTACGTTCAATGCCAGCGGCGATCAATTCGATGATCTGGCCGATAACATAAACCAGATGCTCGAAAGAATTCAGACACTGGTTGAAGCAATTCGAAGTGTGTCTGACAACATAGCACATGATCTGAGAACACCACTGACAAGATTGCGAAATGACCTTGATGAGATTGCCAGGAATTTAAGTAGACGATCAGAGCCGGAAATGGAACAGGCAAAAGAATCCGTCGAAAAAGCGATTTTTGAAGCGGACTCTCTGCTTCGAACATTTGAGGCGTTGCTGCGAATTGCCCGGTTGGAGAATCGGCCTTTTGGAGACTCATTCGATGAGGTGTCGGTCGGACAATTGATTGAAGAGTTGATTGATCTCTATGGGCCGATTGCAGATGGTCAGTCAATCTCTCTAACCTCATCGGTTGAAAGTGACTCAGCCGTTGTTTTTGTCGATCGAGATGCACTGGCTCAGGCACTGGCGAATCTGGTCGACAATGCGCTCAAATACACTCCACAGCATGGAACGATCGCGGTAGAGGGGAAAAGCTCAGCGAACGGATTCGAGATTGCGATTTCAGATAACGGACCGGGCATTCCAGCTGAGTATCATCAGGAAGTACTCAAACGTTTCGTTCGACTGGATGACAGCAGTCGAACAACACCTGGAAACGGGCTGGGACTAAGTCTCGTTGCGGCTGTTGCTCGTATGCACAACTTGGACCTTGTTCTTGAAGATGCCAAACCCGGTCTTCGAGTACGGTTGAAAAATTTCAAACTGGTAAAGCCTTAAACTGAAAGTGCTGTAAGCGTCGCTAGTTTCCAACATCCAGCTTCTTATGTTGACCGACTCATTTCAAGAATCAATTTTTGATGACTGGAATGATCGTTTTTTTCAGGCAGATCCAAGTCTCTTGGCTACACACTATTGGAAAGCCTGCCAAGTTGAGCTGCTCGCGCTAAAGCCTGGTAATGTTCATCGCTATGCAGGAGGGCACGGAATGACGGTGGATCATTTTTTGGCGAGTGCCTATGCGACAGCTCCCAAGCTGACAGATTCAATGTTGAGTCTGGGTGAACGGGTGCTGCAGTCTGTTATTGCGACTCACGATGCTGTAGGCATGAACACCAATCTCGGTGTGATTCTGTTGTGCGCACCGCTTGCAATTGCGGCAGAGAAGACACCTGTAGTCTCTCTGCAGCAGACAGTCGACGATGTCATTCGAGAGACTGACGTACAAGAGACCGAACTGATATTTCAGGCAATCAGAATGGCAGCGCCATCCGGACTTTCGACTGCGAAGGTAAACGATGTTCGGAAACTAGCCCGACAAGGCATCTATGCCATTATGAAGTCAGCAGAATCGAAAGACATGATCGCCAGACAGTATGCGACAGGTTTTACCGATGTATTCGAAGTCGGTTTGAATGAAGTGGATGAAGGTGTCGCACAGAACCTCAATCAAAGAGATCTAGCTGTGAGAATCTATCTTGGATTTCTATCGCGCTTTCCGGATACGCATATCGCACGGCAGTTCGGTAGAGCTACTGCTGAAGATATTCGGTCCGAAGCGAATTCGCTTTATGCTGAACTTTGCAAGTTGAATTCGACGCAATTGATGCATGACAGGCTGATGGACTACGATGCGAATTGGAAGTCCCGCGAGGTAAATCCTGGAACCTCTGCTGACTTAACCGTTGCAACTCTATTTGCCTACCAAATCAAAAATGCAGTAAATTAGAATTGCGATTGGCTGTTCAAAGTTTCGCAGCTCATATCGACTGCTGACTGCGAGTTGGCAAGCAAAATTTAATGTTCACTTTATGGAGAAGACGAAATGGCGATTGATAATGTACGAGTAGGCGAATCACTTGTTGGTGACGGAAACGAGGTTGCTCACATTGACCTGATTATGGGTCCGCGGGGCTCTGCAGTAGAAGCTGCATTTTGTAATACCTTGTGCAATAACAAGGATGGTTTTACCAGCCTGTTGGCGGTTGCTTCACCGAATGTACCTGCAAAGCCGAACACGGTTATGTTCAACAAGGTTACGATGAAAGGCGCCAAGCAGGCGGTGCAGATGTTTGGTCCTGCCCAGCGTGCGGTTTCCATGGCTGTCATTGACAGTGTTGAAGATGGTACCATTCCGGCTGATGAAGCGGATGATCTGTTTATCTGCGTTGGTGTTTTTATTCACTGGGAAGCAGAGGATGACACCAAAATCCAGGACTACAATTACGAAGCAACACGAGAAGCAATCAGACGCGCTGTAACGGGTCGTCCCACTGCACAGGAAGTGATTGAACAGAAGGGTGCTTCCCATCCTTTTGCCGCACATGACTGATGAGGCTAGAGCAACAGGTGCCAGGCTCCAATGACTTGGCACCTGTTGATGTCTGACCAAGAGTTGTACTGACAACTCTTCATAGAAGTGACTGATCATAGTAGTCGAACAGATACTCTGTTGTGACAAGCAACTTAATGGGAGGCTTTCAATGTCTGACGAAAAAACTGATCGACGCCAGGACGAGGTATTTGACCAGGCAACGATTGAGAAAAGACTGGCAGAAGAACTGCCACACTGGTACTACGAGAACGGATGGATTCGCCGTAAGTACCGTACGATGGGCTGGAAGGGGACATTGATGGTGATCAACGCGGTTGGGCATCTCGCTGAAGCGGCATGGCATCATCCCGATATTACCGCCTCATATGCCTTTGTCATTGTGAAGTTGATGAATCACGCAGCTAAAGGTGTTACTGAAAAAGACTTTGAACTTGCAAAAAAAATAGAGGAAATGGTCCATTGGCAGCCAGGCCTTGATGATAGCGCACTGGAAGGAACACCGACGGACCAAAGATTCCGGTACATTCGCTACGATTCGTAACTGATTTCAGACTGAATAAGTTCGCCGATTGATGAAGCAGCGTACTGACGTCTTACTCAGTTTGGGATCAAATTTTGGCGATCGAAAAGCCCATCTACACACTGGACTTGATCGTCTGGCGCGAGCCGGTTGCCTGATTCAACAGATTTCCCCAATCGTTGAATCACCAGCGCAACTACCACCCCAGTCACCTTCTGAATGGAATCGGCCATTTTTGAATCTGGTCGCAATTGGCGAGACAGTCAAAGATTTTGATGCATTCCAGCGCGACGCTAAAGCAATTCAACTGGAGTACAGCAAGCCGGGAAATAGTAAGTGGAGTCCGCGCGAACTCGACATCGATATCGTTCACTGGGGGAAAAAAGCGCCGCCAAATCAACAGCAGACAGCGGGCATTCTGTCGATCTTCACACGACCTTATGTGTTGATACCTCTTTTGCACATTGCACCAGGCTGGCCGGTTACAGATCAGGGCGATGTTACCGCGTTTGAACTAAGCGTTCGTTCAACTGTTCAACTTCACATTCCGATTTGGATGGGTATCCTCAATGTTACTCCTGATTCGTTTTCTGACGGTGGTCGAATCAAAACGCTTGAAGATGTCAGAGCACAGGCAGATCACATGATCCAGAATGGAGTGAACATAATTGATATTGGAGCGGAGTCTACCCGACCAAATGCAACGGCTTTAAGCGATGATGAAGAATGGCAGAGGTTGCTGCCAGCCATTGAACAGGTAAGAGAAAGTTGTGCGAACACTTTACTTGCGCCAGAAATCAGTGTAGATACCTATCATCCAGTGAACGCTGAAAGAGCCCTGAACCAAGGCGTTGATGTCATCAACGACGTTAGTGGTCTGCATGACGATCATATGCTGGCACTCGCCAGGGATAGCGGAAAGACATTTATCGCGATGCACAGCATTACTGTACCTGTAGATCCGAAGATCAGTATTGGTGCCCGGGAGGACGCCTGTCGAGTATTCGAGACGTGGGTAGATGAAAGCCGTCGCCTGTGGGAAAACAAGGGACTCGATCTTGACAAAATTGTGATTGACCCCGGAATCGGATTTGGCAAGAGCAGTCTTCAGGCACTGGATCTAATGCGATCGGTTAAGCGTCTGCGAAAGTGTGGGCATCGGGTGCTAATTGGTCATTCAAGAAAACGCTTTCTGAAGGTGTTCTCGAATCTGGAAAGTTCAGAGCTTGATTTAGAAACCATTGGCGCTTCACTCAATCTTTGCTCTCAGTCCGTTGACATTTTGCGTGTTCATGATGTAGAGGCTCATACCAGAGCTTATTTGAGTTGGGCACATCTACTCGACAATACAGAGGAGGACAAATCCAAATCTGAAGGTTAATTCAATGTTGCGGGGCGACTACGAAATTCATCAATTGCGTCAGTCAGCCACTGCCAGGCTTCAAGTTCCCGCGGTCCCGCAGTTTTATCAATTGCAATTTGAAGATACGCCATTTCGGCATTTATCTTTTCTTCCGGCAGCATGTGCAATCGACTCACGAGTATTGCTGCTTCAATCACAGCGGCTTGCGCACGGTTAAATCCCGGAAAGAGCTTGGTGGATGAGCGGTGTACCTGCGACAGATAAACCTTTGGTCTAAGGTCATCATCGACAACTTTCTTTACTTCAAGTTCCTGGTGGTTGATGGCAGCTTCCAGCACCCTGCCCTTTGTCTGAGCGGCGGGTCGAGTAGGCCAATCCGTTCGTCCGGTAATGCACCCGGCATAGACTCTGACATCATCGGTGATGTTGACAACCGCTGTACCCGTGGCTGCGAGATTGCTCAGTGTCTGTGACGGTTTAAATGGTGCGATTACTACAAAATCATCAATGTATCGAATGCCCATCGGGGCGAAATGTACAACGTCGTGTTCATCGACAGTTGAAACAATTACTTCGAATATCACAGTCAGTTTTCGCGTTGAGTCTTTGGTTTCAGCGTACTACCAGTTTCCTTATACTGGTCAGTCGATGGTTCTTCAGTGTGCACGCAACCCCACTTGAGTTGCTGGTCTTGAACATAGCGCTTTCCAAGCTGCCAGGCAATCTGCGCTTTGGTTAGTTCGGCGCCGAGATAGAATGCATGCCCCGCATCTTCTTTCACGTCGATATGAGGGTATAGTTTGTAGGGGTCAGTCTCTTCGAACAGCCCGTCGCGGTTGAAGATATGGATGCCTTCATCACTCACTTGAATTCTGAAACTGGGATCTTTTATCAGGGTGGAAAAATCTCGAATTTCATCCGCTGTGGAGGGGTAGGGTTTTTTGTCGTGCAGCGCCAGTAGTTCGTCGCTGTAACTTCGAGGCAGGCTGGAATCAGATTTGGCGGCATGCATTACGCGTCTCGCGCGGTCCGTTTCTTTGATTACAGTTCGGGCATGTTGACTGACCTGAGTTGTCAGCACCGCGCTGACATCAAGTTCTGAAGCAATTCCCATCATGATTGCGGTGATGCCAAGCGTGTCTGCATCGGTGAGTTCAGTGATGTTGCCAGTACCCATCATGATTTCTACATCAGGGTATCGATGTTGAAGCTCAAAATAGTTTGAAATTGACTCAGTAAAACCAAAGTGTATCGGATTCAAGATCGCATCGGCAAGAAACGGTCGTTCCAATTTTTGCATGGCTTCGATTGCCCGATAAAGTGACTTCTGACCCTTGTCAGCGGCTGGAATCAATACAGGAGTGCTTGCAACTTCATTTGCAATCCAAAGTGTATCTTCGGTAAGGCTGAGTAAAAAATCAGCTCCCGCCTTGCCCCCGCGAAGCAGGTCGCTGCTTTCGAGTGAGTCGATGCTGGTTTTAAATCCAGTTTCGAGTAGAGCCTGAACAGCGTCTTCCAGATGTGGAAAATCCTGGCCTGGCAGACATCCTAAATCGATGACATCCGCGCCACAAGTACGATAGTCTTCTGCGAGCGAAATAATGCTTTCTGTGGTTCGATTCGGGGCATCGACAATCTCAGCGAATATTTGCACCGTGTATTCATTGAGATTGGCGGATCGAGCGGGTGAGCCAAAAAACTCCGGCAAGTCCTTCAGGTCGTTGGGACCTCTTACCACCCTGATTCCAAAATGATCACCGAGATCATTGACATCACCCAAACACAGCCCCGGCAGCATAACCTGGTCAAAATTTCCGGAAATTTTCAAGCGTCGCTTGACCATCGCAGTTGTAGCAAGAGCTGCGACACTCACGCCGATTTGGTGAATTTCATAGGAGAAGTCTTTCGGTTCAATTCGATCCAGAGTTCGCTGCAGGCTTGCTTCAGCCAGCCGACCCGTTATGAACAAGATTCGTTCAGACATTTGATACGCTTAAGCACAGCACTTTTGAGCTCTTCCATGTTTGTAGTCAGGGTGGTGGATTCGAATTCGCCGATCTTTCTCGAACACTCAAGGTCGATCTCACGCGGATAGACAGTGACCATTTGCCCTGGTGCGGGGGTTATCACGACCGGTTTGGTATCGCATGCGTAAACGATGATGGGAATTTGGCACTTGCCAGCCTGGGCGAAAACATTAGTAACCAGTGTGTCTGAAATTCCTGCGACGCATTTTGCAACTGTGTTTGATGTCGCTGGAGCAACCACTAGAGTGTGGTAGTTATTTTCGTAAAACTGACCGACAGGAACAGCACTGGCAGTCGAATCACGGAACATTCGAATTTTGGCGCGGCGCAGTCGTTCAGTGTACTTGTACATGACCAGTACTTCTTCAACTGCACGGCTAAGGAAAACATCCACGTCTTCCAACCTCATCAGAAACTCCAGGCACTCTTCAAGGTCATGGCCGGATCCAGTCAAAGCCCAGGCGAATCTTCTTTTCTTGGGTCGGCGAGGCATCAGTTAGCTTGGAGAATACAAAGGAATTAACATCACGCTGGATATTTTGAATACCTGGAAGTTTTCTACTCTGAAGGGTGTTTCTTCACTGGCGGTACTGAACGCTGTTCGCCTTTTGGCAGATCAGTCGACGCTACTGGCTTCCTGGCGCATCATGTGCAGAATCTCTCGTTCAATCTCAACGTAGCCCGGCATCTCGATCAACTCTTCCTTGCTCGGAATGCGGCGTCCCTGCTTGAAGTCCATGGTAAAGATTTGTCGGATCTGACCCGGATGGCTCGACAAAAACACAATGCGGTCAGCAAGAAACAGGGCTTCTGGAATATCGTGCGTTACCAGCACGACCGTCATTTGCGTTTCATCGATGATGTCTAGCAGCAACTCCTGCATATGCCAGCGCGTTTCTGCGTCCAATGCACCAAAGGGTTCATCCATCAGGGAGACTTCCGGGTTATTCGCGAGCATGCGGGCAATCGCAACGCGCTGTTTCATGCCGCCGGATAGCTGCTTGGGGTAGGCATGGCGAAAGCGCGTGAGTTTGACTTTGGCGATAAAGAAGTCCACGCGCTCGCGTCGCTCGCTGGCCGGCACCTTGTTTAAGCGCATGCCATACTCAATGTTCTGTTCAACCGTTAGCCACGGAAACGAGGTGTAGCTTTGAAAAACCATGCCGCGGTCTCGGCTTGGGCCGACAATTTGCCGCCCATCAAGCGCGAGTGAACCTGTAGTTGGATTTTCAAGTCCAGCCATCAGGTGCAGAATAGTTGATTTGCCACAGCCTGAAGGTCCCAGCAGTACGCAGACTTCACTGCTGATGACATCAAAAGTGATGTCGCGGATTGCAACCACATTGTCGCCTCCTTTGACAGCAAACTGCTTGGAAACATTTTCCAGCACCAGTTTACTTCTCTGTTGCGGCATCTTGGAATCGTCAATCAAGTCAGCAGTTTCCGTTTGCAGTTGCGAGGGCAGCGCGTGACACACTGCCCTCAATGTCCCAACTGATAATGTCAGCCTCGGTAGCCACCGTCGTACAGCTCTTTTAGCAATGTACAGTTCACGCCCTTTTCATAGGGATTGCGGTTTTCCAGAAAACCAAACTTCAACCACCACTCCGACATCAGGTCATAGTGCTCGCGCATTTGACCATTTGTTTGATTGAAGGGCGGGTCGCCCGGGGCAGCACCACAAAATCGAGCGGCTTCCATAAAATCGTAAATGTAAAGACCGCCATCAAGACTGGTGCCGTCTTTGCCGATCACCAGTTCAACATCCTCAATGCTCATTTTCATGCCCTTGGCAATGATTTCGTTGCCTTCAGCCGGGTTTTGTTTCCACCAGGCAATCGCATCGTAAAGTGCGCGCAGGGTGTCAAGCGCAACATCATGGCGCTCTTCGATGAACTTCTCGTTCATATAGAGGCCATCGGCAATAACAGCCTGTGAGGTCCAGTAGTCTTCACGCGACTGTGATAGCACCTTGGATCCTTCCAGAGCTTTGAGCACATTACTGCCGTAGGGCTCCCAGAATTCCGACGCGACAACATCGCCGCCGATCATGGCCGCAAATGCATCGTCCGCGATAATATTGGAATATTGGACTGAGTCGAAAGCAAAGCCGTTTCGCTCCAACCACATCGCGACGTAGATCTGTGCCAGCCCGCCTTCAACGACAGCAACTTTCTGACCGGCAAGGTCAGCAGGGCCGTCAATGCCGGGTGCAACGACAATTTTGTCTGTGCCATAGGACAGATTGGCAAAAGCGACCAGCTTGAGTGGCATGTTTCGTTCCGCAGCGATTGGCGAGAACTCAACTGTACTGGAAACCACATCCATTTGGTTGGCCGTTACGAGATTGTAGCTTTCGTAGGGGTCTTCAATGGTCTGGTAGTTTATCTCCAGATTAGGCGCTAGGTTTCTTTCTTTGGCGATATACCAAAATCCATAACCTGGCCAGGTAAAGCCGGAGATCTTAACTTCTTCAGCCGCCTGAGTAGAGAATGGAAATGTCAGCAGGAGTGAGCATACCAGTGCGAAACTCCCTGTAATCCTGTTTACTTTCATTGCAATTACCTCATTTGAGTTGATGTTGTGTCGCAGGCCAGTTTGAGGGGCCGCTACAGTAAAATCGATGGTTTGTGTTAAATGGTTCTTTCATGGTCTGGACATGCTAATACAGATAAGGGAACAACAGTCGCCGCAGTCGCCGCAGCAGGATGTCGAAAACAAGTCCCAGTAGGCCGATCGTAATGATGCCTGCCATGATTTCGTCGATATGGACAAATCGCTTGGCTCGCATCATCATTGCACCAATCCCGGAATCGGCCGCGATAATTTCAGCGATGACCAGATAAGTCCAACTGACTGCAAGCATTTGCCGCATTGCGGTCATGATGTTGGGCAGCATTGCGGGAACCACGATGGTCCACAGAATCTGTCTCCGATTACCACCCAGTGTCAATGCCGAATTGATGAAGTCAGCGCTCAGCGACTTGGCGTAATCCATGATCAGCGTGATCAGGAACCACACGACTCCAAGGAACAACAGCGCGAGTTTCTGCGATTCGCCGGCACCGAGCCACATTAGCAGCAGGGGTATGAACGAAGGCGCTGGAAGGTATCGAAATGCAGAAACCAGCGGGTTGAAAAACGCCTCGACCCGACTGAAAGTCCCCATCAGAATACCCAGTGGCACCGCCAGCATACAGGCCAGCAGAAAACTTGTGACGATGCGGAAAAGGCTCATTCCGATGTCGAACAGGTAATTCTTTTCGCCGAAAAGTACGGTAAAACTGGTAATCACCTTGACTGGACCAGGCAGTAGCACTGCGTTGGTCAGCTCCAAAAATACCACCAGTTCCCAAATGCCGAAAAATATGAACCACGCGGCAAAAGCCAGCAGTAGCGAAGCGGCCAAAGAGACCGGCCGGTTAAACTCGAACAAGCGCTCTTTGTAAATCATGGTTTAATCCGTCGACCGTGTTGCAGCTAAGCCGTCATCGTGCTTGTTCTTTCGTTGCCGCCAAGGTTGGTTTCATCAACTTCCACCCCACAGCCAAACAAACTGGGGTGTTTGCGCGCATCAATCCAGCGTTGCGATTCGATGTTGACCATCGCACTTTCTTCGCTCTCAAACCAAGTCGTGAATTCGGACAGATTAACTCGTTGCCCTTGGGCTTTTCCTATGCGCATGCTGAGATGATGACTTCCGAAGCCTCGCCTGTTTCTGGTTGTGCAATTTTATTCAAAATCCAGACGTTGCCAACTTAATTGGACAAATTCCAATATGAACGTGCCTCAAGCCTCAGTTCGCTCTCCATCGCAGTTCGTTACTGACGACTCGTATTTTCTCCCGCGCAATCGAGACTGTATAGAAATCACTCGAGTTTTGTTCAGCATACTTCAATTGACTCAATGCGATTTTCAAGTCACCAATCTTGAAATGATAGTCCGCATCAGCAAGGTAGGCTTCCCCGACCGAACCTGATTCGGCCGCAGTTTGAGCATTGAGCTTGACCAGCTGAATGTGTTCGACATTTGTCAGAATGTGCTTTCTCAGGAATCGGTTGGCTTGCTCCGCATAACCGGATTCAAGCATTGCCTTTGTATAAACCTCAATGACTGCTGGATGGGGACGTTCCTGTATAGCCAATGGTTCTAGCATCGAAATGGTTAATTGTGGGTTGTTATTCAATGTCATTTCTGCCTGCGCGAGTAAAACCCACAAATTTTCGGGCTGAAGCAGAGCCAGCTCAGCTAACTCCTTCTGTGCCTTTGCCATGTTGCCGTCTTTTGCTAGCGAAAGTGCGTAGCCATAGCGATTGGCTGACTGCTCGTCTTCGGTCCCATTTGTCAAGTTTTTCTCAAAGTGTAGATAAGTCTTACCGGACTGCCAGTTGAACAAAACTCGGTTTCGAGCTTTAAAGTACAGAAAATCGGATGTCAGATCTGGAAACAGTCGATTGGAGTATTGCCGAAGTCTAGAGCTGATTGCGGCGATTCTCTGCGGTGTTACTGGGTGAGTGTTGTGGATATTCGATTCAATCACACCTCGCTGTCGCTTTTCACTTTCAAGTGCCACCATAAAGTCTTTGGCAAAATTTGGATCGTAGCCAGAGTTAGCCATCATTCTAACCGCAACATTGTCAGCTTCGCGCTCGTAAGCGAGTGTGTGTGCAATAATGGAATCAACTCGAGCAGCTTGTGATCCGATAATTGCCGCGATTCCGGCATCGCCACCGATTAGCAAACCTGCGAGCACTGCGAGAATTGACGGTGCCTGTGTTGATTCATAAGCCCCTAGCAGACGTTCTAGGTGGTTTTGTTTGAAGTGTGCGAGTTCGTGAGCCATGACCGAGACCAACTCAGCTTCGTTACTTGCCAATTCAATTAACCCGGAGTTTAAGAAAAAGGTTGAGCCAGGTCCGGCAAACGCATTGACTTCAGGATCCTTGACTACGTAATAATGAAGAAGGTCAATGTCTATCTCTCCGCCTTCAACCAGTTTTTTCGCGATGTCTATGACGAATGCATTGATCTGCAGGTCATCAGAAAGCTGCTTTGTTTCGCGAACGATGCTAAGGAACTGCCTGGCCTGACGTTGTAGACTTTCAGTGGCGACCGGATTTGCTGCGTCTGCAGAAGAATCCAACTCAATGCCCGGTAACAAAAGGGCAAACGTCAGCAAGAGGCTGAGAATTTTGATCTTTTTCATGCGGTTAATCATTATGAATCTGTCTTCAAAATGTCTGATCATTGAGTCAGAGAGTATATGAGTGGATATGTTCCACTAGCGTTTCGAATTTTAACAGCAAGCTAAATCCCACCTGTTCCATTATGGAGAAATCGCTAACAGAACCCGTGGTGTGAGAGGTTTGTTTGAGACCGGTTCAATTCGAGAATATTGATTGACGAATCGCATGTCCGGTTTGATCTTCTTTTGGGGTTATATACTTGACAAAACCATTTAATTGAATTCAGATGTCTTGAAAATATTTATGTGAATCGTTGAGTCTGATCTGGACAACATATTCATTTCATTGCCATATATTTTGAATTTTTCTGCAACCGGTTGAGTTGCCGATCTTAAACTGGCCTGGTTGCCGTATGTTTCTCAGAATTAAGTGGCGGAATTCTCAATTGTTCGATAGCTGACTCAGAAACTTGAAGGTGTCATCTGATGCCCGTTTTGACTTCGCAATCGACAATGGTGTGTGGCCATCACTATTTCTAGCTCTGATGTCTGCACCTTTCTCAACCAGGAAATTGAGTACAACATTTTTTCCGTCTCTGCTACAGCAGGTCCCATGCGGTATGAAGACATCAGGCGGTGCTTCCAGCGAATCGTCAGCGATGGCAATATGAAGCGGTGTGTTGCCAGCCGCATCTTTGCAATCAATCTGCGCACCTTGTTCCACGAGAAGTTCTGCAGTTTCCTTGGAATTGAACCACGCTGCCAGGTGCAACGGTGATGCTCCGGAATGGTTTTTCGCATTGACGTCAGCGCCGTACTCTAGCAGAACTTCCGCAACATCGTGCATGTTGGTTGCTGCTGCGAGGTGTAGCGATGTATGACCACCACCATCGCAGATATCTACACTGGCACCTTCCACAAGCATTGCTTTCGCAGCTGCTGCCGGGTCTTCCAGTTTCATTGCGTATCTTGAGGAGAATCCGCCAAGAAAAATCGCAACCCGAGGACCTGCTTCATACATCGACAGCCAGTGAAGCATTGTCCGTGACTCTCGGTCTTTGCCATCCACATCAAAGCCATTGCGAAGCAGTGCATGCAGCGATTTTCTCGAATCTGCACACAACGCACAATGAACCGGATTTAAGTCGGGGTAGGCTGCCGGATCGAAAGCTGCACCATGTTCAAACAGCAGTTTCATAATGTCGACTGAATTCAGGCTTGCAGCTATATGCAGGGGTGTCAGTTCCCGAACACCCCAGAAATTGGTATCATCGAATGCGGTTCGGAATCGCTTCATCTGATCCCTAAAATGTTTTGGTGGCTCAGCGAATTGGTTGAATTCATTTGATGCAACAGCCTGAGGATTAGCACCAAGAGATAAAAGGTGCGCTACAGCATCGATATTTTTGTCAATGATGGCCCAATGTAAATGAGTGAAACCAAATTGGTCGCGACTTTCAGCATCAGGTTTTGCACCGAGCTTTTCGTAAAACGCATTCAACTGTTCATCCATTTCTCAAGACTCTTCGTTGAAGATAGATTCGACATTTAACTCAAAGTCGCCATAAAATTTTGACAGGTTGAATCAAATATTATTGTATGTTCTTTTTAATGATGTCAAAATGGCTTAAATGCCAATTCATCAAGTGCTTCAATCTGCAAGCGCAGGTTTGTACTTTTGAGAAACCAAGTTCAATAATCCCCCATTTTTTCAACCTATGAAGTTCAATATTCTGGTCACCGAAGCACCTTACACGCATCAGGCATCCGACACGGCTTACCAGTTTGCCAAGGCGGCAATAGACAGTGGTCATGAAGTCAGTCGCGTGTTCTTTTATCATGACGGTGTTCACAATGCAACCCGACTGAGTAGCCCGCCGGTAGATGATCGAAATGTGATTGATCGCTGGGTGCAATTGGCCGAGAGCCATAATGTAGATTTGGCGATATGCATTGCGGCATCGCTACGACGAGGCGTACTGGGTGAAGAATCAGCGCAGCAAAGTGGCAAGACAGTGACTAACCTGGACGAACATTTCAAGGTCGCAGGATTCGGACATTTCATCGAAGGTTCGATTATTGCCGATCGTACCATTGTGTTCGGTGATTGAAATTACGCAGTGCTAAATTGCATGATTAAGAGGCTAATGTTTGTCAATCGAAGGGCTCCCGGCGGGACAGTGTATGGGATGGAAGCTCTTAATGCGCTGCTCGCTGCTTCGGCATTTGATCAGGATTTAAAAGCCGTATTTTTGGATGATGGCGTCTATCAGTTAAAACGAGGGCAAAATCCTGCTAAGTTGGGTATCAAGAACTTTGCAAAGAGTTTTGCCGCTTTGAGTGATTTTGGCGTTGATCACCTTTATGTGGAGAAAGAATCCATGGCTGACAGAGGCCTTTCAGATTCGGATTTGATGGAGGTTCTTCGAGATGACGGAAGTGATGCAGTAACTATTATTTCGTCAAGTGACCTTTCCGAAATTATGAATTCACAAGACGTCATTTTGCAGTTTTAGATGTGATGATGCTTCATACGGTAAACAAATCGCCATCTGAAAAGCCAAGTCTACAGAGTTGTTTGAGGCTGGCCAGTGCAGGCAGTGATATTCTGTTAATTGAAGATGGCGTTTATGCCGCAGTCAACGGCACGAAATATTCAAAACTAGTAGAAGGATCACTGAAAAGTCATCAGATTTATGCGCTGGAAGCGGATCTTGAGTGCCGTGGATTGGATGAGTCGCAGTTAATTGACGGCGTCGAGATGATTGACTACAAGGGCTTTGTTTCTCTAGCCGCACGCAACAAAGCCATACATTCCTGGCTATAAGCGAATTGGGAACTATGCCAATTGAGTTTAACGGAAAAGTCTACCAGACAGATTCAGAAGGTTTTTTATCAAATCCTGATGAATGGTCGGTGGAGTTGGCAGAAAAAATGGCGGCTGATGACGGCTGTCAGCTCAGTCCCGAACACTGGGAAGCCATCAATATCCTTCGAGACTACTACGCTCAGTTCGCCATCGCGCCGCCCATTCGCATCCTGATTCGTCATATGGGAAAGCGGTTAGGCAAGGAAAAGGCAAACAGTCCATATCTATATGAACTATTTCCTTTCGGGCCGGCCAAACAGGCCTGTCGTTATGCAGGGTTGCCGAAACCGACAGGCTGTATTTAGATTATTGGTGGTTCGCAAACCACGCAGCATCACCGTGAGTTAGCAAATTTTCCGTGTCAAGCACTTTTGCGATACTCTTCTATCTTGCAGGTTTAATCCTAGTTTGTGGCATTGTTTGGAAGGTGTTGAGTTACACCAGGATTCCGGTTCGTTATTTACTGCCCATTGCGCCAGCACCTCAGTCATATGGTGGTGTAGCGCTTCGAATTTTAAGAGAGGTCTTATTTTTTGAGAGTCTGTTCAGGGCAAACAGATGGACCTGGCTATTCGGATGGATTTTTCACTATGCATTGCTGGTTGTATTGCTACGGCACCTGTTTTTCGTCACCTGGTCTCTCGAACCGTGGGTGGTCATTCTGTTTTTTCCGGGTGATATTGCCGCCTGGCTGATGATTGGCTCGCTGCTCGGGTTGTTGGGCCGACGAGTTTTTGTTGATCGGGTGCGCTATATTTCGACTCTATCAGACTACGCCATACTGATTCTGATCTTGTTGATCGGGATCACTGGTATGGCCCTACGCTACAAGGTGCCAGTAGACATCATGGCAACTCGAGAGTTTATGTTAGGGCTGATGATGTTGGATTTGGCAGATTTACCCAGAAATGGAGTGCTTTACCTGCATTTGGCCAGTGTAGCGGTTTTGGTAATTGTCTTTCCATTCAGTAAACTGATTCATTTCCCTGGGTACTTTTTCAGTCCCAGCCATAATCAGAAATACCCTAGCGCGAAAATGAAAGATCTCAGCAAATGATGACATGGCCAGTGTAAGCACCCGAAAAATCGAACCGCGTAAGTCTCACGCAGTCAAACCAAATTTTCGCTCTGACGGGAGTCAGTGTGGCGGGCTGGTTGAGAATTGGCAGGAGATTGTTATCGAAAAGCTTGGCGACGAGGTTCGCTCGAATCGGGCGCTGCGGGTATTTCTGGACAGCTGTGTGAAATGCGGTACCTGCACCGACAAGTGTCATTATTTCCTGGGCGACGGCGATCCGTTGAATATGCCGGTTGCACGGCAGGACCTGATCCGAGGAGTTTACCGACGCTACTTTACGGCAGCTGGTAAGTTCTTCCCAAAATTTGTCGGTGCACTTGATCTCACCGAATCGTTGCTTGAAGATTGGAGTACTTACTACTATCAGTGCTCTGAATGTCGCCGCTGTTCAGTGTACTGTCCATTTGGAATTGACACTGCAGAAATCACGATGGTAGGCCGATCAATACTTGACGCTGTCGGAATCAGGCAAAACTACATTCACACCGTTCTGGATAACGTCAATCGAGTCGGGAATAACCTGGGGATGATCGGCGCGGCGATCGCTGACACCCTGGAAGGGTTGGAAGAGGATGTGCTTGAACAGACTGGGGTTAATGTGAAATTTCCGCTCGACGACGTTGATGCTGATGTATTGCTGCTGGTTCCATCGGCTGATCTTTTTGCGGAGCCACATGTTGACGGACTAATTGGCTGTGCGAAAATCTTCCACCAGCAGGGCATTCGCTGGACGCTGTCTACGGAGGCTTCAGAGGCAGCGAATTTTGCGCTGTTTATTGGAGATGGTGAAAAAATGCAGCAAATGACAAGACGTGTCCGCGAAACCGCACTCAAACTAGGAGTCAAACAGGTTGTAGTAGGAGAGTGTGGTCACGCCTGGCGTGTGGCTAGCAGTTATTGGCCAGATATGTTTGAAGATGAGCGCGCACCTGATTTCGAAACACTACATATTTGCGAGTTCACCTACGACTTACTTAGAAAAAATCGGTTACAGCTTGACCGATCTGTGCACAACAATAAAGTCATTACGTTTCATGACTCATGCAATGTAGCTCGGGGTTCGAGAATGGGTGAGCATCCCAGAGATGTCTATCGTATTCCGCGCGCATTGTTACAGGCGGTTTGCGAAAATTTTGTCGATATGGCACCAGACACGATTTGTGAACATACTTTCTGTTGCGGCGGAGGCGGTGGGCTTTTAACGGATGAGTTGATGGAAGTTCGGGTGAGTGGTGCTTCGCCTAGAGTTAGCGCACTAGAAGATGTGATTGCAAATCGAGGGGTAACTCATATGGCGGCAATTTGCGCGATCTGCAAAAGCCAGTTCCGCTCAGTGCTGCCGAAGTATGGTCTGGATATGAATATGATTGTCAGTCTGCATCAGATCGTCGGTGATGCGGTTGTGCTGAAGTCGGAGACTTGATCGCATACAAGCGTGCACAACGAATCGAATTCGAGGACATTACGTTGTCACTTCAGCCCTTGAATATGTTATTTCGATGGTACTTCAAGAACTGTTCATGGGGCCGGAAATTGTAAGAGTTAGGTAATCGCAGTTGATAGTCTGGATTAAGCATGGACATTATCGGTTCAGGGATATCGTCTTTACACATCAACAGTGAGTAATCACTGTCTATAGACATGAAGCCGCGGTCAAACATCCAATGGAGTGTGCTACACAAAGCAATACCGTTCCTAACTGAGTCAGGACCGCTAAGTTTGACTGGGCGAATGTGTGCTGCTTGAACTTCAGATCGACCTCCACCGTTCAAGATCTTTATTCCGGTGAAAGCGCAACTTTCCCCATAGGCTTTTTTCACTTGCATGCTAAATTTACGGTCGCGAAAAGGCCTATTCACAATCTGTTGAACAATAGGTCGGTCAGCCCAATCGAACTCATCCGACAAGGCTCTGTTTGATGAGTGTGTGGGCAGAGCCATTTCTTGGCTAAAACCCGATAAGAGAATCTTGTTATACTCATCGTCTGGTATGTTTCGCACTGCCCAACCAGAGAGCCCTTTGTTGATATTACCATCGGGTCGTTTAAGCTTTGATTCGTAATACACTCCATTCTCCTCACGAAATGGTACCGCACGATCAAATTCTAGATAGTGAGAAACATGTGCATAGAAATGATTTTCACGCTGCGAATCCTTTTTAATTGAATTTAGTTTGGCGGTAGCAAAGTACGATTTTCGTCCACCACGGGAGTTCTGCTGATTGCCCGTACGTTCCGGTTCATAGTACAGAATCCAGTCGTCTACAACACTCTTCACAGTGTTAAGATACCTTTTTGGAAAATGGTATCTGACTTCGGGCAAGTCATCGTATGAAGGATTAACACGAACTGTAAATACAGCCTTTGACATTTTGGTGTTTTTCAAATCCCGAATGAAAGATTGGTCAGTTAAATTTCGACGCTAGTTATTGGTAACACTGTTGCTGACTTTGTTTATAGGATTTTGCAATTGATGTATCTTGGATAACAAATATCGAAGTAAATTTTCGCTGTTCACTGTAAGATTGAATTGTTCGCCGACTCGAGTCGTAAAATTCAAAATTCGGTGCTTCCGCGAATATCTAGAGTCTCATTTTCACTACACAACCAATTCTCAATTGTCGTTATCAGCGTTTCAAATTCCAATTTCCCTTTACCTTTCATACCGCACTCCCAAACAGTAAGAATACGCCAATTCATATCAGCTAATAACTCCCTGTTTCGCAAATCTCGTCTCTTGTTTCTTTCAATTTTGTTGCTCCAGTAAGCGTTGTTTGATGATGGCATTCTAAAATGATGACAATCGTGTCCATGCCAAAAACATCCATTGACAAATATCACAGCATTAAAGCGTCGAAATACCAAATCGGGTTTACCAGGAAGTAGCTTTTCGTGCAAGCGGTAGCGGTAGCCTCGTTGATGAAGAGACTTTCTTATCATCAACTCTGGAACAGTATCCTTCGCAGGAATTGAAGCCATAACTCTGCTTCTCTGTTCGGTTGTAAATCTCTCCGCCACTCAATCAATGGTCAGTGCTGGCACCGTTTATAGGATGCTGTTAATGGAGACTGATCTGAAGGTGTTGGCCAAGTAACATCTGATGGACGAAACCCCATACCCGAATTCAATCCTAATCGTCGGTTGTAGATTACCATCAGAACGGCTCTGATCGGTTTGACAACAATTTCTACACTCTCTTCACTGCGTAGGATTGTTAGTCGATATCAATCCACTCGTCGTTATATCCGATCTGTTGCAGTATGTGCGACGGTTCAACAAGAGGCACATCTCGGTTGATTGAAAATTGAATCGCTGAACTTGGAACATCTCTCAACACGGTGAATTGCCCTCCGTGAAACTGCCACGTAAAGGCATGGTGTCCGTCACTCTTTCTGCGTCCCTCAAGATTGTTTTGTTGATTCAAATCCCATTGGAAATTTCCTTCTACAAACAACCGGAGTTCGTCTTCAAAAATTACGAACTTTTTGGATTCTATATTTCGAATCAGAACAACAATCCGAAGATCGCTGTGCTCGCTTCTTGCGTTATCGAGACGTGCGTTCCAAATCGACAATACAGCACTACCGGTTTTTTGAAGATCTGCGCGTGGATCGCTGATGCCGAATGAATAGTCGGGTGAGTTTCGACCGGAAATCAGACGCGTTGTTTGCTGGTCGAACGGATTGTTAGATTTGATTGTTTTGACAGACCAGGCGGTTGCCCGAAGGGCAACATCAGCCAATCCCAGCGGACTTGAGTAATCCACACCCTTGACTGCGGCTGCAAATATTTCACTGAAGTCATCGCCCGAGATATCCTTTCTGCCAACAGCGAGTCGCAGAACAATTTGTTTACCGATTTCTCGAATGACCTTTTCCGGTATTCTGCCAATCGGCCATGGACCAGGCGGAGTTTTGCGCTTCCCCCTTAATTTCGGGTAATCAGGCATGCGCTAACTCACGGATAACGGCTTTCACCATTGGAACCGGTACTGCGTTTCCCGCCTGTTTACGAGCTTGAGTGTCAACTTCGTGCAGAGTGAAGCTATCGGGAAATCCTTGTAGACGGAACATTTCTCGTGGTGTAAGACGCCGTTCTCCGTTAACTAGCAGATAGTTGTAACTTGCTCCAGCACGCAAAGCACACGAAAACGGGTGGCTAGAAATATTTCCGCCTTTGTTTTCATGCCAAACTGATGGCTTAATATCAGATTGATGTGCCTTTTGTCTGGCATTTCGAATTCTATCGCTTACGTAGTGACGCTTGTCAGGCGACTTTTCCAAAAATTCTGATAGCGGTTTCATCGGTGTGTTCGGTTCAGGCCAGGCAAATTTCGCCAGTCCGCCAATGCGGCCAACAATCAGGACACGTTCCCTCCGCTGAGGCAATCCATAATCTAGTGCATTTAGAACGCGGAAATCAACTTCGTAATTCATTGCTTGTAAAACGGCAATGATACGATCCATGATCCGGCCGCCATCCGAAGTAACAAGTTGCTTGACATTCTCCAAAACGAATGCTGTCGGTCGCTTGTAGTCCAGTATTCTAGCGATGTCGAAGAAGAGCGTTCCCCGTGTATCTGCAAACCCTTGCCGATTACCAATTATGCTAAACGGTTGGCAGGGGAATCCTGCACAAAGTAAGTCATGGTCGGGAATTTCGGAAGCATCAATGCAAGTGATATCGCCGTGCGGTGGAAAACCGAAATTGGATTCGTAAACGCTGCATGCTGGCTCATCTATTTCGCTAGAGAAAACGCATTTCAGACCGACTGCTGCTGCAGCGATATGAAAGCCACCGACTCCTGCAAACAAATCAATAAATGTGTTCAGCTTGCGTCTCTGAACGTTTTGATGTTCAGAGATGCTTGAATGAGTGGACTCACTTTCTGTCAGCGTTTGAAAGTACATCTGCAAATTTTGATTGATTCCCAATGGTACCGAGGCGGGGAATGCTCAGCATTTCTGAACTTGCTCTGTGAACCCTCTTTTCTGTGCTAAAACGTGAGAGCACCTCTGATTGAGTGTATTATGCCTAGCGGAAAAGTACGAAATTAACACGTAATAGCGAGAGCGATAAAAAGTCTTTCTCTGCGGATGATTTTATCACTTTACTGCATTTGTCGGAGAGGTATCCGGGCTGCATTCCGGAATCTTCGTTTGTTGAATGTTCCCACCGACTAATGGTTAGTCGACTTAGCAGGATTTTTCGGAACTTGTAGTTTTATTGTGTCATGAAAACCATCAAATCAAGCTGTTGAATACGTTAAATGGATAGTGCTGGCCCAATTCGACCACACCGCTGAAGCTTTAGTAGGTATCGACTTGCGCCTCGTTTCCAACTATTAAAACATCAGCAGGCCGTTTGGCGAAAATACCGTTACATACAACACCGGTAATATTGTTCAGCGTTGACTCAACCGTCGTTGCATCTTTCAAGTCAAGATTGCGGACATCAATAATGATGTTACCGTTATCAGTTGTAAATCCAGCGCGCAGTTCTGGCTGCCCGCCTAGTTTGATTACAGCTCGACTGACCAGACTTTGAGCAAGCGGTATCACTTCGATAGCAAGTGGGAATTCACCTAGAACGTCAACGAGTTTTGTCTTATCGACAATACAAACAAATTTTTCGCTGGCAGCTGCGACAATTTTTTCCCGGGTGAGTGCACCACCCCCACCTTTTATCAAGTGATTGTTCTGGGTCGCTTCATCCGCACCGTCTACGTAGATGGGCAATGGACCGGTTCGATTGAGATTTAGAACGGAAAATCCATACTGGCGTAATCGGTCTTCCGTCGCCTGTGAACTTGCAACGGTTCCATCGATTTTCCCCTTTATTCTTGGGAGAAGATCGATAAATGCATTGGCCGTAGAACCGGTACCAACGCCCACTACATCGCCGATTTCAATGTAGTCCAAAGCTGCTTCAGCAGCAATTTGTTTCATCGAGTCAGTGTTCATATGAAAAACCAACAAAATCCAAAGAGTGGTTAGTAATCGAGTTACCTATATTTCAGTCTGTTGTGCGATATAGTCCAAAATCTTATTAGTGCGTCTGCTATGAATACTTTTCGACTGAGTCAACTAAAAGTGAAATATTCAGATATTCGTTACTAACTGAAACGGAAAAGTTAACGATGCAGTTGACATTTGTGGCATCGATTACATCCCAGCGACTTCCACGATTTTAAGGATGTGCTTAGCCCTTGAGCAAGCAACGTACTTGAGAGTTCGATCACGATCCTTTTTCTTGTCCAAGGGTGATGTCAGAAAGATGACGGCATCGGCTTCGAGACCCTTAAACCGTGCGGAAGACTCAATCAGGACACCTTCGTTATTTTGCCAGGAATCGAGATCGCGGGTTGCATGAATGCGTTTGAATTTTGTTGGCCAGTCATCGACAGGATATCCAGGTACCAATACAGCGATTTGCGATGGGTTTAACCCACCTGTTCCGGAAGAACTCAGTTGGTTAACCAACTCCGCAATCTTCTGAAATCCCTCATTTCGAGATGCAACTTTAAGTACTTCAATCTCGTGAGTTTTCATATCTGAATCAGGGGTGATCAGGAGATCACAGTACGCTGCAATTTCAGGTGAGTTTCTACAGTTTTTTTCTAACGGAAATGATTCGCCGAGTTCGTCGGGCAATTGCAGTCCGTCTCGAACATAGAGATTTTGGTTGGGATCGAAAAAAACATAAAAACAGTTCTTGTTCTCGGAGTCCTCAAAAACCGAGTCTAGGCTATCCCACCATAATTCGTGAAAATCCTGACCTTCGTCGACAATCAGAGCGTCAAACTTCTGGTTGGCAGGCAAGGCTTCACACGCTTGCATAAGCAATTCCGGTGCCTCTTCGTTCCAGAATTTTTGCTCATCGTTTGATTTGTCTGGATCAAATTCGACTCCCGAAGCTTTGCAGAAATCATGAACCAGGCCGTGATAGTTGTTGATCGTAAGTGAGCAATCGAAATCAGTTTGAGCGGTTTTATTCAGCCAGTCCTTAAGTGGGCGGTTGTAACACAGCAGCAGAGTGCGCATTCCCGACTGTGTCGTTTGCTGCGCTTTCGCTAGAGCCAGCAATGTCTTTCCGGTACCAGCTCCTCCCTGAATCAAGGCAACGCGCTGATTATTCAAAATAGACAGTACGTTCTTCTGCTCTTCAGTTAGTCGGTGAATTTCCCGTTCCTTTTCTTCAATTTCGCGCCACAACACCGGCACAATGTCGAACTTTGGGTAAAGGGACAGCTCAATGTTTTTGACTTCAGCGCGAGTCAGAGGTTGGTGATTTTCACGACGAAATTTGCCAAAAATTCGGTGTATACGCTGTTCAAGATAGTCCAGGTCATCGACATCCAAAACAAGTGATCGAGCAATACCTGGCGGCAGTTCTCCATGAAACCTACCGTCGGGAAAGGCAACGGCATAACCGTAAGTACAGGGCAATTCAGAAGAATAAAGACGTTTTTTTATGTGTTTAACAAGTGCATACATATTGCCACGTACCTGTTGGAACGGATCTTTGTTTAGCCACTTTCTGTTCTCAGAATCGGTAAGCCGCCACCAATCGTTGACACCTGGGTCATAACCCAAAACCCCTCCTTTTACCTCGACGAAGAGTAGGCCAATATTTTCATCTAGAATGACAAAATCACACTCTCCTTCTGTCAATCGGCCTGATTTGTTCGCTTGAACCCAATTCAGACTGTGCATTGCTCTGACTCGCTTCGGCAATTGAGCTGCAAGTGCTTCAGCGACTCTTCGCTCTCCTCGATTTTCAATCTGGTTAGGGTTGATCGTTGGAATGAATGTCACCATCTGAATTGTTTTGCTGTAATGGGAAATTGAACGAATTTAAAGATCGGTTTTTTTGACGATCCCTTTGTTATTTTGACTGTTACCATATTGGTTTACACATCAGGATGAAAAGGAAACAGAAAAATTTTAACGTTGAGATCGTGTTCAGAAAAGTTATAGGAATAGATTCTGAATGAAGAACGGACTGGTAACTCGGTCCGGAAGTTATTGTTGGACCATTATTCGCGAAAGAAGATGATCGGCAGATGGATTCTCAAGCATCAGGTAATGCCGTTCGCGGGCCTGGATATTGATTAGCGGGGAAAGTTCATAATTTGACTCGAAACTGCTGGTAATGGTGTACATCTACCACTGGGTAATTACCCTGCTCTCCCGTCGACTGAAGAAGTACATGCTATTGGACAAAATAAATTCAACGAACGCTAAGGCAACCAGTGTTCAACGGGTTCTGAAAGGAAATGTTCAATTGGGATTCCACCCGTACCTATCAATAAGTTGCGGTTTGGCTTGAATTTTTTTGAGAAGGCGCTGATTCCAGGTAGTGAGTCTTTCTTGTGTCCACTTTTCAGTTCAATTGCAGTCAGTGTTGCACCTTTTTCGACCACGAAGTCGACTTCCCGATTGTTTTCTCGCCAATAGTAAATCTTGATGCGTTTGCCTTTCGCACCGTTGATCAGGTGAGCACCGACGGCCGATTCTGTCAGACGACCCTTGAATACATTGTTGCTTTGCACTTCATCAAAACCAAGATTCCATACAGCAGTCATCAGTGCTGTATTTAGAACCTGTAGTTTCGGCTGAGACGCTCTGCGCCGAGTCCTTTGACCTGCATATTTCTGAAGCCCGGTTAGCATGCCTGCTTTACCAAGCAAATCAAGATAATGAGCCAGTGTTGTTGTGTTGCCGGCATCCTGAAGTTGTCCCAGCATTTTGGTGTAGGAAACGATTTGCCCGGAATAAGTACATCCCAGTTCAAACAGCCGTCTCAGCAACGCGGGTTTATCAACCTGTGTTAACAGCAATATATCTCGCGATATGGTAGTTTCAATCAGCGAATTGTTGATATAGTCCATCCAGCGTTCGACATCGTTAATCAACGGTACTGCACCTGGATAGCCACCAAAGAATAGATATTGATCATAACTGATGCCGAAGGCTGTCCTCATTTCGTTGAAACTCCAGTGCGTCAGGTGCAAAGTTTCAAAGCGTCCGGCAAGACTCTCAGAAACACCACGCTGCAAGAGCAGCGGGGCCGATCCCAAAATTACTACCCTGACAGGTCTACCCGACAGGCTGTCCTCATCCCACAGCAATTTCACCATTTCTGACCAGTTTGGAACTTTTTGGACTTCATCCAGAATGAGCAGTGAAAAATTCCCGGAGTTTTTTGCCAATGTTCTAGCGGTCTCCCATTGCTGAGCGATCCACTCCAAATCCCGCAATCCGGGGACATCCGCAGTTACGTGAATATAGGGCAGTTGGCATCGTTCAGCGACCTGCGCGGCTAGCGTAGTCTTACCTGTCTGGCGGGGACCGAAGATCACTTGAATGAATCGACGAGGTTCATGCAGTCGTTTTACCAGCTCGTCGGTCATACTCCGCTCATAGGACAAATGTTCTAACATGTTGAGTTACTCAATGGAACTAGTAAAGTAACTCAACATTATAAGTAATCTCCGAAACAACACCGCCCATCCAAAACAACACCGCACAGGGGACTGGTCCAGTCTTGTAATCAGGTGTCAATGCAGTGAATATCGGTTATATTGACTCTGTTTTATTCACGATTTGGATGCTCCGTTTGTTGATATTCACTGGAACTTCCAGTTCGGAAATTAGATGCCTCACTTCTTACGAAGGGAGCGAGTTTTGATTAAATCCCGTTTATTTCTTACTCTGACACTTTTGGCGCCAACAGTGGCCTTTGCACAGACAGAATACAGATCTGAAATTGTGCTATCTGCGCACGAGTGGTGGATCGTGGTGGGTTCGCTCATCATCGGGATCTTGGTCTCTTTAGCGAATTCGATACAAACCTCTGAAAACTTAAGGTCCGAAGGGGTTGAGTCAGAAGGAATACATTCGGCTAGTCCTGCGGACTTCTCCTCAACTCGGGGGTCCGCTGGATTTGGTGCAATTGGACGCTACGCAATAGTCGGACTGGTGCTTGGTCTGGTGGGTGCATTTTCAACTCAGTTTCCACCTGTCTGTACGCTGGGCAGTTCTGCGGCTGTTTTGTTTTTACTCGCTTTGTTGCAAATTGGTGTGTTTCGGATTGGAGATTTTGGAAACAAATTTTGGGGACAGCCTGGAAGGATAAGAAGGGTTGGAGTCCTGACTGCGTTCATTGTGGCATTGCTTGTCGTGATATTGTCAAATTTCCTGTTCCGATTCAATCTATCTGACAATGATCTGCAAATGGTTGCTGGCGTTGCGATGGCTTTGGCTGTCGGGACTTTAGTGGGTGAATTGCTGTTTTCATTCGTTAATTTGAAGATTCAAATTGCAGACTACGCTGGAGAATTTCGCTATCTATCGGGGATTGCGATGACTGCGCTCGCTATATATATAGCGGGTAGAATCCCTCAATTTCCTGTGATGCTTACCTGGTCGGTTTATTTGATTATTCTCGCAGTCTATTGTGGCGCGACATCAAAATTGAAGCAACCTGCAACTGGTCTTCAGCAATTGCTGAAAGGTGGCGGAATCGTAATTTTGATATTCGGTGTAATGGGCCTTGTCAGTGCGTCATTTGGATACCGAAACTTTAGTGAACCGGTTTCCCAAGTTTCAGCTCTGGTATCTTCCGGTGGTGTCATTCGTACTGATCAGCCAGCAGCGTTGGGTTTAAAATTTTTCACCTATGCCAAATCCATGGATGAATTTGATCAACTGCTGAGTACGGCGAATGCAACCAGCAAACCGGTCATGATCGACTATTACGCTGACTGGTGCTTTGACTGCAAACGCATGGACAGGACAACATTTAAGGACTCAGCAATCGCTTCGACTCTCAGCGATTCCTTTATAGCAATTAAGGTAGACGTAACCGACCCCACTGGAGAGTTCAGTCGTGCAATCCGAAAGCGATATCAGGTTTTTGGACCGCCAGCACTGTTATTCATGGATAAGAATGGGGTTCTTACTTCAAATTCACCTGCCTATGGCTATCTAGATGTCGAAGAGCTATTAGGTTACTTGTCCCGGCTTTTGTAGATTCTGAGGTATATCAGGCAATCCTTCGAACGTTTGCACTGATCAGAAACCTCAATAAAGGATTAAGCGATAGTGGTAAGTTGATTAGTACCGATATAAATGGTAAGGGGGGATTCTGCTAGATGGCGCAAAGTCGCACCAAAAGTGGTGTTTTAGGCGAGTTTTGTGGAGGTAAATATTTTTAACGCTGTTCTCAAACCCTCATCCCTGTTGGCTTTCCAGCGATCAAGAATCTCTCACGTGTCCATGACCCGAAATTTGAAATCAAAATCACTATCTGATGATAGTTTTACCGGTTCATTGTAGACAACGCGGCATTTCACGCAATTGAATCTGCGTCAGAACAGAGTATCAACGAGAATTCCTCTTCGTCCCGAACAAGGATAACTGAATTCGTCCTTATGTGGTCTAAGCCGGGTTGTGTTTGTCTTTCTTATCAAGCGCTTGTCACACATCATACATTGGTGTACATATCGCGTACCATTTGACCAAGCCTTCGGTCTGGACCGAGATCGTTCCGGATTAGTTCGCCTGTTCTTCTGACTGGAAGAAAGTGAACTGGATGCGGTTTGGGGAGTGTCAGGTGGGCCCTGAGGATTCAGTTCAACAGCAAAACGAGGAATAAAACTCTCGCGGGTTGTTTTAGCATTTTGAATACGGTCGATGCGGTAACTCCGATGCCCACCATCGGATACTCTTGTAGCGTGCAAGATAACATTGCCGTCAAGGGTAAGACGCAGTGAATACGGCTCGATACGTTGGACAGACCCATTGTAGTTCAAGTCCACGCACAGACGATTAGTTCCAGCAAATCGGATGATTTCCAGATATGACCGAACTCTAGCAGAAAACGGAAGACGTAGCGTCCGTTCCCGAATTAGAGTTTCACCCGAAGCAAGCTCATAGTTTGCTGGCTCGATGGGTTTCTCACCAGTTTCTAACCATCTGAAGAATTCGGGAAGTACCTCCCAAAAGGATTTTACAGGTGGCAAATCCTGGAGTTGATGGCCCAGCATGGATTGCCAAGAACCCTCAAGATCATCCCTGAATTTCTCCAATCTATGGAGAACGGGAATGGGAATTTTGCGGTGCGCACATTTTTGCTCTAGGACACCAAGCACTACTGAAGCTGAAAGTCTCGCTTCGCTGTTACGATAGAGATTAATTACGTCGTAAAGGTCGCGTGGACGCGCTCGTGCACCGAGTGCTCGGACCTTTTCAGCGAACGCTTCCGCGTAATGGTAACAGATGATTCTAATACCGTCAGTCGGTAAATCACTATAGTCATGACAGATGGTTCGCTCAACTGGCGGCAGGACAAGAATCTCATCCAAAGTCAGGTCGAGCTTGATGCGAGGGAGACCGCCTGAACTGGGAGCGACTGGACCTTTATAGCTCAACTTGCATTGACAAGACAACGTACCACGCGGATTTTCATAGAAGTCAATGTCTTGCAATTCTTGGGGAAGCTCGATTCCTGTCTGCACGTAAACCCACTCTCCAATTTGATGGAGAATGTCAGCTAGGGAGTACTGATTTATGTGGTGGGGTTCGACGAGAGTAAAGTCAAGATCCTCAGAGAAACGGTGGGTTTCGAAATAGCATTTCTTAAGACAGGTTCCACCCTTGAATACCCATCCCTTAGTTAAATTCTTCTGACTATAGATACCCGCGAGTACCCAACCCAATACATAATCCTTCTCAACAACATGGGGCAACAGACCGAGGGTTCTCGATATATTGAGAATTTCACCTCGGTTGATCATGTGGGTGTTGCTGAAAGCCAGCTATCTGGAACTAAAAGTCGCCAACGCGATATCAGCCGCCGACAGGGAATAACGGGATCGAGTTTTGCATTACCCTGTGTCAGCCGCTGTCGACACATGTCAAGAAGATCGGTGTTCCCGCATCTACGTTCCACTAAGAAGCCTAGGCGTTTAAACACAGCTCCATTACCAAGTCGGTCCGCATAGGCTACCAGTTTATCGTCGTTACTGTCCCGACGGCCAAAGTAGGATGAGAGACAGTCATCGACATGCTGAATACCTGCTCCCAACTCAGGATCGTCCAGCATGTCAATGATTGTGCGATGAACATCCGATACAGCGACCTTGGTTCTGCTGCGCCAGACACTTTTGGTGCCGAAGATCCTGTCCGACTGGACATGACGCAATGTGAATTTTGCCCCATGGTGTACTTGGTGCTTTGCGCGAATCGGTCCATCTGTAATCACGACAATATCTCGGAATATCTGTTCTGTAAGGTCCCAATACTCGGCCGCTGTCCGGCCGCCAATGTAAGCTGGGTCGTACAGTGTGGGTACTAGTATCCAGGGATCATCAAGGACAATATCACTGTCCAAGGAATCAAGGCTGACAGGCGCATATGCTCCGGGTCCGACGCGTCGCAACCAACCCTGTCCGCTCCACCGGGACAGCAGTTTCGCGGCGGCGGTGTGGCTGATATCAAGAGCATTTTCGGCATCGGTAATATGGATAATGTCACCCGCTGCACGAACCACGACAGCCAGCTTACGTCGCCCTTCAGGTATGACGGTTTCTCTATACACGTATTAGTATATTGAGAGTGTAAAAATTCTCATTTATTGTGAATAAATGTTATTAAATTATACCTTTTGTATTTTCAAATTGCGAATGTAAAAAATGCCAAAATGCCAACTCGGGCTTGAGACGAAATTCAATCAGCGAACTTAACACGCTGATCTAAGTAGCATCAAGTGGCTTAACCGCGCGAAACAACAAACCATTCGTCCGGTCCAAGCCACGCACACAGGATATTCTCGTGGATATCAAATGTATTCGGTGCCTGGGGAATGATTAATTCGAGAGTTATCTGAATCTGGTCCGACAATCCGGAATCGTTTGAAGCATAACGAACGGATTATGTTAAGATCGGCACTGATATAATTCTAAAGGTTGTGATTCCGGCAACGAACAAATGCTTCATACTTGGCTTCCTCGTAAGTTAATACTCAGACCGTTACATCACCTTTGAATTCTCGCTAGCAACTTTGGATTCGAAATATCTTCAACGCATATTGCTGGCGCGAGTTTACGACGTCGCTTACGACACCCCGTTGGACTATGCGGCAAACCTTTCGCGCAGATTGAAACATGATGTCTGGTTGAAACGCGAAGATCAGCAGCCTATCTTCTCATTCAAGATTCGCGGCGCGTACAACAAAATGTCGCGCATCTCCCCTAGCGTGCTGAAAAGAGGCGTTGTTGCTGCTTCAGCAGGAAATCATGCGCAAGGCGTGGCATTGGCGGGCAAGACGCTCGGTTGCCCGGTTACCATTTTTATGCCTATTACAAGTCCTGAGATTAAAGTCAAGTCAGTCAAAAGTTTCGGTGCGAAGGTCAAATTGATTGGTGATAGCTACGCCGAAGCATTCGCCGCTGCAGATGCATACCGCAAGCGAAAAAATCTTCGTCTTATCTCACCTTATGATGATGCGGATATCATCGCTGGGAATGGCACAATCGGGCTGGAGATTATGCGTTCGGCAAAAGGCAAGCTTGATGCAATTTTTGTGCCCGTTGGTGGTGGCGGACTAATTGCAGGAATTGCGACTTACGTTAAGAGCGTCAGTAACAATGTGAAGGTCATTGGTGTCGAGCCGATGGACTCTGATGCCATGACGCGGTCGCTGAATGCAGGCAGGCGAATCGCGCTGAAAGAAGTTGGAATATTCGCCGACGGTGTCGCAGTGAAGCTGGTCGGAAAGGAATGTTTTCGCCTTGTGCAAAAATATGTTGATGACATTGTCCAAGTCGATACTGATGAAACCTGCGCCGCGATAAAAGACATATTTGAAGACACGCGTACGATTGTAGAACCTTCTGGTGCGCTTGCTGTCGCTGGTCTTAAAAAGTACTGCAGCAATTTAAACCGTAACGGGAAGGGACTTGTTGCAGTCAACACCGGTGCCAATATGAATTTCGATCGTTTGCGACACGTTTCCGAACGTGCTGAAATTGGTGAGCGTCGCGAAGCAATCATTGCGGTCACAATCCCAGAAAGACCTGGCAGTTTCGCACAGTTTTGCGCAACCATTGGCGATCGCGGTATTACTGAATTTAACTATCGTTTCGCCGATGAATCTCAAGCACATGTTTACTGCGGTGTGCAGATCAGCAGCCGTGAGGAAGGCACTCGCCTGATTGCAACGCTGAAAAGAAATGACTACCCGGTGCTTGATTTGACAGACAACGAAATGGCTAAGATCCATGTTCGACATATGGTAGGTGGCCGTGCGCCAAATGCAGCCAATGAACTGGTTTACCGGTTTGAATTTCCAGAACGTCCCGGAGCGTTACTCGAATTTCTAGAAAGAATAGGGCATTCTTGGAATATCAGCATGTTTCATTATCGAAACCATGGGACAGATTTCGGACGCGTATTATGTGGCATTCAGGTTCCACCTGAAGAGATGCCACAATTTCAACTATTCTTGAAAGAACTTGGCTTCACTCATGTGAATGAAACAGAAAATCCTGTTTACAAAATGTTTCTAACTTAGGGTTAATTTAAGGAGGTGGTAAATATGAAAGATACTGGCGATGTGGAATTCATTGGGCTTTATTTCATTCCTGGTGAGGGAACTGTTGCAGCGCTTAAGGTACTGCAGGAAACCCAACTTTTTGACAAGCAAGGCTTGGAGTATCGAATCGTTGAGAAGAAAAAAACAAGTACCGACACCAGTGTTGAAGAGCTGGCTCTCGCCCAGGTCAAACAGAATGACGGTCAAGCTAACGGATTTATCTAACTAGCCCTCCGCACTTGAACAATGGTTTGTGTCCTGCCTTGGTCAACGGCTAGCAAACCACCAGCCCTAAACCCAAAAGAGGTCCATTTATGGTCGGCCTCTTTACTCGTGTCTAACGAACAGTTTCTCACGTTTGAAAGATGTTTGGATGAGCGTGAACTGACTCGGGCTAATCGTTATGCAATGGAAACTGCACGTGTCCGCTTCATATGTGCACGGGCGATTCTTAAGCATTTGCTCGCAATGTACACTGGTGATGAACCCACCTCAATTCGGTTTCGACTGGGACCTTTGGGCAAACCCTATCTGCCAACCAATTCCACACCCAAACTCCACTTCAATTCAACTGATACACAAGACGAAGCGTTATTTGCATTCTGTCTTGATGCCGAGTTAGGCGTTGATATTGAGTACAAGACACGAAAGGTGAATCACTCAATCATTGTGAATCGAAAATTCACCCCACAGGAAATTCAACAGTATCTCGCCCGGACGTCAGATCAGCGAAGAGGCTATTTCCTGTCCGTGTGGACTCGCAAGGAAGCCTACGGCAAGGCTCTCGGAGTGGGTATAAAGTACCGATTAAACCAAGTCAATCTGGTTGATGCTGAAGATTCTGTTCGACATTCAGTTAGTGATGATTCAGGAACCGAATGGGAAATTGTCCAAACCGAACCGGCAGACGATATGATCGCTTCTGTTGTCACACAAGGTAGCGGTTGGCGATTTCGCTGCCACCGATTGGTGCTCGAAGGGTAGTCAACTCACGATTTCAGTCGACAAGTGGTCGGTTGCTTAACCGCCGGCCATATCATGAATAAATTCCCACTCCATCTTTGATACCGGTGTAACTGACAGTCGATTGCCACGCTGAAGTACGCGCATCTGAGAAAGTGCGGGTTCGGCTCTGAGTTCACTGAGTGAAACAATCTTGGGAAACTTCCGGATTAGTTTGACATCAACCATAAGCCAGCGGGGATTATCCGGATCGCTTTTGGAGTCATAATATTTTTCCGTGGGATCGAATGCGGTCGGGTCGGGATAGGCTTCCCTGACGACTTGAATGGTACCGACTATTCCTGGTACTTTACATCGCGAATGGTAGAAAAACGCCAAATCGCCGACAGAGAACTCGTCGCGAAAGAAATTTCGGACTTGATAGTTGCGAATGCCGTCCCAGTAGTCAGTTTGGTTGGGTTCTACCGCCAAGTGGTCAATTGAGTAAACATCGGGTTCACTTTTCATTAGCCAGTACTTCATTTTTTCAATTCTCAAACTTGTATATCTGTTGGTCCGTAATTGCTCCTCGAAGTGGAACATCCCAGGCGTTGCGACCGATTGACTCAATGCGCTGAAACTCGTGTGCAAGACCTAGAACGTAGGGTCTTTGCCAATTCCGGTTTAAGCGCAAATGTTTCAGCGAGCTGTCGTAGAATCCACCACCCATGCCGATGCGGTTTCCCTCATCATCGAAAGCAACCAGTGGCGCAAGGATCAGGTCGAGTTCATTCGAGAAAACCCAACCATATTTTGCGATATTGGGTTCCGGAATGCCAAAGCGATTCAGTTTCATGTTCGTTAGCGTCAAGGTTCGCCCAAACAACAGTCGGTTTTCTCCGCCGCGATAGAGGACCGGAAGATAGCACTCTTTGTTCCGGTCAAGTGCTTTTAGAAGGGCAAGAGTCGGGTCAATTTCCCCATCATTCGGAAGGTAGAAGGCGATCCTTCGACTTCGTTGGAAAAGCGGGTGTTTGAGTATTTGATATTGCAAACCGCGCGCCGCATTGCGTTGCTGGGCGGATGTCAAGGCTCGGCGCGCCACCCGCATGTCTTTGCGGATTGTGGACTGGAAAGTTGCCATCACAAGTGGATTGAAAGCTCAGATGCCGCCCGCACGTGCCGTATCAGCCCCCATAGCCTTGAACCGCCATGGTCAAGTGGGCAACTGGTGAGACAGCTTCAGGTGCTTTGCGACTTGGCAAGCTCACAACAGCTGGCTCAGTTTGTTCCCTGGTAATTTCTTTAGGTTCGAAGGGAATTAGACTGATTCGAACACTACAGGCGGCGCCCAAGCGATTGAAATTATAGAATCAGTCAGGTAGTACAGAATTAATTTTGTCAACTAACTGTGCAAGGTTTTGATTGGAATATTCGTCTGAACCGTCTGAATTTCGTCGTAGCAGTTCTGCAGCAAAATTCAGAGCTGAGACAATAGCTGCTGTCTCAAGGGAAACACTCGGATTGGCTGAACCGCCCCGTACACTGGTAATTTCTGAATTGACTAATTCAGCTGCAGCACGTAGCGATTCTTCTTCATCAGGTTCGCAGACTAGTTGAATATTTTGTCCGCTAATTTGGACACTAATGTGCGGTGAGGAACTCAATTTATCTTCTTCATTGTTCAGCTTCTACAAATTCGGCGATCAACCGTATTTCAAAATTATAGACACAAATAGTGAAGCTACCGAAAAGCTTGAAGCCAGTGCGAGTCCGCTTGAAGTTAAAATATTGGGCAGTTGTGAACGCGTTGCGTGCACTGCATGATAAATTGAGTGATGTAGATGTGGACTGACGCTTTTGTGACTCAACCAGCACCATATCGACCTGCCACTATTTCGAACTAGCGAAAATTCCGAATTGAGTTTATTTTGTGATCCATAGCTTAAGGTTCTTGCTATTCTCGCTTGCTATCACGTTAACCTTGGTGATGGCTTCAGCTAATCATGCGGCCGATGGCATACTTCGATTGGCCACTACAACTAGTACAGAAAATTCTGGGCTGTTGGCTAAACTGGTTCCGCAGTTTTCAGACAGTCGGGACATTCCCGTTCATGTCATTGCAGTCGGTACCGGCCGAGCTCTGAATCATGCCAGGAATGGCGACGTGGATGTAGTCTTGGTGCATGCAAAAAACGCCGAATTGGATCTCGTGAACAGTGGTTTTGGTATTGAACGCTATGAAGTCATGTATAACGAATTTGTGATCGCCGGGCCCGAAACAGATCCGGCGGAAATTAGCGGTTTGTCAAATCTTGGTACTGCGTTCGAAAAAATTGCAAATTCAGGGGCTCTGTTTGTCTCGCGTGGAGATGACTCTGGCACCCACAAGAAAGAACGCCAGATTTGGGATGAAGTTGACATTGAGCCGAATGGCGATTGGTATAAAGAAGTTGGACTTGGCATGGGTCGATCGTTGCAGATAGCGGACGAGCTGAGAGCCTACATTCTGACTGACAAGGGAACATGGCTGGCACTGAAACGAAAGCTGTCTTTGCCAGTTCACGTGCAAGGTGCGAGTGATGGTCGTAATGATTACGGGATTATCGCGGTCAATCCGGAAAAACACAGCCATGTCAATATTGAAGCCGCTGAGCAATTCATTGACTGGATACAAAGCGATGAGGCCAAGGCGGTAATTTCCGGGCATAAGGTTGAAGGTGAGCAGTTGTTCTATGTCATCGAGTAGTTGATCTGTAAGAGCTAAATCCGTTGACTGCAAATGTTTCGACAATCATTCCCAGCTGTGCTTTCTAATCCAAAACCAGTTACATAGATGAAATGGACGGCCTGATTGGTGCGAGCGCAGAGGCACTACGTCTTCTATTCACCGGTGATCGGGAAATTTGGGAGATTGTTGCCATCTCGTTTTCGGTCTCTTTTCGCGCGATTCTCTATATCGTCCCATTAGCAATTCTGTCCGCATTTGCGCTGGCGTATGGAAACTTTCCAGGTCGGCGGGTACTGATCACTATCGTTAACGCTTTGGTGGCGCTACCGGCAGTGGTCGTTGGATTACTTCTCTATATGCTTCTGTCCAGTTCGGGCCCATTCGGCGGGTGGCGACTTTTGTTTACTCAGGGAGCTATGATCATCGGTCAGATGATATTGGCCTTTCCGCTGCTGGTTGCGATGATTCACGTATCGCTGCAAGGTGTTGATCTGAGCGCATGGCAGACAGCTCGTACGCTGGGAGCCAGCATATTCCGGGCAATGTTCACCATTATGCGCGAGGTTCGATTTGGTTTGATCGCAGCCATCGTTGCAGGATTTGGAAGGGTCGTCTCTGAAGTCGGCTGCTCAATTATGGTTGGCGGAAACATATTGCATCACACGCGCAATATTCCCACAGCAATTGCACTGGAAACCTCAAAGGGTGAGTTTGAACAGGGTATCGCGCTGGGAGCTGTGCTAATCACGTTGGCATTGGCACTCAATTTCGCCGTTGCAACAGTGCGAGGCAGAGATATGGCGAGACATTGAATATAAGTCGATGACGATGAGTAATCTACCGGAATTCATTACTATTCAAAATGTTCAGAAGTACATTTCCAATCGGATGGTGCTGGATATTGATGAATTGGTTGTCTATCAGAGTGAATGTGTTGTGGTCCATGGGCCAAACGGTTCAGGAAAATCAACATTACTCAAAATTCTTGCCGGATTGATGACACCTGACAGTGGTGTTGCAACCACTAATGGAGTAGTTCGACCCTGGCGTCAGGCTATTCGAGAATTTCGCGCGAATGCAGTTTACCTGCACCAGACGCCGTATCTGTTCGACCGGTCGGTAGAAGACAATATTGCCTATGGATTAAGGTTTCGAAATCGCTCGCAGTCAGTCCTGTTTAGTGAAGTACAAAGTGCGATGGAGTGGGCGGGGCTTAGCCATCTCGCAAAACGAAATGCTCGAGATCTCTCAGGCGGTGAAAAACAGCGCGTGGCACTGACCCGGGCCAGAATACTGGAGCCAAAGCTGTTGCTTTTGGATGAACCAACCGCTGCCATGGACAGAAAATCACGTAAGCAGACGTTCAGT
Organism: Gammaproteobacteria bacterium; assembly: GCA_022823405.1. Lineage (GTDB taxonomy): Bacteria > Pseudomonadota > Gammaproteobacteria > Arenicellales > JAJDZL01 > JAJDZL01. Next base: position 41,121 of record JAJDXD010000137.1, read on the forward strand.
CTGATTCGCGATCTTGCGAGTGGAGGTAATGCGGTATACATAGCAACACATGAAGCGGCAGACCTATATCAGCCGGATCGGGTCATACAACTTGATTACGGTAAATTAGTCGTCTAAGGCAGAGTGATTTTTGAAGAATGATTGATGCGACGCAGATTAGTGGCATTATTCTTGCCGGCGGTCAGGCTAGGCGTATGGGTGGAGTCGACAAAGGGCTGGTTGAAATCAACGGCAGGACGATGTATGAGCGTATCAGTCAATTGCTTGCTCCTCAAGTTAAAGAAGTGTTGGTAAATGCCAACCGCAACCATGATCGCTACCGGGCGCATGGTGCCACTGTTGTTGCGGATTACCTGCAAGGCTATTTGGGCCCGCTTACCGGATTAGCTAGCGGAATGATGGCTGCCAGGACGACCTGGGTCATTACAGTGCCTTGTGACGGTCCATTTCTGAATCAAGACTATGTCATGCGTATGGCCAGCGAAGTGGTTGAAGACACTAGAATTGTGGTGGCGCGCGACTCAGTACGATTGCAGCCGACTTACATGCTGGTTGAGACAGCGCTTGTTGATGATCTTAAGTCGTTTCTGGAATCTGGTGAGCGAAAGATTGACCGATGGTTTGTGAAGCACAGTTATCGAACTTGTGACTTTTCAGATTCACCGGATTGTTTTCTCAACATTAATTCCGAACAGGATCATCAACAGGCTGAAGAACGGGTGAAGTAAGATGAGCTTACGTAATATTCCGATTGTTGGCTTCGCGGCTTTCAGCGGTAGTGGTAAAACAACGCTGGTAAGTGGCGTCATACCTGTTTTGCGCGACAGCGGTCTGCGTATTGGTGTAATTAAGCATGCACATCACAACTTCAAAATTGACACGCCAGGCAAAGACAGTTACGAACTCAGAAATGCAGGTGCAGAGCAAGTCTTGATTGCTTCAAGAGAAAGAATGGCTTGGGTGAGAGAGTCCGTCGAGGAGCAGGAGCCAACATTGGAAGAACTGCTAAATATTTATACGGGCGAGGAACTTGATTTGATCATTGTTGAAGGCTTCAAACACGAACCATTTACAAAAATCGAAGTTCATCGTTCGACAATCAAACGGCCATTGTTGGCGAGCACAGATTCTCACATTATTGCCGTTGCAACCGACTCACCTGACACTCTAGATGTTAATGTCGAAGTTCTCGATCTGGATAACTTCACTGAGATTGCACAATTTATTCTAAAGAGGATGCGGGAAAAGACGCTTACTTTTGCATTTCGAGGAAATTGATCAGTCGATCGGGATAGTCTGTAACGATACCGTCCACTCCTGCAGCATACAGCCTCTGAAATTCGGTTTCAGAATTTACAGTCCAGCAATTGACTTTGAGTCCCAGTTCATGTGCCTCGTCAACCAAATTCGCCGTCAGGGTTTGAACATCACAGCTCCACACTTCACCACCTATAGCGGCAACCATTTTTGGAACTGACCCGTCGAAGTCAGACAATCGCATGCCTTGGGTTAGTTTTCCGTCGAGAGATTCATCAAGGGTGTTGTACGAAGGCATCTGAGAGGTGAGATGCCAGGAATCAAGGCGCGGCACCAGTTTTTGGATTACTTGTGCAATCTGCCAGTCGAATGATTGAATGATTGAAGTTGTTGCAATTTCGAGCCGTATGATTTCATTCGCCAGCACTTCGGAGAATTTTTCGAGCGGATGTGTTGGTAGCGGTTCCCTAGGAAGATATTTCGCTTCAATGCAGAAGATAATGTCTTGACCGCTGGCGTTCACCAATGACACGACTTCTTCGAGGGTCGGTATGCGACAGCCGTTACGCGAATTCTGATGTGGGAACTGATTATGGTAGTCAGAACTCGGTTTGATCATCCCAATGTCGTATTGAGACAACTCCTTATAGCTGAGGTCGCAGATTCTGATTGAATTGGTTTCAATCCAGTTGCCGGTACAATCTCGGGTAATTTCGGGATTGAGTGTAAAGTCATGGTGAACGACTACCGTTTCATCTCGAGTAATCCCGATATCAAGTTCAATCATGTCGACCTTGAGGTCAATGGCCTTTGCGAATCCGGGTAGACTCGATTCTGGTAATAGGCCACGGGCCCCACGATGCCCAATCACTTGAACTGACATATCAGATTTTTCTGAAATCAGGCGACATTAACCGGCGAGAAAACGGGCAAGATCAGCGTTTGATTTCCCATGGTTTCTGTACATTTGTTTCGTAAGTGATTGATATTATGTGACTCCGCTTGTCATTGTAAGCACTATAAAAGGCACTTTCCGGTTTTGTCAGAACCAGTGCGCTAGGAATAATGGGTAGAAGCGGCTAAATCAGGTGAACGATGTATGTTCACTTTTCAACCCCCGTCACGCACTACTTTCGGGCATAACTCGATGTGAACCGAATGCAAAGATAATTTCGAAAGAACTTATCGGCGATATTCTAAAGCAGAGTATTTAATCAGTCGAACGGTGTGCTTGGTTAAACCGTCGTAGTATTTATCAATCCCGCAATTCAAAAACTAATGAGTATTTCACAAGGAATTCAATTTCTTGAGTCGCGGGGCATCAACCTATTTCACGCTTTTGATACACCCGACATTGCCGGAATCATTGGTAATGCCGTACCTGAGTTGGATTTGAACCCTTATCCCACAACGGTGCTGACTGCACATGCAGGGTACAAATTCTGGCAATCAATGAAACAAGCGGGAATTCAAGGAGATGACCCGGTTGACCAGTATAGTATTTTGCTAGCGCAGGAATATGCAGAGAGATTTCTGAACTGTCAGGCAAAAATCCTCTATCCATCCGACTATCCGATTTCACTGATGAGTATTGGCGAAAAGGCCGGCTGGAACTATGTGACTCCAATGGGTATCAGTATCCACCCGAGTTATGGTACCTGGTTCGCCTACCGGACATTGTTTTTGGTCAAGACGCAGTTAACTCCAACACCGCGACTTGTAGCTGAGCATCCCTGTGAGTCCTGTATGGACAAACCTTGTCAAACTGTCTGTCCATCTGGAGCGGTTACTGAGATCGGTTCATTCAATCTTGAAACCTGTGCGCGTTACAGAATTCGGGATGATTCGCCCTGTTCGTATCAATGCCAGTCGCGCAATATATGCCCAGTCGGAGCGCAGTACCGATACGTACCCGAACAGATGAAATATCATTACCGGCGGTCAAGGAATACGATGAAGCGTTATTTTGGTTCTGAAGCAGGAAATTAACGGAGACGGTCAGTTCAATGTACTTTGAAGAATACAAAGTGGGTGATAAGTTCAAGAGTTCAGGTGTAACTTTTACTGAAAGTGGCATCATTGATTTTGCTATCAAATACGATCCACAACCCTTTCACATTGATGTTGAGGAAGCGGCAAAATCGCAATACAAGGGACTGATTGCCAGCGGATTTCAAACATTGGCTCTGGCATTTCGCATGTATATACAGGAAGGTTTCATCAAGCAGGGCATGGGTTCGCCGGGAATGGATGAACTTCGCTGGCTGAAACCCGTACGCCCTGGCGATACGCTTCATATTGAAAGTGAAGTGTTGGGTACCAAAGCTTCCAGCAGCAGGAATGATCGGGGATATGTCGATATTTTCTGCAGCTGGGTCAATCAACGCGACGAGGTTGTCATGACTGTTCGACTCACCCAGATCATTCGGAGACGTCCTCCGAAATAGCATGCAAAATGCGGTTGAAAATAACCGCTCTCCATTGAAGCGAGGTCAGTTCTGATGCGAGCTGCCTTGTTTGATTCCCCGGGCTCGCCTCTCAGACTAGCGGATATAGAACAGCCATCTCCAGGACCGCAGGAGGTCCTTTTGCGAAACCGAGCGTGCGCAGTCTGTCGCACAGATTTGCATATCGTAGACGGAGACCTGAATGTTCCTTCAACACCATTGATTCCAGGCCACCAGATTGTGGCTGAAGTTGCAAAAGTTGGCAACGAGGTAAAGCATCTTCAAGTTGGTGATCGGATGGGTGTTCCTTGGCTTGGCAGAACCTGCGGACACTGCAATTTCTGTGTGAATGAACAGGAGAACCTGTGTGACAAGGCGCGCTTTACTGGTCTTCACATCACTGGTGGTTTCGCTGAGTATAGCATCGCGGATTCAAGATTCTGTTTTTCCATGGACTCGTCATTGGATGATCTTCAGCTCGCACCTTTGCTCTGTGGAGGCTTGATTGGTTACCGGGCTTATCGCATGATTGGAGATGCGAAGAAAGTTGGATTTTATGGATTCGGATCTGCTGCACACATCCTCTTGCAGTTGGCAGTGTATGAGGATCGGAAAGTGTATGCGTTTACCAGAGACGGTGACTCAGAATCACAATTGTTCGCCAGACAAATGGGTGCTTATTGGGCAGGTGGATCCGGTGATCATCCGCCTGAACCATTGGATGCGGCCATCATTTTTGCACCGGTCGGTGAATTGGTACCTGTAGCACTTAGCGCTGTTCAAAAAGGCGGGGTTGTCGTGTGTGCAGGAATTCACATGAGTGATATACCTTCCATTCCCTATGAGTTGTTATGGGGAGAGCGTACTGTGCGCTCTGTCGCCAACCTTACTCGGAGAGATGGTTGGGAATTCCTGGAACTCGCCACAAGAATTCCGGTGCGAACCAGTGTACAGAGTTATCCGCTAGAGAAGGTCAATCAGGCGCTCGACGATTTGAGAGATGGTAACATCAACGGGTCAGCTGTGATTTTGCTATGACAGATTGAGGTACTAAGTTCGACATTTGTTCTTAATACTGAGGCTTTAGCAATGGCAGACTGTATTCGGCAAACATCATGACAGATCATTCACTGAGTTGGTTCTCCGACTCCATAGCCCGTGTCTACAAAATTGTTGCAGAGGAAAGTGTAGAGCGCCTTTGTTTGCGGGTTCATTTCTTTGCTACGCTTCCAAATCAGCCCGACATCCATTGAATGCACCTGACCTGCGACGGGTTTCACTTCTACATGTTGTCCTTCCAAAGACCAGGGTCGGTAAACCATATCTGACAGAATTGTGATACCTGTCCCTGTAGCCACCATACTTCTAACTGCCTCGACTGATGAAGTTTTGAATATCACATTGGGCGAGTAGTCAGTGGCACTCCAATAACGAAGTGCAGATTTTTCTGCCTCGTCCACGGTGAGCATGACGTACGGCTCTTTGGCAATTTGAGATAACTCGACAACATCTTCATTCATCAGATGATGGTCAGCTGACAACCACAGCCGTCGTTGCGATTTGATGAGTACCCTTGAGCTGATTTCACCAACGTTTTGTAGATTTGAAACCAGAATCACTGCAATGTCGAGTTCACCGCTGACAATTTCTTCTTCAATTTGAGTTCGTTGTTTTTCAACCAATTTGAACTCAACATCCGGAAATGACCGACTAAACCGCATCAGTAACTGTGGAAAAAAGTATCCGGCGACAGTGTATGTCAGTCCAACCTTTACCTTACCTCTCAATGAGCGGCCAGACCGACGCACACCTCTAGTGGCTTCAGAAACCGCTGCCATGATATTCTGGGCGTGTGTCAGGAATTGGTGTCCCTCGTAAGTCAATTCGACACCGTTAGACCGACGTCGGAACAAAGGCGCTTCAATATCCTTTTCCAGTTTGTCAATAGCAGCACTGACAGCCGATTGGGAAACATGTAGATTTGCTGCAGCAACAGAGACCTTTCCAGCGTCTGCAACTGCAATGAAATATCGAACTTGTCTAAAGGAAAAAGCCATCGATTAAATTAATATCACTCTGCAAAAAATACTATTTTACAAAAAATATTGGATTCCTATAATCCAAATTCATGATGCCGTCGACTGAGTTTCAATTTGTGGCGGCATAAAGATTCACTCTCACGAAATTTTGGAATTTTGAAAGTGTAACTGAGTCAATGCCTGGAAAATAGGAGAAAGTAATGAAAAAATCAATTAAATCTTTGGCTTTTGTTGGAGCAGCTGCGATTTGTTGGGTTGGTAGTGCTTCTGCACAAGATTGGTACCCATATCCAGTTGAAGTATGGGATCCGCCTTTTGATATGGCGAGCCCAAGAACGACAGTCGACTATGTACCTCTGGAAAAGGCGGAAAAAGCCTGGGACATCTGTGTCTCGTTTCCACACATGAAAGATGCATACTGGTTGGCGGTCGATTACGGAGTGGTTGCGGAATCTGAACGCTTGGGTGTCAAGATGCAACTAGTTGAAGCAGGCGGTTACACAAATCTGAACACTCAGATTTCTCAAATCGAAGATTGTGTAGCGCGGGGTGCGGAAGCAGTGGTTATTGGCGCGATCTCATTTGATGGAATGAACAATCTTGTTAGTGAAATTCGCGCTAAAGGCATTCCAGTGATCGATGTGATCAATGGGATTTCTTCACCCGAGTTATCTGCCAAATCACTGGTCTCATTTGGTGAAATGGGATACAAGGCTGGTGAATACATTGCCAAACTGCACCCGACAGGGTCAGGAAAGGTTCAAGTTGCCTGGTTTCCAGGACCTCCCGGAGCCGGTTGGGTCGAAGCGGGTAACGCCGGTTTTCAGGAAGCTGTTTCGGGCTCAGACATTGAGGTTGTTGAAACCAAGTACGGCGATACGGGTAAAGAAATTCAGTTGAAACTTGTTGAGGATACCTTGGAAACCTATCCAGATATTCAGTACATCGTTGGAACGTCTCCCACAGTCGAAGCCTCCATCAGTCTTTTGAGATCACGCGGGCTAACTGATCAAATTAGTCTGCTGGCTTACTACTTTACGCCTGGTGTATTCCGGGGAATTCAGCGCGGTCAAGTGTTGGCGGCACCGACGGATTCTGCAGTTATTCAGGGACGTGTTGCCATCGATCAAGCGGTTCGAATCCTTGAAGGGAAAGACTATCACAAACATGTCGGACCAGCACTCTATGTGATTGATCCAGAAAACATAAACACATTCGATCGGGGCTCTTCACTGGCTCCGGACGGCTTCAAACCTACCTTCACTGTGAACTAAACAATTGCTGAACGAATTTCCGACAGCAACAATTAGTCAAGAAAGTGGGTTCCCAGACAATGGGAGCCCACTGCTGTTGGAATTGCGCGCAATCTGCAAGCAGTTCTCTGGCACACTGGTACTGGACTCTGTTGATTTTTCATTGAAACCAGGTGAAGTTCACGTTCTGTTTGGCGAAAACGGATCCGGTAAGACCACCCTGATTTCGATAGTTGCGGGTGCTTATCGGCCCGATGGCGGGAATTTTTTATTCCGCAATGAACCTGTCGAAATTTTTTCTGTTAATCATGCCCGCGCTCTTGGAATCAGTACGGTTTTTCAGGAGTTCTCCTTGGTACCACAACTTTCCATCGAAGAGAATCTGTTTCTTGGCGCAGAGGAAACTTTTGGCGGAATTCTGAAGAAATCTGTGATTCGAAAGAGGGCTCAAGAAGTACTCGAACGACTTGGATTTTCACTGAATCCTTCTCAACAAGTCGCATTTTTGTCCCGCGCTGAGCAGCAGATGGTGGAAATTGCCAAGGCTTTTCGGGCAGATCTCTCGGTACTCATACTTGATGAGCCAACTGCATCTTTGACCGATCAGGAAACTGAACAGCTATTTACATTGATTGAACAGGTTAAGGCTCAAGGCGTAGGCATCATCTACATCACACACCGTATGAGTGAAATACAACGAATAGGCGACCGCATCACTGTACTTCGCGACGGTCATAAGATTACCACTGTAGATGCTGATGTATCAGAAGAAGATTTAGTGCAATTGATGACGGGTCGAGTATTCGATCAGATTTTTCCTGATATTGCTTTTCAGCCTGCAAATAGAATGCTTGAAGTCAGAGATTTAAAGACAGCCGATAACACAGTGCGGGGCGTTTCCATAAATGTGGCAAACGGAGAAGTTGTTGGATTAGCTGGCTTAATTGGTTCTGGAAAGTCCGACGTTGCCAGAGCCTGCTTCGGTTGCAGTCCGATCAGTGACGGTAGTATCTATTTTAATGGGGAGTTGACCAACGGTTTATCTCCGCGAAAAATGCTTGAACGAGGATTTTTCTATATGCCTTCAGACCGTCGGGATGAGGGGCTGGTTATGATGAGAAGTGCCAGGGAGAGTATGGCTTTGGCTGCTTTGAATACGCCCGAGTTTTCAAGAGGCGTCTTTCTCAGGCGTCAAGAGGAAATTCAGCGTCTTCGATACATAGCAGAAAGACTAAATCTCCAACCAGCCAACATTGAAAGAGTAGTCGAACATTTTTCAGGTGGAAATCAACAGAAAATTCTGATCGGAAAGAGTTTGACGCGCAAAGTCAAGCTGTTTGTTTTTGATGAACCGACTGTGGGCGTCGATGTGGCGACAAGAATCGCAATTTATCAGTTTATCGGACATCTTTGTGAAGACGGTGCAGCGGTACTCCTAATCTCATCAGATTTACCTGAAATATTACACTTGACCAATCGAGTTTATGTACTCTGTCGTGGTGTCCTGACGGCAGAACTGCAATCGGACAACATAAATCAGGAAAATGTACTGAGACATTGTTTCGAACGAGACGCGGCATAAACAGTTTTGCAAGCATCAAAATTGAAAAATTCTTTGAACTAAAACACCAATACTGTCATGAGGTTAATTAAGCTCGCGTTTGTACGGCTTGGGGTATTGCCATTTCTTCTGTTGATTGCGGTAGTCATCTTCGCGTTGTTGTCGGACAATTTTCTAACAGGAAGAAATCTGCTCAATGTGGTCAGGCAATCAACGTATCTGACACTCGTCGCAATTGGACAGATGTTTGCCTTGCTTACTGGCGGCTTTGATCTGTCTGTTGGTACCATATTGGCAATTACATCAGTCGTCGGCGCTACCGCGATGGCTACAGCTTTCGTAGCAATGCCCGATTCAATTCCTTTTGTTATTCTCATCGGAATACTCGCGGGTCTATGCGCTGGAACACTCATTGGGGTTATCAATGGAATCGGTGTAGCCGTGTTCAACGTTTCACCATTTATGATGAGTCTTGGAATGGCTTCTGTCGGTTTTGGTGTTGCGCTCTATATGACAGGGGGCATACCCGTGTATGGAATGCCAATTGAATTTGGAGATATCTTTGGGTTTGGATCGATTTATGGAGTCCCGACGCCAGTTGCCGTAACGCTTGTCGTTATCGTGATTATGTTTTTCGTGGTCAACTGGACTCGGCTTGGTCGATATTTCTATGCGGTTGGAGGAAACTTGAAAGCCGCGCGTCTATCCGGAATCAACACCAAATTAACGTTGTTTCTCGCTTATGTGTTCTGTGGATTTATGGCGTCAGTTGCAGGCATTCTACTCACTGCGCGACTTGATACGGGAGAAGCCAACATCGGTGCGACGATGCCTCTTGAGTCGATCGCGGCATGTGTAATCGCAGGAGTCAGTTTGCGTGGAGGTGTAGGGCGTTTTGAAAATGTTGTACTGGGCGCCCTGTTCATCGGACTAGTCCAAAACGGAATGAATCTGGCACGAATTGAATCCTATCTACAAATCGTAGTGATTGGTTTGCTGCTGATATTGGCGGTTGTAGCTGATCAGTTCCGATTGAAAGTAATCGCAAGTATGCAGGATTACTGATGACAATAAAAGCCGCTTCAATCGGATTGGGATGGTGGTCGGGTGAGCTTGCCAAATCCATACACGGCAATTCGCATTTGATACAAATCGTATCCTGCTATTCCAGAGACAAAACAAAACGTTTGGAGTTCGCAAATCGATTTGAGTCTGGGCATCACGATTCCTATGAAGCCTTGCTTGCTGATTCAACCATAGATGCAGTCATCATCTCTACTCCCCACTCACTCCATGCCGAGCACGTCATTCAGGCAGCGGAAGCCGGAAAACACGTATTTGTCGAAAAGCCATTCACCTTAACGGTCGAAAGTGCCAGAAAAGCGACAGCGGCATGCCGATCTGCGGGTGTGGTGTTGGCAGTTGGCCATAATCGGCGTTTTTCCGCAAGTGCGTCTCGGCTTAAGGAACTGCAGGTCGAAGGAATATTTGGCACCCTGTTACACCTTGAGGCGAACTTTTCAGCGCCTGGGGCGTTGGCCTATACTCCTGACAGATGGAGAGCCAATCGTCTTGAAAGTCCAGCCGGGGGCATTGCAGCTCTAGGAATTCATTTGATTGATCTGCTCTGTTATTTTGCTGGCTCAGTCACACGCGTGAGCGCCCAGGCAAAGCGCAGAGCAGTGACTGTAGACATGGATGATACGACTTCAGTGCTGTTTGAATTCGACTCAGGGGCGACGGGATATCTTGGCTGCATGTTCGCCTGCCCCTACACGTCTTTTTTGAATGTTTACGGTACAAATGCCAATGCTTTTGCAAAAGTTGATACCGACAATTTGAGTACTCAGATTAATCGCGAGCAGGAAAGCGCACTCGTTATAGAGCCGATCGACACGTTGAAATTGGAGCTAGAGGAATTTGCACTTTCGTGCACTCAAGGCACACCATTTCGAGTCACCCCTGAACAAGCAGCCAGTAATGTGGCGGTTATGGAAGCGATCGCGTTATCGGCAAGCGCTGGCTCACCTGTCGATATCGAGGATGAATTCACTGAAGCTTGGAAAAATTAAACTGATTAACTGGAGAAGCAATATGTCAACAGTCATTAACTGCGATATGGGAGAGGCCTTCAGCGTCTACAAATTGGGAGAAGACGAGAAATTGATGCCGTTAATCTCGCTGGCGAATGTTGCGTGTGGATTTCACGGTTCAGATCCAAATCACATGCGTAAGACGGTCAGGCTTGCAAAAGACCACGATGTTCGAGTTGGTGCCCATCCTTCCTTTCCCGATATGCAGGGGTTTGGCCGACGCCCAATGGTGATAGAAAGAGAAGAACTCGCAAATATCATCCTCTACCAAATTGGTGCGTTGAGTGCCTTTTTGAGAGCTGAGGGAATGGAACTCAATCATATCAAACCTCATGGTGCTTTGTATGGCATGGCAGCGCGAAACGAAAACGTCGCACATGCTATCTGTGATGCTGCTGAGGTCTTTGATGTTCCCCTTCTTGGCATGAAATATACGCTTCATGAAAAGGTGTATCAGGAACGGGGTATGGCATTTTTAGCAGAGTATTACGCCGACTTGGAATACAACGACGATGGCAGTTTGATCATCACCCGAGAACATGATCCTGTCGACCCTCAATTAGCTGCCGCTCGTAGCGTTCGGGCGATTGAAGATGGGCAGACTGAGTCCGTAAATGGAAAGGATGTAGGAGTTGGAAGCGATTGCATATGCGTACACTCAGACACACCAAATGCTGTCGATGTCGCTCTGGCTGTTCGTGAAGCGATTCAACCTTACCAAAGCGTAGCAGTGTAGACCTAAATTGAATGTGAGGAAAAAATGTCGAACCAACAAATTGTTTCCCCTTTACCCGGAATTTTTTATCGTCGCCCTGCACCAGACCAGCCCCCATTTAAGGAGGTAGGTGATGCAGTTAGCGTAGGTAACGTCATTGGACTGATAGAAGTCATGAAGTCATTTCATGAGGTCAAGTCAGATAGAGCTGGAACTATAGCTCAATTTCTGGTTGACAACGAAGATGCGGTGATGGCGGGACAGCCACTCGTTGATTTAAACGACTGAATCTCAATATTGACATGGGAATTGAAAGCCTGTTGGTCGCAAACCGTGGCGAGATCGCTGTTCGAATTATTCGCGCAGCGAGGGACATGGGTATTCGAACAATACAGGTGTATAGCGAAGCAGACGTCGATTCGCTTCCCGTTCAACTGGCAGACGATTCGGTACTAATTGGGAAACCGCCTTCAACAAAGTCTTATCTTAACATTGAATCACTGATATCTGCCGCACTTGATATTGGAGCGGATGCAGTTCATCCCGGTTATGGCTTTCTCGCTGAGAATGGAGATTTCGCCGATGCAGTGGAGGCAGCAGGTTTGGTTTTCGTTGGTCCAAGCGGTGAAACAATTCGTCGGTTAGGCGACAAAGTTACAGCCAGATCCTCAGCGGATGTAATCGGGCTAGCTACAGTTCCAGGTAGTGCTGGACGCATTGATAATCTTGAAGAAGCAAAACCCATCCTGGAAGAAATCGGGTTTCCGGTGCTGATCAAGGCAGCTGCTGGCGGTGGTGGACGAGGGATTCGAGTCGTTTGCAACCAGGAGGAGTTCGATCGGTTGGCTCCACAGGCGAGTACAGAAGCTTTAACGGCATTTGGTGATGGTGGAATTTATATCGAATCCTATATCCACAATGCGAGACATGTTGAAGTCCAGGTCATAGGTGATGGCGAAAGTGTTCTGCATTTTTATGATCGCGAGTGTTCACTTCAGAGACGTCGTCAAAAAATTTGGGAAGAGGCGCCGGCATCTTGCGTTCCGGACGATGTAAGGATGCGATTATGTGATGAGGCACGAAATTTTGCATCCAGTGTCGGTTATCGCGGGGCTGGAACATTGGAGTTTTTGTACGATTCGAGCACTCACGAGTTTTACTTCCTTGAAATGAATACCCGGATTCAGGTGGAACATCCAGTAACAGAGTGCGTTACCGGTGTGGATTTAGTTCGAGAATCGATTCGGGTTTGTGACGGAAACTCTCTGGGTCGCAGTCAGGATGAGATTGTCTTGAAAGGACACTCAATCGAATGTCGGATCAACGCTGAAGATCCTGCCAACGGATTCATGCCGCAGCCGGGCACAATAACAGAACTGAAAGTACCCGGTGGCCCGGGTGTAAGGTTTGATTCAATGCTGTATCCTGGCTATACGGTTCCACCATATTACGATTCTATGCTGGGTAAACTCATTGTCTGGGATGAGGACCGTCCCAGTGCGTTAAATAGAATGAGAGGCGCTTTGGATGAGTTGGATATTTCAGGAATCAAGACTACCAAATCACTTCATCAGGCTTTGCTGAATGACATTAACGTCGTTGAGGGTAATGTACACACCACATTTCTCGATGATTGGCTAAGCAAAGCAAACATACAGTAGCTTCAATTTAGGAGGTCAACGTAAATGGCAACCAGATATTCATTCGGCGGAGATGATCACATTTTTGCCGAAGTTAATGAGGCGATGTCTCTTGAGGCATTTTTTACAAGTCTGTCCGTAACGAAAGCGGTAAAGGAGAGCCAAATCAGTGCTGTGACGGAAGTTTGCCCTGCCAATGCTTCGTATCAAATTAAATTTGATCCAGATAAGATAAAGCCCAAAGATATGCTGGCAGAATTGAAACGCATTGAGTCTGAAGCGGCCAGCGCAGAGGCAGTGATAAGCACTCGCGCAGTTGAAATACCAGTCTACTACGACGATCCATGGACACGAGAGACGCTGATGCGATTTCGAGAACGGCACCAGGACCCCAATAGTACTGACCTTGAATATGCGGCGAGAATAAATAACTTTGACTCAATTGATTCGTTCATCAAAGCACACTCTGAGTCACCTTGGTTTGTAACCATGGTTGGATTCGTAGCGGGACTGCCATTTATGTATCAAATGGTTGAGCGGCAAAGACAAATTGAGGTGCCTAAATATCTTCGGCCCAGAACTGATACACCAAAGCTGACGGTTGGCTATGGTGGGTGCTTCGCATGTATTTATTCTGTCAGAGGCGCCGGTGGCTACCAAATGTTTGGAATCACACCAATGCCGATATATGACCCACAACAGTCAATTAGCTATCTCAAAGATTTCATGGTGTTTTTCAATCCTGGCGACATCGTGAAATTTAAACCGATTGACAGAAATTCCTACGATGAAGGTGTCGAAGCCGTGGAAGCCGGTACATTTGAACCGGTCATTCGCGAGTTAGTTTTCTCTTTGGATGAGTTTCAGAGTGGAATTGATGAATACAACAAAAACATTGGGGAGATGCTTCATGGGAATTAGAGTAATTTCACCTGGACTAGCGACTTCAGTACAAGACCTTGGGCGACCAGGATACTATCATCTCGGCATTCCGATTTCTGGAGGTATGGATCGGTATGCATTGAGATGTGCAAATCTGCTGGTTGGAAATGCAGAAAATGCAGCGGTATTGGAAGCGGTGTTTCTTGGCCCTGAGATTGAGTTTACCCGTAACGCGACAGTTTCAGTTACAGGTGCAAACTTACCTCCAAAGGTGGACGGCGATATACGAGAAGGGTGGACATCATTTGATATCAAAAAAGGCCAGGTATTGAGTTTTGAATATTTGCAGGCTGGAGCTCGCGCATACATTGCAATATCCGGCGGGATAGATGTTCCTGTTGTTCTTGGCAGTCGGTCGCTTTATGGATTGGGAGCTCTGGGTGGATTTAACGGTAGAACCCTTCAAGCCGGCGATGAAATTGGGATCGGAGAAAAGTCTGGAAATTCACTTGCTGCTCGGTCAGTTCCTGCTACACTTAGGCGTATGCCGGGATCACCAGCAGAGCTTCGAGTGATTTCTGGCATCTATTGGCATCGTATCACTGAAGAAGCCAAAGCCAATTTCTTCGAAGACACTTGGAGAGTGGCTTCAGAAGCTGATCGAATAGGTTATCGGTTTCAAAAAGGGCGTCCATTGAGTTTCATTGACCGTAAACAGCCATTCGGTGCTGGTTCTGATCCGTCCAATATTGTGGATAGTTGCTATCCGTATGGATCAATTCAAGTACCTGGTGGTACCGAACCGATTGTTCTGCACCGAGATGCTGTATCAGGTGGTGGCTATTGCATGATCGGGACAGTTATTTCGGCTGATATGGATTACATCGGGCAGCTGCAGCCCAACATGGAAGTAAATTTCGTTGAAGTTGATCTCGATACTGCACTTGCGGTACGACACGAACGCAATTCTGGATTACAGCAAGTTCGCGAAATCGAATAGTTGCGAAGCAAATATTGGACTATCCGAATTCGATTTGTCACTAACTCACTTGCACACGCAAATTGAATAGGTTCAGATCTCTAAACATAAGCAACGCCTTTTGACACTTTGATGTTGAAAGGTGTTTTGAATCGCGCGAATGCCCGGTTGGTTGGCTTCGGGCGTGAACAGTTCAGCGATTATCAAGCTTAGCTTTTACGATTGTGTTTCGAACCGCCTCTGCACAAGGGGGAATCAAATGTTGTGCCGCCGCTAGTTTGCCATTCATCAGGAGTCATTGTCTGCAGTGACAATGCGTGAACGCCACCAGCGAGTTGATCTGCCAAAAGTTCGTTGATCATACGGTGTCGATTGACCAGCGTCTTGCCGCCGAATTGTTCGGAAACCGCAACTACCTTAAAGTGTGTTTCCGAGCCTTTGGGCACATTGTGCATTCCGCTCTCGTTTATCACGTCAAGATGGGCGGGTTCTAACGCTTCTGAAAGCGTTTGAGTGATTTGTTTTTGAATGATCATGATGCTACGAATTAATGAAATTGTACAGGATACTCCACTGAAAAAACAGCATCATAGTGGAGGCGGTTTTGCTGTAGGGGGTTTTACTACCGATTCAATCGGCAGTGCTGTCGCCAGTCAAGTGCGATATGATCCAGGATCAGAATTTGTACTCGGCAGAAACATAAAAAGTTCGGCCGAACCAAGAGTGATAACCTGTCAACCCTGCAGTGATTGTGTCGGTTGGGTCGGTTGAAGGGCCTCGATTTTCAATATTGAGCACACCGAGTGCCAGTTTCTGCCTAGCTAAGGCTCTCCATACACTCAATCTTTGGCCAGCATCTCAGAATCGCATGTTGAGTGTTACAAAAAATGTGCGTCCCCAGCCGGCAGCACGCGGCCCGTCGGTTGAGGAGGGATCCACAGTATTCAGGGAAAGTTGCGTATCGGTAACATTGTACACACCTGCAGTTAGACGCGACTTTTCGAGTCCAAATGGCTTTTTCCAGTCGAACGTCAAATCATGGCCAGTCCAGGAACTGAACCGTCCGCCCCCTCCAGTGTCGATCTCGTCGCGGTAGTTGAAGGCCCAGTACGCGGTGAAGTCACCACGCCCGACCGAATTCACTATGCGCACGGCATTGCGCGGAAGCGCAAGTGGTTCCTTATCATCTAGGATGCTCGCTTCGCTACTGGTGACGTAACGCCAAAACCCGCGCGTTGCGACGTGTCCCCAGTCGGTCTCGACACGATTTCCGAACCGGGTGTTGACTCCCAAAATTTCGGTATTGACGATATTAGCGTAGTTGTCTTGGATGGTGATGTCTCCAGCCTCAAAATCAACGCAGCGACCGCTATTGCTAGTTGTATCGCAATCGGGATAGTTCAGAATCGCCCAGGTGGCGCTATTCTGTCCCGGCGAATCCGAAGTCTGGAGCCGGTACCACTCGGCGAAGAAGTAAAAAGGCCCCCTGCGAGTCTCGAAGCCGATGGACCGTCTGTCCGATCGCGATGGGTTCAGTTCGGGGTTGCCGCTCGTTTTACGCTTCACTTGTCGGAAATTTATCGTGTCGCACGTACGCTGCTGCGCGCTCGTTGGGACGCATAGGACATAAGGATGGTCCAGTCCCTCGAAGCTGTACAGGTGGCGCATGGAGAGAGGACTGTCACCCGTGCTCCACGAGCTGCGCAACGTTACAGTGTCACTCGCAAGATACTCAGCTCCAAGGCGCCACGCGCGCAGCCCGCCCACATCATTGTATTTGTCTGCCCGCGTTGCAGCTCTCATGTCCACTGAGTTGGTGATGGGTAAGGATACTTCAGCGAAAGCTCCCACTTGATCACGCTCACCAGCGTAACTAGTACCGCCGGACCCGAGCACCTCGTTTACATCGTGAGTCTCGCCGTTGCTTGACCGGAACGCCAGCAGGCTGTGGGCCTTAATATTGCTAAATTCCACCCCTGCTGTCCATGCTGTTTTGCGCCCGCCAATGCCCGGCCCGGTTCCTTCTAACGAGAAGCGCGAGCTTAAGGTCTTCGCGCTTGAGTTCTCCTCCTCGCGTACGCTGCTTATCTCGATTGCTGTCAAGTGATCGGATTGTATTGACAGCGGATCGGTCAGGTCATACCTTCCGGCCGCGATTTCCTGTGTGATCGTCTCGGTGTGCACAAATGTATCGCCCGACACCGAACTTTCGGACCTATAAGCTTCGATACGGGCGTCGTAGCCGAGCCTTTCGGTGAGTGAACCCTTGACGCTGGCTGATACGTCGTAGAGTGTTGATTTCGACTTCCAGTCTCGGTTGCCGTGGCCAATGAAACGGTGCGCGACAGCGAAGGAGTCTCCACTCTCTGCCGTGAACGATGAATCGGTTTTACTGTTAATCGATGCGAGCAGGTTTGTGTCTGGAGTGATGGAGAAAATTCCGACCGAAGGTGCGTAGCGAAACGCCGAGCGTCCTTGCGTCACGTTTGCATCCACGTGGAGCTCGGTGTCTTCTCCGAGAGGTTGATTGAGGTTCAGAATTGTGTTTTCCTGTGAGTAGCTCGCGCTGTTCCACCAGAGGTTGCCGTAGGCGAACCCGCAACCTTTATCACCTGAGGCAATCCCCGGTGGATTACTGAGTTCACCGGTGTAACCATGTTCCGGGAGGCAATCGCCGAGCGCGACGCTTCTCAGCTCACTCTCGCTTGAGTCGAGGATGTAAACAGTGTTGCCGCCGACACTCACGTTTTTCGCCTCGGCGAAACTTCCCCCTTCCGTCCACTCTGAGCGGCTGTGCTCTCGTGTACTGCCGACGATCTCCTGGCGGTCGAGAATGTCAACGCTGACAGTCATGTGCCCGTCTGTGCCGACCTTGCCGCCCCATACCGCACTACCCTGAAGCGCGTCACCACCGTCGCGGCTCGGTAACCGTGTCACGGTACGTACGTCAAAGCCGTCTAAGTCTTTCCTCAGCACAAGGTTGAACGCGCCTCGTACTGCCGCGGCGCCCCCGAGCGTCCCTAAGCTCTCGGCTCTCAGCACTTCAATGCGTTCGATTGCCGAAAGCGGAAGACTGTCCAGATTACCCGCGGTCGTCGTCCAGGGTCGTCCGTTCAGCATGACAAGCAGGTTGCGCCCTCCGGTGAAAAAGTAGCGGATGATACCGGTGTCGAGCATCTCGCCGAATGTTTGGGCACCGGAGCGCTCGATGAAACTGCGGTCGTACGTGGCGATAATTTGTGGGGCTGGTGCAAGTGCGTCAGCATTAACTTGATTTGCCGAGAGTATGCAGGTCGCAGTGATAATTGCGAGTAACCTTCTCATGGTGAATACCCAATTTTCTTCCTTGATTTACCGATTGCTCTCCGAACTGGACTTGGTCACCGATTGCGGTCTGGGCTTCCGGTGACGCGAAGATCCTCGGTTATGTACGTGCCCGAACTGTTGTGCTTGTATCGGACCAATTAGCCGGTCGAACCTATCCGGCTAACGTTGTATCGACTCTCACATTGACTCAGCTTGTACGGTATCGTCTTGTATTTGTCAGCACAGGCTCCGCGTGTCGCAGCCAAATTCGTCACCTTCTTATTCTTGGTTAAATCCAAGTTCGACAAGTTAAATTATAACTGTCTAAGAAACCATAATTGGTATCGCTCCAAGCCCTAGATCTGAAAATTGAACAGATTAATGATAGCCAGCCCAGTGATTGTTGCGTGTTGGAGCCGAATGCGGATATTGGCCGGATTGACAGTTGCTCGTACATAATTTGCGCAATTGAGGCTGTGAATCCTGCGCACTTTTGATTGAACAGAATTAAAATGTGAGGTCGCAACAGATAGTATTTCAACCGTATCCTAAAGTGGGGTTTTGTAGTATCAAAGGAGACACCCATGTTCAAGATGACCGAAACAATCCAGAGTTATGATGATGAACTGTGGGAAGCCATAGAGAGTGAACAAATTCGTCAGGAAGAGCATATTGAGTTAATCGCCTCCGAAAATTACACCAGCCCCCGAGTATTGCAGGCACAGGGATCGGTGCTGACCAATAAGTATGCCGAAGGTTACCCTGGACGGCGTTACTACGGTGGCTGCGAATTTGTTGATATTGCAGAAAATCTTGCGATCGAACGTGCAAAAAAACTATTTGATGCTGCTTATGTGAATGTACAGCCACATTCCGGCTCGCAAGCCAATTCTGCAGTTTACATGGCGTTGCTGGAACCCCACGATACTGTTCTTGGAATGAGTCTTGATCACGGTGGACACCTGACTCATGGTGCCAAAGTCAACTTTTCCGGAAAAATCTACAACTCGGTTCTTTACGGAGTGGACTCGGAAGGTATTGCTGATTACGGACAAGTTGCTGAACTTGCTGCCGAACACAAACCAAAAATGATTATTGCCGGATTTTCTGCATACTCCAGGGTGATGGACTGGGATCTATTTCGTCAGATTTCTGACGACGTAGGCGCTTATCTGTTTGTTGATATGGCGCACGTTGCGGGACTGATAGCAGCGGGCCTTTATCCTAACCCGGTACCGATCGCGGATGTGACGACAACAACGACACATAAAACTCTACGTGGGCCTAGAGGTGGTTTAATTCTGGCACGCGAAAATCCTGAGGTTGAGAAAAAACTTGCCTCCTCTGTCTTCCCTGGTGGTCAGGGTGGACCGATGATGCATGTCATTGCCGGTAAAGCGGTTGCATTCAAAGAAGCGCTTGAACCAGAGTTTAAGGAGTACCAGCAGCAGGTGCTGACTAACGCACGCGCAATGGCAAAAACCTTTATGGATCGTGGCTATAAGGTGGTTTCGGGTGGAACAGACGATCACCTATTCCTACTTGACTTGATCGATAAGGACATTACCGGAAAAGATGCAGCAGCTGCGCTTGGTGACGCAAACATAACCGTGAATAAAAACACGGTACCAAATGATTCGCGTTCACCTTTTGTTACAAGCGGTCTTCGAATTGGCTCTCCAGCGTCCACCACACGTGGCTTTAAGGAAGAAGAAATGGTGACGCTTACTCATTGGATCTGTGACATTCTTGATGATATTGAAAATCAGACAGTTTCTAACGAAATCAAGACTAAAGTCAAGGAACTTTGCAGTCGATTCCCGGTTTATAGCTAATTTCATCCCAAATCTTCGCTCGGCTGGGGAGTCGATGAAGGGCTATTCGATTTTTAGCCTGGCCCGCCATGCAGTTGGTCGTCACAAGAATTGGCCGCGCGCATGGCGTGACCCGGAGCCTAGGCCTGCCTACGACATCATCATTATTGGTGGCGGTGGACACGGACTCGCTACCGCATACTATCTGGCGTCCGAACATGGTCTGTCCAATATCGCAGTGGTTGAGAAAGGTTGGATTGGTGGAGGCAACACCGGCCGGAATACGACAATCGTCCGTTCAAACTATCTGTGGGATGAATCGGCGCACATCTACGAAAAATCTCTTGTGCTCTGGGAGTCGTTATCGCAGGAACTGAATTTCAATGTCATGTTCAGTCAACGCGGGGTCCTGAATCTTGCCCACACACTGCAGGATATGCGCGATGTGTACCGACGTTCCAATGCAAATCGGCTAAATGGCATTGACAGCGAAGTTCTGACCCCCGAACAAATCAAGCAAATCGTTCCCATAATCAACACTTCTCCGGATGCTCGTCATCCAATTCTTGGCGCATCCTTTCAACCGCGTGGCGGTGTTGCGCGTCACGATGCTGTTGCCTGGGGATTTGCCCGGGCTGCGGACCGAAGAGGTGTGGATATTTTGCAGAATTGTGAAGTTACCGGGATCATTCGGGAGAACGGCCATGTGAAAGGAATCGAAACCACGCGGGGCCAGATTATGGCTAATAAGGTGGGGGTCGTTGCGGCAGGGCACTCTAGCGTTATAGCCAACATGGCAGGTATACGCATGCCAATAGAAAGTCGGCCGCTTCAGGCTTTGGTCTCGGAGCCGATCAAGCCTGTGTTGCATACGGTTGTCATGTCCAACACAGTCCACGGCTACATCAGTCAGTCCGACAAGGGTGAATTGGTGATCGGTGCCGGTGTCGACGGATATCTGGGATATGGGCAGCGCGGCAGTTTCTCAACCATTGAACACAACGTTGCAGCCATTGTGGAGCTTTTCCCAATATTCAGTCGGGTCAGAATGATGCGCCAATGGGGTGGTATCGTAGATGTATGCCCGGATGCTTCACCGATTATCAGCAAGACACCGGTGAAGGGACTTTATTTTAACTGTGGATGGGGAACCGGCGGATTTAAGGCGACGCCGGGATCCGGTTGGGTTTTTGCGCATACTATCGCCAACGATGAACCGCATCCCCTTAATGCACCATTCAACCTTGAGCGTTTTGTTTCAGGTGCATTGATTGATGAACATGGTGCAGCGGGTGTTGCACATTAGCCATTCGATTTGGGGAGTCGGAAAATGCTGTTAATCAACTGTCCGTGGTGTGGGTTGAGGGAAGAAACCGAATTCAGTTGTGGTGGTGAAGCACATATTGTTCGACCGCTCCAACCAGAAGCCCTGACTGATGAACAGTGGGCAGATTACCTCTTCATGCGGAAAAATATCAAGGGAGATCAGCGAGAGCAGTGGTATCACAGCGGTGGTTGTCGACGCTGGTTCAATGCTGAGCGAAACACGGTTACTTACAAGTTCGGAGTGACCTATAAACCAGGCGATCCTGCACCGGGAGACGATTCTTGAGCGAAACCAATCGTTTACCTAGCGGCGGTCGAATTGATCGATCTCGGCCTGTGACGTTTAAATTTAACGGGGAGATACTCACCGGATATGCCGGTGATACTGTTGCGTCAGCACTCCTTGCAAACAACATTCACCTAGTTGCGAGAAGTTTCAAATATCACCGGCCTCGTGGAATCATGGGCAGTGGCCCAGAAGAGCCATGCGCTATGCTTCAAGTCGGGTGGGGCGCGAATGCCGTTCCGAATGGTAAGGCAACGCAGGTGGAGATTTATGAGGGACTGGAGGTTTCGAGCGTTAACGCCTGGCCGAGTGTTAAGTTCGATGTTTCTGCTGTCAATGAGATTTTCTCAGCAAT
>JAJDXD010000013.1 GCA_022823405.1 Gammaproteobacteria bacterium
TAGATTCCTGGCTTTGGTCCAATTTTCTGACCCAGATTGCCAAATGCCAAAGCCGCGGGAAATCCGATGAATTGAACGAGCAACAGTGCGGTAATCAAGTCATTGCTTGCCAGCCCAATTGAAAGTCCATAGTCAACCGCCATGCGAAACACACTGTCAACCCCATCGATATAAAACCAGTAAGCAATCAGAAATATTAGTATCGTGCGCAGTGTGCGAAAGTTACGACAGGTCTTCGCGAGTTGACGAAATCCACTCAAGATAGTGTCTGCCGCTCCTGGAGTCTGAACCCGTTCTTCCTTGACAAACAGCATAATCGGTATTGAAAATACTGCCCACCAAACTGCAACGGTAATGAAGCTGATCTGTACCGCCTGAGCGGAGCTCGCGAGCCCAAACATCTCGGGCTTCAACACCATAAAGACATTGACTGCAAACAAGATTCCGCCGCCAAGGTAACCCAACGCGAAACCGAATCCTGAAACCTGATGAATCCGTTCCCTAGTGGGTGCAACCGTCAGCAATAGAGCATCATAAAAAACGTTGCCTCCTGCGAAACCGAGAGAGGCCACAATGTACAGAGCGATGGCTAACTCCCACATTCCATTTCCTGCCAGATACAGACAGAATGTCGACACAATACCAACAAAAGCGAAGACTGCCAATAGTTTTTTCTTGATGCCGGCACTATCTGATATCGCGCCGAGTATGGGTGCCAGTACAACAATAATCAAACTCGAAACAGAAGAAGCAACGCCCAGTCGAAATGTTGTCACCGTGGCGTCGACACCCAGTGACCAGAATTCTTTGAAAAAAATTGGAAAAAATCCAGCAACTACTGTTGTGGCGAACGCGGAATTAGCCCAATCGTAAAAGGCCCAAGAAAGCGTGTCCCTTTGAAACAAACGATTCCTTTTCGAATTAACCTCCATGGTGTTCAGGACCGCAGTCGGACTCCGGCTGAATCATGTGGTGGCTCCTTCAGTAGCCGAGCAGGTACTTCAGTGCCAACCACGTGAACTGAAAAGCCTTCCGACTCGTTGCAAACTTCCTGCGAAATGTAAGCGAGTGCCAGACTTTTTTTGACCCAATATCCGTAAGCACCGGATGTAACAAATCCTACACGCTGACCGCCAAACGATATCGGTTCGAAGCCCGATGCGTCAGCATCAGCTGAATCAATTTCCAACAATCTCAGGACTTGTTCCACTGGGCGGTCGCGCTGTGCCAATGTCCTTTCTTTGCCAATATACCACGATTTGTCAAAATCAATGAAGCGCTCCATTCCAGCCATTTTGGGTGTGTAAGCTGAGGTGAATTCCCTGGACCAGGCACCGTATCCCTTCTCCAAACGTGTGCTGTTCATCGCGCGGAAACCAAAAGGACGTAAATCGAATTCTGTACCAGCCTCACGGAGCGTCGAATACAGAGTTTTCATGTTATTGTCTGACACGTTTATTTCATAGCCAAGCTCTCCCGTTACCGAAACCCGAGCTAAGATTGCCTCACATCCATTGATGTTGATTCTTCTGCAATTCATAAACGGAAAGGAAGAGTTGGACAGGTCCTCGGCAGCAATGCGCTGCAACAAATTTCTGGACTCAGGCCCAGCGATTGAAATACCCGACCACTCTTTGCACAGGTTTCTAACAGTAACACCCGAGTCCGGTAAATGGTCGTTGAACCAGCGCATGTGCCATGACTGAAGGTAATAGGAGCCCATCAACCAAAACCGGTTCTCAGCCAGTCTCATTACAGTCAAATCACCAGCCAGTCTACCACCCGGCGTTAACATCGGTGCGAGACGCATACCGCCTACCTTTGGTAGCCGGCAAGCCAGTAGCGTATCTAGCCATTCAGCACTGCCGGGACCAATTACTTCATAACGCGAAAACCCCGTAATATCGACCATGCCAACCTTGGATCGGATAGCATGCACTTCCTCGCCAATATATTCAAATGCATTTGATCGCTTCAAGGTCGGAGTTTCTTGAAATTCTGGGTTATCCGGTACGAAAAATAAGGGGACTTCAAGTGCCCAGACACACCCGAACTGAGCTCCAGACTCAGACATTTCGTCATGTATCGGAGAAAGGTCCAGTGGCCGACCCGCCGGAAGTTCCTCATTGGGGTAAGTTAAAACGAATCGACGGGAATAAAACTGACGCACCGTTTCAGACAGGTAGCAATCCTGGCTGGCGAATTCCCCATAGCGTGCTACATCCATACCAAAGATATCAGCTTCTGGCTCACCATCGATGATCCATTGGGCAAGCGATAAGCCAACACCACCGCCCTGACTGAAACCGGCCATCACGCCACAAGCCACCCAATAGTTCCTTAATCCGGGAACGGGCCCTACGAGCGGGTTACCATCCGGCGTAAATGTAAATGCACCATTCACCCAGCGCTTGATTCCAATTACATTGAGCACCGGAAATCGTTCAAATCCTTTGATTAACTGTGGGGAAATTCGATCAATTTCTTCTGGAATGAGATCCATCCCGTAGTCCCAAGGTGCGCCTTCCAAGTGCCAAACTCTAGGGTCAAGTTCATATACACCCATTAACAAACCCTCACGTTCAGGACGCATGTAAGTAAATCCGTCCAAATCGAGTATTGAAGGAATAATTTCTTTGCTGGCAACGAGTTCTGGAATCGGTTCAGTGACCAGATAGTGATGCTGCATTGGACTGACTGGCAAATTTACCCCTGCCATTAGCCCGACTTTACGCGCCCAGAGACCACCCGCATTGACGACATGTTCAGCAACAATCGTACCCTGCTCAGTTACGACATCCCAGGCTCCTTCCGGTCGCGGATTCAGGTCGATGACACGGTTTCTGAGGACGATTTCGGCACCGCGTTTTTCTGCAGATTTGGCGTACGCCATCGTTGTTCCGTGTGGGTCCAGATATCCTTCATATTGATCCCACATACCTCCATGCAAATCTGACACATCGACTAGAGGGCACATCTCTTTTATTTCGGCTGGCGTAACCAGACGCGGCTCAATTCCCATGGTCAAGAAAATTGTTCGCATGTACTGTAAGAATTCCCAGCGTTCAGGATTTGCTGCGAGAATGATGCTCCCGCTTCGAACCATGCTGATATCCTGTCCGCTTTCACGTTGAATGTCCTGGTAAAGATTGATGGTGTAGGCCTGAAGACTTGAAATGTTGATATCGTTGTTAAGCGGATGAAATCCACCGGCCGCATGCCAGGTAGAACCCGCTGTCAGCTCTTTGCGCTCAATAAGGACAATGTCTGACCAACCGAGTTTGGCAAGATGATAGAGTACGCTAGCACCAACGACACCACCACCGATGACTACTGCACGATAATGATTTTTCACAAGAAATTTCCTTGTTGTAGGGCAAAAGTGGCAAATGATCAATCCGCTAAATTATCGATCAATCGAAGCTTAGTGAAAATGACATTTCGCTGCTGAACGCGAAATTTCAGGCAGGTTTTGAATGAATTGATTGAGTCAACTCAAGTTTGAATTTGAATGACTATCGGAATCATACACGGATTATTCTGCAATTGAGATCTTCTAGAATGGTACCAGCTCATCATCATGTCTACTCATATCAGTTTTTTGTATCGATAAACAATTCCAGTAAAGAGATGAAAAGATCAGAAAACAAAAGTATGTCCGATAGAATTTAATTCTGCTGGAACTGGCCATTGATTTCAAATGACTAATTTTTCGACTCTTTCCCCATGCGTGTTGTCTCTCTAACCTGCTCCAATACAGAAATAGTCGCCTCAATTGGATGCGCACACCTGTTAGTCGGCATCGACGATTATTCTGACTATCCCACTAATGTTGTGGCTAAACTGCCGCGTGTTGGCCGCGATCTAAATATCGATGTCGAAAAAGTCGCTGAGCTCAAACCGGATCTAGTACTTGCTTCACTAACTGTTCCTGGTCACGAAGAAGTAGTCGAAGGTTTGCAATCGGCAGGCTTACCCTACATTGTTCTTGAACCAATTCGACTTGACGACGTTTATAGAGACATACTTCATATTGGCGAACTGCTTCGGGCATCAAAGAATGCACAACGATGCGTCAGTCAAATGCAGCAGAAAATAATTTCAGCTGCTCAACCCAGCCCAGTGCACAGTTTGATGATTCAGTGGTGGCCAAAACCTGTCATTGCACCGGGCAATCTATCCTGGACAGAAGATTTGCTTGAAGCGGCCGGCTTAATCAATCCAATTGGAAACAGGGAAGTCAAAAGTACACCGCTAACCGACGAAGAAGTTCTGGAACTCAACCCTGACGCGGTCGCGATTTCATGGTGTGGCGTTCAACACGACAAATATCGACCCAAGGTTGTTTATCGGAATTCAATCTGGCAGGATACAAACTTCGTCAGAAACAAACATGTGTTTAGAATTCCGGAAGCCTACCTTGGAAGACCTTCACCCCGACTTGTTGATGGCTATACTGAACTCAAAAAGATTGCAAGCCAACTCAATGCAACAGCCGGTAACCCGTTCAAATAGACCAACTTAATCAACGAGCGAAACTGAATCTGAATCATAGAAAGCTTTCAATAGTTTGAGAAAGTACACCGCGTCGTCGCAGCCGGCCAATTCTCGAATTGAATGCATCGCAAATTGTGCCACGCCTACATCAACAGTCTTGATTCCAATCTCTGAAGCAACGAGTGGGCCAATTGTGGTGCCACAGGGCTGGTCATTGCGCGAAACAAAAACCTGAACCGGAATCTTGAATTCAGTGCATAGGCCACGAATCACTGCTTCGGTTTCATCACTCGTTGCATAGCGCTGATTTGAATTTACTTTGATGACTGGGCCCTTGTTTAGCACAGGTCTGTGCTGTTCATCGTGTTTTTCCGGATAGTTTGGATGTAATCCGTGTGCACCGTCTGCAGAAAGCATGGCAGAATTTCGAATGACT
>JAJDXD010000037.1 GCA_022823405.1 Gammaproteobacteria bacterium
ATTGATTCCAATATCAGGTTATGCGGACCGATGGTGCGTCGGTCAAAATCAGACAATCCAGTTCAAGGTCAGCAGCGAGCTTGAAGAACCCTATTCCGTCAGACTCGTTCGAATTACGTGCGCAGACCCCAATCCGATTGGACCCGGCATAATTGAAGAGGATTTGAGCTCAGTCTATTCCGGTCAATTTCCCTCACGAAAGCAGCCCGTCAAACTCGGATCCTATGCTCGGGTACAGGTCGAAGAAAAATTAAACCACCAGGATCATTTTTCGGTTGTAGCAAATATCTGGCCAACACTGCCCAATGCAGGCCGCCAGTCAATCATTTGTCTGAAAGACAGCTCCGGTGAAAAATTGCTGGAACTATTCCTTGATTCAGGTCATCTGGGAGCCTCTCTCAAATCGGACGCCGAACTGCGCCTCAGCGAAGTACTGCATGAGCGACTTTGGTATACCGTCTGGTGCTCAGTCGATTACAAGGCCAACAAAATCGTCATTGGACAGTCCCCCTGCGGGCCCCGACACGATGACCTGCATCCTGCTGGTAAGAGCTGTCGTCTGAATTCTCTACCTTCACTGTCTGAGGTGCAGGAAATATATATTGCATCAGCTGGCAGCGAAATTAAAGCGAACCACTACAACGGAAAAATCGAACTGCCGGGCATCATGAATCGTGTGTATTCTCACGATCAATTAAACAAAAGAGACGCTTCGATCACCTCTACAGCTGAAACTGAAAGTACGACTGCACTGTGGGATTTTTCGCTCGGCATCAGCACTCAGTTCATCAAGGATATTGGCCCACTTCGCATGCATGGGGAACTGGTCAATGTTCCAACCCGCGCGATGCGAGGCTCAAACTGGAGCGGAAAAGAGATGGCCTGGAAGCATGCGCCAGAGGATTACGGTGCCATCCACTTCCACGACGATGACATTTACGACTGCGAGTGGGAAACCGACTTTGAATTCCGGGTTCCTAGTGACTTCAGAAGCGCTATGTATTCAATGCGAATTGAGTGCCAGGACGAATTTGAAGACATTCCATTTTATGTACGGCCCAAGACTGGTAAACCCCAGTCCAAGATCTGTGTCATTGTTCCGACCTTTACTTATACCGTCTACAACAATCAGGCACGTGGAACTGCCGGGCCTGATTTCGACGCTCTGGTTAAAAAAATGGGCAACCGACGTTGGACGCCAGACATCATCCGCGAGTTTGGACTTTCCACGTACAACATGCACACCGATGGCAGCGGAATCTGCCTATCTTCCAGGTTAAGACCCTCGTTAACCATGCGGCCGCGGTACATGACAATCTTTCGACCCTACGCCGTATCGGGCATGCGACATTTGCCCGCAGATACCCATTTGCTTGCCTGGCTTGAACACCTGGATCAAGACTACGATGTGGTTTCAGATGAGGACATTCACGAGGAGGGTATTGATATTCTAAGACCGTATCGTGTTGTACTGACCATGAGCCATCCAGAGTATCACACCGCCAACACCCTGGACGCAATTTATGAATACACCAGAACCGGTGGGCGGTTGATGTACATGGGCGGAAACGGATTCTACTGGAAAATCGGGATCCGTGAAGACCTGCCCGGAATAATTGAAATTCGAAGAGCAGAAGGCGGCATTCGAACCTGGGCAGCAGAAGCCGGTGAATACTACAACGCATTGGACGGAGAATATGGGGGTATGTGGCTCAGAAACGGTCGCCCACCGCAGCAGCTGGCAGGCGTTGGATTTACCGGTCAGGGTGACTTTGAAGGCATGTACTACCGGAAAAATTCCAACGTGCCTGCAGAATATGAATGGGTTTTCGATGGCATCGACGATGAAATTCTGGGTGATTTTGGATTGAGCGGAGGCGGTGCAGCCGGATTTGAACTCGATCGTGTCGACTTTGGTCTTGGCACTCCGCTCAACGCAGTTGTCCTCGCAAGTTCAGAGACTTACCCGGATCACTTCATCCTGGTGCCGGAAGAAATTCTTTCGCACCAGAGAACCCGTACGGGGGAGCCGGAGGAAAAACTCATTCGTGCCGATATGACTATTTTTCAAACCCCTCAAAACGGGTATGTTTTTTCGGTCGGTTCCATCACCTATTGCGGAAGTTTGCCCTGGAACGGATTCAACAACAACATATCGAAACTGACACAAAACGTTCTTGAACGATTCTTGGTCGAGTAGGCTGACTGACAACAGAGACGCCACAGAGCACAATGATCGCCAAGTATTCGTTTCCAGTCGTTCTCCTGCTCGCGTTAGGTACTCTTGCCTACTTTCTGAATTGGAATCTATTGCTCTCCCTTGACTTCTCAGTGGTCTGGGAATACCGCCAGGTTTTACTGAAGGGGATGCTGGTTACTCTGGCCCTGACAGCTTGCGCAGCAGTTGCTGGGCTTTTGAGCGGAACCGTACTCGCAATCGCCTGTCAATCCAACATTGCACCACTTCGCTGGATTGTCATCGCATTTGTCGAAATTTGGCGGAATACTCCGCTTCTGGTCCAGTTAATCTGGATACACTTTGCATTGCCACTGGTCACCGGAATCAACACCACTGCCTTAGAAAGCGGTGTGATTGGTATTACGCTGCAAGCCGCTGCGTACTTTACAGAAATCGTCCGCGCAGGCATTGATTCGGTCCCCAAGGGACAGTGGGAGGCTGCTTACTCACTCGCACTTCCTTCCTGGATACGCTGGACCCGAATTATTCTGCCACCGGCTATCCGCACGATGATTCCACCATTGGTCAATCTCACAATCAGTTTCTTTAAGGGAACCGCAATTCTTTCAATTCTGCACGTGAGCGAATTGATGACTGTAACAAACAGAATCAGTAATGTGACGTTCAAGCCGGTTGAACTGTTCAGTTTCATCGCTGTGCTTTATTTTGTCGTCGGTATTCTCATGAGCAAAGGAACCTTGCGAATTGAGTATTTCCTGCAGAAAAGGGAACGCTAATGAGATTTGATTGGGACCAGTTAATCCGCTACGGCCCAGACCTGCTGCAAGCGTTTGGAGTTACCATCTGGATTTCGGCAGTTTCGCTCGTCATCGGTATTGTTATTGGTATGTTTGCCTGCCTGGGAAAACTTCAACAGCGCGGGCTGGCGTTCAGGCTGTCAAACGGATTTATTGACTTCTTCAGAACCATTCCCGAGGTGGTGTTGATTTTTTGGGTCTATTCCTGTCTACCACTGTTGCTATCCATCCGAATTTCAAGTGAAGCCTGTGGCATTATTGCACTATCACTATTCAGTGCAGCCTACCTGGCAGAAATATTCCGCGCTGGTGTTCTAGCAGTGCCCAAGGGACAGGTTGATGCCGCATATGCACTGGCAATTCCAAGATTTCACATCTGGAGAAAGATCATCATTCCTCCAGCAATTCGTCGAATGATGCCGGCTTTCGTCAACTTTCTGACTGAGTTGCTTAAAGCCACCAGCTTGCTGTCGGCCATCGCTGTGGGAGAGATGGCATACACGGCGAGCATT
>JAJDXD010000066.1 GCA_022823405.1 Gammaproteobacteria bacterium
GTATGGTGATCTGCTGCATAACCAGCTGATTGGCGAGCCCCTGTTCCAGATTCGACCACGCAAGGGTCAGTTCCTGGTGTATGACAAGTCTGCCAAATCCCTGTCTGACACCATACTATTGCCGGTTCCGACAGAAAGGACCAAGGGAGTAGTAGTGTGTCCCACCATTTTCGGAAACCTGCTGGTCGGCCCCAGTGCGGACGATCAGGAAAGTCGGGACGACACAAGTGTTGACACGAAGACTCTGAATAATCTGAAGACAGTGGGTGAAGGCGTCCTGCCTGATCTCAAGTGCCACAGTGTGACAGGCATCTATGCCGGAATTCGACCTGCAACTGAATCAAAAGATTACGAAATTCAACTGAATGGGGAAAAACAGTACCTTTGCGTTGGTGGCATTCGTTCAACAGGGTTGAGTGCAGCCTTGGGAATCGCTCGTCTCGCTACCAAAACGATCTTTGGAAACCAGCCTTCACTCCGCGATTCCGCAGGTATTCAATGGCCGACTGTTCCGCAGATTAGCGAGGCTGGGGAAAGGGACTGGATGCGACCTGACAACGGTGGAATTGTTTGTCATTGCGAGTTGGTAACTCGACGAGAAATTGAAAACGCTCTCCAAGGTCCACTTTCGGTGCAATCCCTGAGTGGGCTGAAACGTCGCACCCGAGTTACGATGGGGCGATGTCAGGGGTTTTACTGCAGTTCTGAATTAAGTGAAATCACCGCAGGTTATTTCGACTCACCATTGGATGTCTCAGACCGGTGATTGCTGACGTGATCGAACCACATACACGCTGCGATGTTGCCATTGTCGGCGGAGGACCGAGTGGTCTCGCTGCAGCAATTCAATTGCGAAAAGCAGGTGTCGAACACGTTGTCGTTCTAGATCGCGAAGCTGAAGTCGGCGGAATTCCTCGGCATTGTGGCCATCCGCCGTTTGGATGGCCTGAATTCCATCGTGTCCTCAAGGGTCCAGAATACGCCTCACGCCTTCATCAGGCTGCCATGGCGGAAAGGGTGGATATTCGAACAAAGGTTAATGTCGTCCGAATCGAGTCTGGCCCTTCGCTGTACGTATCAACTTCAGCAGGAACAGCAAAAATTGAAGCAGCAAAGGTTCTTCTGGCTACGGGAGCAAGGGAGACCCCGAGATCAGCGCGTTTGGTATCCGGCACCCGTCCAATGGGGGTTTTGACCACCGGAGCACTACAATCCATGGTTTACCTGAAGTCCCGCAAACCATTTTTGCATCCAGTCATTGTAGGCACTGAACTGGTTGCGTTTTCCGCACTGCTGACCTGTAGACATGCAAGAATACGACCCGTGGCGATGATTGAGGAACGTAAACGACCTACTGCCTGGAAGTCATCAGTCTGGTTACCCCGAATGCACGGTGTACGCTCACTATTCAACACTGAACTGGTTTCAATCGAAGGCAAGGAGCGGGTCAGTGGGGTAGCTGTACGTCTAGGTTCAGGACGGACTGAGCGAATTCCATGTGATGGTGTCGTATTTTGTGGACAATTTGTAGCTGAATCGACATTGGCAAGCATGGGGAATCTCGATTTAAGTTCCGGCTGTGGCATCCCTGTGACCGACCAGTTTGGCCGTTGCTCAAACCCGGACATTTTCGCCGCTGGTAATGTGTTGCACCCTGCAGATTCTTCAGGTCGATGCTGGCGTGAAGGAATCAGCACAGCAACACACATTGTCCGTTCGCTGGCTGGTGATCTGCCTTCAGCAATCGATGCCATAGCCATTGAATCGACTTCGCCGACGGTTCGTTACGTCTTTCCCCAAAGACTCGTTTTCGATCACCGGTCTACAAAGAGCGTTTCCCTTTGGGTGAAATTTTCTGGGGAGGCCCGGGGGACAGTGCATCTCAAGATAGGCGATCATTCTGTTGTTTCAAAACGCGTTCGAACTCTGCCCGAAAAGCAGGTGCAACTAGCCGTTTCTTCCAGTATCCTTTCGTCGAAACCGAGTTCACTCAATTTGGTGTTTGAACCATCCAGTTAGCTCAATGACCATACTTGCTATCGATCAAGGAACGACCAGCACTCGCGCGTTAGCGGTGGACACCGATGGAAATGCCTCCATCACGTCCGTAATTCGCCATCAACAGTACTACCCCCAACCTGGGTGGGTGGAACACGAGCCATTGGAACTGGTTCGTAACATCGAAAGCTCACTTGAATCAGTAGACAATATTGCTGCGGTGGGTATCGACAATCAAGGGGAGAGCTGTCTTGCTTGGCACTCAGACACATTGGAGCCTATTTCTCAAGTCATTGTTTGGCAGGACAACCGAACCGGAGAAACAATTGAGCGTCTCGAACAAGAAGGTGTTGGCGAGGAAGTTATGAATCGAGCCGGTCTGCCCTTGGATTCATACTTTTCAGCAAGCAAGTTAGCATGGATCGTGAACAGCATACCTGAAGCACGGCGATTATTGAAAAAGGGGAAGCTCAGACTTGGTACCACCGATGCGTATTTTCTTGACCGTCTGGCCGGCGTGTTCAGTACGGACATCACAACGGCATCACGAACTTCATTGATGAATCTTGATACAGGTCAGTGGGATGAAACGCTTTGTGAGCTGTTTGGTGTCCCAATGAGTGCACTACCTGCAATCGTACCCACTACCGGAACGCTTGGAACAGTGGCAAGTCGTGGAAAGCAGGTGCCAATTAAGGCCAGTGTAGTAGACCAGCAGGCCTCACTGTACGGTCATGGTTGCCGCGGTGTCGGTGATGTCAAGATTACTTTTGGCACGGGTGCGTTCGCTTTGACGGTTACCGGACACAACGCAATACGATCACCAGATCAGGGACTGCTTCCTACCATCGGTTGGCAACACGCAGGTGACCAAGCTGTATATGCATTGGATGGAGGGGTATACAGTGCCGGCTCAGCCATTGAATGGGCGCATAACCTGGGGTTATTTGAAGACTACTCGACACTCAATTCATTTGACCAACCAGCCGCCATCGATCGAGATTTGGTTTTCATACCAGCTTTGTCCGGGTTAGCTTGCCCGCACTGGGACCGACTCGCCTCTGGATTGTGGATAGGATTATCCCAAGACACAGATCGTAGCAGCATGATGCAGTCAATCCTTGAAGGGATTGCTCTGCGTACCGCAGAGGTGATCAGGGCTATGTCCTCACTCACTGAAGTCGGTCACGAAATCTCGATTGACGGAGGGGTTTCTGTCAATCCATATTTTTGCCAGTTTCTGTCAGACTGCCTTGGCAAAAGTCTCGCCGTAAAGTCGTTTCCTGAAATCACCGCTATCGGTACGGCGCAACTGGCAGGTGCTGACATCATTCTTGTTGACAAAGATGAAACTCAAATTCAACGCTATACACCGTCCCCGGTCAGAGAAGATCGAGTGAAAAAGTTTTCCAATGCAGTCGCTAAGTCCATGCATTGGCGGGCGTCCAGTTAGTCGGCGAATTCTACGTAAGTCGGGAGAAAGGGATTGCTGAAATATTTCCCTAAGTGTTGCCGGCCACAATTTCGGCTTTAGGCAGAAATGTGAAATTCTGTTTGATCATGTCCAAATAAATTTCGGTAGGCCTATAAGATTCTACACTGGCATTGAAACATTCACCAATGGTGGGTTACATCTCAAAAGTTTATTTGTACTCAAGTCCAACATCATCATTTAATTGCGCGGTACAGACAACTGACGGGCCCGCCAGCGAATGCACCATAAACCGGCATTTGCTTTGACTCCAGCCAGTTGCGCATTTTTTCTGCATAAGGTCGATCGGAAAATTCAAGGGCAAATAATTCGGCCCAGGCGACGGTACGCGATCCGGATCCCTGAATCTTTATCAGCTCAATCTGGTTCTTGTCAAACACTGCATCCCACAGCCATTCAATGCCATCGATGATAGTACCTTTCTTCGGTGCCATTTCATACACGTCCTTGTATCCCGCACGTTGCAGAGCAAAACCTGCTGCCAAAGTGGCCTGATAGGTCATATTTGGATAGTAGACATGGTCTTTTTTCTTTGCCCAATGCCTCCAGATTCGATCCCTGCCTCCCTTACCGACACAACGCAGCGCTTTTTTGTAATAGTTGTACGCGGTCTTCAGCACCTCGGGATTCCCGGTTGCATTACCCCAATGCGCATAACCCATTGCATGCAAGGCGCGGCGATCAATCCCCTTCGTTTTACCCTTGAAATCGTTTTTCTTGTTGACTGTAATTGAGTAAAGTTTGTCACCCCACTGCTTGACTCCTTTGTGCAGTTCCTCGTCTTCCGGGTATTCGGCATTCAAGACCAGGTAAGCATGCGCCAGTGGCGTCAGGAAAACCGCGATCTGAAAATAGGGTTCGTTTAAGCCGTTATAACTGCGAGGGAGCTCCTTTGGGTGATAGGGCTTGACATCCGTAAATGCATCTATCTTTACGGCCTGTGAAAGCGCTTCACGAATGTCAGACGCGGCGTACTCATCACCGTAGTAATAATTCTCTAGCAGCTGGAAGAGTGCATGGCCTGCCATTTGCACATTTGAGCGCTGTCGTTGAATGTGGCCCGAGATGACTGCTTTTTTGTCCAGAGCAATATTCGCGAATTTCACTGAACACAACTTTCTCCGGTCTCGTTTTGGCAAATTAGCCAATTCATTTTTACGGGCCTGCACATCGACTAAAGGTGTGATTTGTGTAACCGTTTCACTGGCTGCCGCAACCAAATCCATACGATAGATCAGTAGGCAGAAGATCGAAATTGAAATGATCCCAAATGTTTGAAGCTGCTTAACATTAACCATGGTGTGCATAACCTCTCAAACAGTGAATAGGTCTCTCATTTTAACGAATGAAATGGATACCCCTTTGTGTCACAATGCCAAAACACCATGAAATTGAACGAACCGCCACGCTTTCCACCGCCGCTAGCACAATACGCGTCGGTAGCTCGGATAACCAATAATGGTTATTGATTTCCCTGTGGACACGCAAGTCCGACATCGCGAGGTCGAAGAGCTTTTGTCATTACTGTGTTCTCTGCCACAGACAACCGTCATCAGCTGCAACCATCTCCTTCATCCATGCAACCATCAACGTAGGGTCTTCCCAGACCTCGAAATGGTCTCGCACTGGATTTCCTGATGCGGGGTCAACCGACCATATCTCGATGTAGTGGGGAGAATCGCCGGTACGGGCGTAGATGAGTATATGGAGTCTGTCGGTTACGGGATGCCGGCAGGCGTCCTCAATACGTGCAAAATGATGATTGATCCTACCGAGACAAGACCCGTATTCAGCATGGACGAAACACCCCGGCTTTCCCTCAACTCTTTCCGACAAGAACAGCCATGGATGGTATTTTGCTTGCCACTTTGACATGGACTGCCATTGAATCGTGGAGAAATCAATGTCGTAACAACCTCCGGCCTCGTAGGATTGTGCTTGCGCACTGGCTTGTGCAAGGATTAGTACAAGCAGGAACAAGACGGCGGAGTGAATTGCGGAAAGAATTAACCTTCCGGTTTGGGTTAGAAGTGAGTACATCGTGAATTTCCGTTTGTGTAATCTATTAGTTGAACCTCAATAGCATTAGACGGTTGATCGTGACGAAACCTTTGACGCGAGTCATGCATTCGCCGCGCTTTGTGGTGGACTCCACATAGTCATCGTTCGATTTGCCAGTCTAAACCCTGTAAATCGCTAGTGACTCAAATGAATTTGACGACGACTAAATCTAAAATTTCTGTGTTGAACTGATGTGCTGAATTGTATGCTTGCCACGTTTGGAATGATTTTCAACCATATCCGCGCGCATCTGTAAGATTTGTGGCTTAATGCGCAACAACCAGTCTTGAGAAACGAACTGGAAGGATCTCATCAGAGTAGGCGGCGGAGTCTCCTTTCTGTACCAGCACCAGGTTTTGATGATCTTCACTACCAACTGGCATTATCAACCTTCCCCCGGGTGCAAGCTGAGCAATCAGAGTATCGGGCACTTCATCTGCCGATGCAGCGACAATAATCTTGTCAAACGGCGCATGCTCCGGCCAGCCGTATGCACCATTTGCAATGCGCACATCCACATTGCCATATTCCAGAGATTTAAAGTTTTCAATCGCCTGCTCAGCCAACTCCCCAATGATGTCAACGGTGTATACCTGTTCGGACAGATGACTCAATACCGCGGCCTGATAACCAAGTCCCGTGCCGATTTCCAACACGCGATCTTTCTCTTCGATGTCAAGCAGATCAATCATTAGCGCCACAATAAATGGTTGTGAAATTGTCTTTTCATGACCAATGGGTAGTGGGCAATCATCATACGCATAATCACGGTACTTTTCCGGCACGAAATGGTGGCGCGGCGTCTCAAACATAGCCTCCATCACCGAATCAGAAAGTACGGGTCTGCCAGTTTCTTCACCAGAGGCGACTGCGTGAGCGGCGATGACCAGCACCATCGTCTTCCGCAGTTCTTCGAAATTGCTATCTTCAGGTTGGTCGTGATCCATTTCGTCCACTTCGGCAATTGAAATCTGAAGTCAATGTTCTTTTGAAGTTTGATCAAATGGCAGCAGGAATGCCAACTTTTTGAAAACCACATTCCTGAAAATTAGTCCGAAACCTATCACGAAGCTCTGTCGCAGCGTTTGTGTATGCCGACTTGTCAGTCCAACTATCTGACGGATTCAGAATTGTTGAATCGACACCTGGACACGAAGTCGGAAAGCGCATTCCCAGTATAGAGTGCTTTTCAAATGCAATGCCGGATTCTGAGTCATGCAATATTCCCTGCATCGCAGAGTTGAGTAGTGAACGCGTCGTAGCAAGTGAAATCCGCGGTGCATTTCCAGCAGGCCCGCCAATCCAACCGGTATTCAAGAGGACACATTTGGCTGAACTGGCGCGCATCTTTTCTTTGAGTAGTTCTGCATACACGATAGGCTTATGGGACATGAACGGCGCACCGAAACATGAGCTGAAAGTTGCTTCAGGTGCGTTGACTCCAATCTCAGTACCAGCAACTCTAGCAGTAAAACCCTGAACGAAGTGATACATCACCTCATCTTCGTCCAACACTGATATCGGCGGCAACACGCCAAAAGCGTCCGCAGTTAACAGCACGATTGTTGCCGGGTGACCGCCTTTTGCACCTTCCGCTACATTTGGGTTGCAGTCGAGCGGGTAAGAAAATCGGGTGTTCTCAGTGATTGAACGATCAAATAAATCCAGGTCCTGTGGGTGAATTGTTTCATATTGTTGCCCATTGGATACCGGTACGTTCTCTATAAGAGTACCCTGCATTGACAGTGCATCAGCAATTACAGGCTCTGCCTGCTTGTCGAGATCAATCAGTTTGGCATAGCACCCGTTTTCAAAGTTTGACACACCAGAGTCAGACCAGGCATTTTCATCATCTCCGATGAGTCTGCGACTGACATCTGCTGACAGTGTAGTCTTTCCGGTTCCTGACAGTCCAAACAGAATGCTGGTGTCATCCGCATCACCAACGTTAGCCGAGCAGTGCATTGACAAAATTCCTTTGCTCGGCAACAGAAAATTCATTACGGTAAAGATTGACTTCTTGATTAGACCACAATAATCGGCTGGCCCCGCAACCAGGCAGATACGGTTGCGAAAGTCAAGAACTGCGACACGGTCAGAACGACAGCCATCGCGTTCAGGGTCACACCGAAAACTTTGAACATTCAACATAGTCCAGCAGTTGCCACGCTCAAATTCTTCAGCTGAATCATTTGCAGACAAAAACATATTGTGAGCGAAGTAGGCGTGAGTGGCATATTGGCCGATGAATCGGTAGCGAATCGAATACTCTGCATCGTGGCCCACGGTAACGTCCTGAACAAATAAATGGCTACCGCTTTGGTTTAGATGTTTAATGACTCGGTCCAGTAATTGTTCGTAGCAATCAGGATCGTACTTTTTCAGACTGTCTTTCCACCAGATATCGGATTCAATTTCCGGCCAGGCCACCGCATAAGTGTCGTCAACCGGCCGGCCGGTACAGTCTGGATCCGTCAAAAACACTAGTGGACCTGCTTCTCCTAAACTTGTTGCATATGCCTTGCGTTCGTGATAACCACCACCCCTCTTTATTCGCCCAACATCAAGTTCAAGCGCCGCGCGAAAGAGTTTCGATTTATCGAGATTGTGAAAAATCGTAGAGCATCTCAAACCCCAGTCTTTTTGCAGTGTTTTGCCAATATCCATTCTTCAAATCTATCCGATGTCGATTTCCCTCTTTCGAATCGGGAGAAAGGTCACATTACTCGACAAATTTATAACACTATGCCCCATTCAATTCGGAACAACGCATCACCGAAAGCGTGATACAGCGTCAGTTGAATCTTACCTTGTCCTGACTGGCATAGGCAGCCACAAGCCGGTCTGCGGCACAGACACTTTCCAACTGTGTCACCACTTCCGACAATCGGTCGAATGGGATTGCACAAGTCATTTCGCTATTGCCCATACCGGTTCGGACACGACTCAGCATACACCCTACACTGACTGCCGGCTCTTGATGTTCGTGAGCAATCGGAATGATGTGACATTGTGGTTTGCCTTCAAAGCGAAGATCAGGAATGGCTGCGTGCAACTGCATAGCCTGTCTGGCAAGCAGTCTCAAAAGTACGACATGCGGATGTTTAGTTGCCTCGGACAGTGGACCGTACACAATGGCTTCGGGTTTTTTACTAACCGTCGGAATGTGAGGAAATATCTCTGGGGTGACCCAGTTCGCTTCACAAATGGCTTGCACATCGGAGTGCTCAGCTGCTTCCTCTAGTGAAATCAGACCATGCGTCAAACTGCCAACGCTACAGTTACCGTGATCCGATGGTTTGGTTGCGAAAGTTCCTTCATTTGCCTTTATCCAAAACACGCAGCCTGCAGCAACTGCGCCAGTTCGACCATCTTCTGTCGGTGCCGGGTAGTCAGCACTTAATTCTGGAACGTCTGATGGAACTGCATCACAGAAAGTGATGGCGATGGGTGGGTGTGAGAGTCCAAGGTGAGATTGCAATTTTTCAGACAGCGATTCGTAGGTGCTCATATACGACTCCAATTGTTTATTAAGCCGATAATGATACTTGACTCGTTGCACTCCCCGAGACGCAAGAGTGAACGGATTGATCGAAGATTCAACAAAGGAAGATATCCGATTGACAAAACCGCTTCAAGCTTTAGTTGTCCTACGGGTGCGAAAAACAATTTAATGCACCGTGTCGTGATAAGAGACTGAGAGACATTACCAATTTTTCTCGTTCGCTAGAGCAATCATCTTGGCAAGCCAAGAAATGCACCGTTATTCCGCTCCACAACACTTCTCATCAGCACTGAATAGCGGTCCGAGCCCAGTGATTCAGTCAAAAATCCGATACTGTGTACCCGTGCCCTGTGTCGCTTTGCAATTGGATCAATATTCAACCGGTTCAAGGAATCAATCACTTCATCATAAGATGAACCGGTAAATTCATCGCCGAGAACGTATATCGATAACTTTTCGTTTTTTCTTCCATAGGTATGAAGTGCGGATTCCAAACCCTGAACGGGATTGCTGTTGGAAAAACTTTGCCAGTATCTCAGCGCATCTTTGACCCTTTTTCGAGACTTTGAGGTATCCGGTATCCACTTGCCTTTAGTTGATTCAAACAGGTAGTTGCCGTTGTCATTCATTACCTGGAAGCCTTTAACCTTGGGATGGATATCGATGATTCGGTTCATGGTATCAATGACAGAATTCCAGATTGCAATCATGCTGCCTGAGGTGTCTATCACAAATATCACGTACTCGCTGTCAACTGGAATACCGCCTACTTCCGGGTCACGTTGCTGTGGTGTGGTTGTCTGAGTGATCGTAGCTGCGATCAGAGTCTCTTTGACTAACTCCAACGCCTCGTTGCTACTGTTTAATTCCTCGACTGCATCTCGTGCTTCAATAAGGGCTTGATTCAGCCCTTGATCAACTGAATCCTCAGTAGGATCGGGAATTGCTGAAAGTTCAGTCAGGAGGCTCTGCAACTTTACCTGCAATGCGGTTACGTGCTGTCCCGCAGTTGTAATGACACCACTCAAGTCTTGCTGCTGCACTGCAAAGTCGGTGTGGTCCGGCACTGGCTTTGTAATGATCAGTAAGAGTACGATCGCGCCAAATCCACAGGTGATAATATCAAGAAATGCGAGGCTCTCACCTTCACTACTTCGGCGGCGCTTTCTCATGGCCAACCCACTGCTGGAACCAGAAGCAACCCCCCAGTCTTGGCTGTCAAACCCCAAAATTGCGGCCCAGCATCAGGGTCCCCTTCGACTGGAAGTAGAATCACGTTAATTTTGCTTCTGGCAGGTATCGAATGCTTGATGGCTGTACGAAACAACACGACTCGACACTTTCCACTCACTTTAGTCGCGTTTTTTCGACAGCGAGATATCGGGTTAGGTGAAGATATGCTTCGCGTGGGCAGTCCATCCGTAACAATATAGATATCGGTCGGTCGGGGTCTCAAATTTCCCAACTCACGCAATCCTGCTTCCAGGTTGGTTCCGCCAGTCGGAACGAGTCTGACAATTTCAGACAAAAGCCCATTAATCTGAGATGCGTCGCGGCTGTCAGCCCAGGCACCTTTATTCAGTATCTTAGCCTTCTCATTGAACCCGATGACTGCTACCTCGCTGGATTTTGGCAGTCTCGCCAACAGCCAACGCGCCACCCGAATTGTTCGATTCCATTTCGGTCCTTTTTGTTTATCAGCATCTGACCCGAGTTTACGTGTAACAATGTCAACCAGTTTTTCGTCGGTCATTGATGCGCTGTGATCTAAAACAATGGCAATTCGTCGGCCCTCCACTTTAAGCCCAATCAGGTAGTTCTCTTCGCCTATCTGGTTGTTCTGAATCACATCTGCAGTTTGCTGCGGACGAATACGGACCACCTCTTTCTTCAGTTCTGAGTTTTTCGTCTTTAGCTCTTTGATCTGCGATTGCAAGTCCTCCAACTCAGCCTGTTTGGCTTTGTGAGCTTCAACCTCATTTTCGTGATCTTCGTTTCTAGTCTGTAAATTCTCAATTTGTCGAGCAGTCGCTTCAACCTGTTCTTCCAGCATTGCTTCGGACTGCCGAAGCATAGTCAAAATTTGACCGTCGTCAGACACGGCCTCTTCGATCATCGGCTCAGCACCAGTATGATGCTTGACAATCAGAAAAACTAAAACCGCTGCACCTAAACCACACGCCATCACATCTAGGAATGCAAGGTTGTTGCCGAGAGCGCGTCGTCTCCTTCTCATGGAGAAATCCCAATAATTACTGACTGATTCGATTCAGGAGAAATTGTTCGCAATAACTTTGAATGTCGACCAGGCGTCGGTCCTGTGCGCGTTGAAGCGAGTGGAGCAGCAGCATGAGGAAAATGCTGATCACCAGTGCG
The DNA here is from genome assembly GCA_022823405.1 of Gammaproteobacteria bacterium. Lineage (GTDB taxonomy): Bacteria > Pseudomonadota > Gammaproteobacteria > Arenicellales > JAJDZL01 > JAJDZL01. The sequence continues at coordinate 11,433 of JAJDXD010000066.1, forward strand.
ACGAATGTTGAGTTAAACGCGATGCCAAGGCTAGCCGTCATTTCTGAAATGTCTCCAGATAACGCCTGATCGGCTTGCGAAAGCGCCTGCCCAATACCGCGAACTGTGCCAATAAATCCAATTGATGGAATCGCCCAAATCATATAGCGTAGCATCGTATTATCGGCTTCAAGTCGCATGGCTACCGCATCAACACTGGTTTGGATTGCATCCGAGGTGTTTTGTACATCGGACGTGATCCGATACCGCCGAATTGAAGCCTTTAGCGTCTCCACCAACTGAGACCGTCCCACAGAGCGAGGCAAGGATTCAAGGTCCTCCAAAGTGCTCTTGAGATCGGTCTCACCCGACTCTACCTGGCCGACAAAATCAACTTCGAATAGATACTGTTCTTTTGAAAGTTTGTAGAGACGGATTAGAATTTCCACAATACAGTAGATTGCCAGAATCAGGCAAATCTCCTGCTCCCAGTCTTTCAGAATTACAACCCAATCTCGCGGTGCATACTGCCCAGCTGCTACACCTGCTTCAATCAGAATTTCTGCTCTTGGGCGGATGAACTGTACATATAGCGAGTGGACTGACGCTGCCGCAACAGCCAGAATTATCAGACCACGCAGAGCTTCTCTCAACTAAATATCCCCGGGAAAACTGACTGGTGTATTCAAACTGATCTGCGGTCCTGTGTTCTGCGCGGTACCTGATTTGTGATATCCAAATGCGAACACAATCAACGTAACAGCAAACGCCACCGCCATCACCACCTTGAAGTGCTTCTTTCCGACCATTAGTCTTGGCATTTTGTGCACACTCCTAGTTTGAATTGTCTGTATTTAAGCAATGGACTGACTTATGGAAGTAGTTTTCAACTCCATTCATTGTACCGCCCTCCAGTTGTCGCAGCCTAATACAGGTAACGAGCAAGCCGAAACCCGGTTCTATCGTTACCTGCTGAACTACCAGTTCTGTAAGCGACTCGAAGTTCACTTACTTCACCCGATGCCCAGTTTGATCCCTTGATCGTGTGATATGTGGCATTAGAGGTGTCGAACGGGTCGAGCTCAATTTGATCACCACTGGGAACAGTGTGGTCATACGCATCATGGGTCCACTCACTCACATTGCCAGTCAAATCATGAATACCTGCGGGATTAGGCTGGAATAATCCTGTCGCACTCACGCCTGCCTGGCTATCGTTGTATTGCGGAATGAAGATAGCCACGAAGCCCTTAGCGGTCACATCCGCCAGATTGCCAGAGTTTTGAGGAATGATTGTCTCATCGCCCCAAGGGAAGATAGTTTGCTGATGACGTCCCGCCTTTCCTGCCAGCCACTCCCATTCAGCTTCCGTCAACATCCGGTAGCCATCTGCAGTCGAATCGCTACCCAGGTACTCATCACCTGTGAACCGATATACAGGCCTCAGCCCCTCTTTTTTACTGAGCCAGTTACTAAACTTCGCTGCCTCCTTCCAACTGATACCAGTAATCGGACGATTGCCTACGGTCGGCATCGAACTGGCGCCAATGAATTTGTGAAACGATTCGGCCGTAACTTCGTGCACTCCGACGTAGAACGGTCTTTTCAACTGGACTTGGCGATAGAACTCGTTCGGTCTACTATTTGATTCACCGGGCTTTGAGCCCATAGTGAAGTAATCCGCCTCTTTGAACAGTTTGAATTCCATTCCAATGCTGTTCACATATGTATCCGGAGAGGTTTTGAGTCGGTGTTCTTGTTCCGACACAAGATTGACTTCCAAAACTCGGGTTGTCCCTTCAACAGGTGTAATCGTGTGAGTCTCAGGCAAGAATCTTGTCTGGCTGACGGTAATTGTTTGAGGAAGCGCCTGCATGCGAACCAGAACCGGAGTTTTTCCTATGATTTTGCCATTGTGAGAGACATCAGCTACTGGGCTTGATCTCACCTCCACCATTCCGTAAACGGGTTTAAGTTCAATTTCGATTTGGTTGCCAATGTTCGAGTTCACCTCGAATTCTATCTCTTGAGTTCTGAAACCAGGCTTTGAATATGTGGCAGTTTGTCGGGAATTGACGGGTAACGAAACGCTGGCGGTTTTTCGGGACGCAACCGAATTGCCTCCCACTGTCAATAACCCATCAGATGGCGTCAACGAAAATGTTACTTCATGGTTGCTCACTGCCAGTTTGTAGTGCCGGCTCACTTCAGGATTGTCTGGCGATATAACAAACGAATCCTTCCTCGAGTCGTGATCAGCAAGTGAAAGCGCAATTTCGTACCCACCGCCTTCCAATTCCAGGTGCAACGGAGTTTTTCCAATCGCTTCAGAATTAAGTGACACCTCTGCCCCGCTCGGCGCAGAGGTAATCTCAACTAGACCCTTCACTAATTTGAGATCAAGACTTAACTGATACGACTCGCCGCGCTCAAGGGTTACCGATTGACTGGTTGGCTCAAAATGTGGGTGTCTGGCTTCAATTGTGTGCTGACCCGCAGGTAGATCGACAGTTAACTGTGGCGCTACCGATACCAACGCGCCATTCAAATACCAGCGCACTTCCTCCGATTCTGGTTTGGTTGTTGCCCTGACTGTGGCTGGCAGTGGCTTTAACACCACATCAAGCTGCCCTCGTCTCCATGTCGCGTTACCTACCGTCAAGACTTCTTTTTTGAAGCCATCAGCGGACACCTGCAGTTTCAAAGGGCTTCTTACTGCGATAATAGCATCGTTCCAAACCCAACCTGTACCATCAAGAATTTTCAATTGTGTAATTTCGGCCGCTTCATCTGGTGCAATAGCAACAATCACTCGATCAATGACGGCTGTACCGAGATAGACACCCGCCGATACCAATAGAACCAGTATTACGCCACCCATACCCAGCATCATTCGATGTCGACGGGCGCGCTGTGCCTTGATTAAACTATCCTCAAACCCGCTCATTGCAGATAACCGTCACTTCGGTAATTTCATCAGCATCCGGTGAAACTATGACCTCCACCAACTTGTTTCGATACCCTCTTCTTGATCCCTCAAATCGGTAAGTTCCTGGCTTGAGCAAAATCTCCCGGTCGCGAACAGCTCCGATAATGCCAACGCGGCGCACAATGATGTGCGTTTTACCATCAGAGATTACTCGCACAGGTACTTCTGTTTGCCACTTAACCACTTCAACTTCTAGTTCACTGACAACTGATCGCAAGCGTGGGCTGTATTTCAGCAACGCCTGAGCTTCTTCAAGTTCTTTGCGCACAGCATCGACAATATTTTCAGAACTCAGTCGATCTGACCTGGCCAAATAGTCATCAAATTTGGACTGCGCGTCAATGATGCTCTTGGCTAGATCTCGGCCCTCAATCGCATCAATGAGTTGCGGGTTGAGCTTTAACGCCAGTTCAAGGCTCTGCTGAACAGCGGTCCAGTCATCCTGTATCGCGCTATTTGCAGCGGCCTGAATCAGTTTCGCCACTTCAAGATCACGGACCAATTCTTCAATACCTTGTTTCAGTCGTGTGATTTCCGGATGCGACGGTTTAAACCGCTGAGCTTTAGTCAGCGCATTTCTGGCCTTTTCCACATCCTGACTGGACAGTGCTTGGCGCACTTCGCCAATTGCGCGTTTGAATCGTTGATCCTGCAACTCACTGTTTGCCGCTTCAATGCGAGTCTTAACCTCTTCTTCGTCAGGTTTAATTTTCAGAACACGATAAAGCGCATCAATTTCATCCTGCAATCGACCTTCATTGTGTGCGGCAATGGCAGCCTGCCTGGCAGCAATCAGTTCTGGCAACTGGATAATCTGCTGCTGCCAAAACTCTGCCTCTTTGCTGTTGGGACGCAAGGCGAGTGCCAAAGTGATGGCGTCCTGTGCGCCTTCAACATCTTCCACCTCAAATGCACTGATTGCGATTTTCAGATTGATGTTATAGAAATCTTCTTCCCGCTGAAAAATGGATTTGATTTCATCAAGTGCCTGTTCGATGAGGCGATTCGCCTCCGGATAATCGACGTCAAAAAAAGCTGCTTCTGCCTTACCCCGACTAGTAAGAATGAACTCAAGACTTTGATCAAAACCTGGAACAATTGACCGCCTTGTTTCCCACGCTGTCAATGCTTCATCCACGAGGGCAAGCATATGTTTGTAATGTTCGGAATCTGATTTTTGACTTTCAGATGAAGCTTGCGCGATAACTCCAATGACTATCACATCGTCCTGACTTAACGCGTGATGTGTGCGATTATCAACGTCAAAGGCTTGAACGCTGGTTTTGCTTTCAACAATTGGCTGCGCAATTGATAGAGCCACCGCCAATTCGGCGCTGACCGAATAGGCAGAACCACAGAAAAGAAAAAGGCTCAATACCGCAGGAACAACGTGATTCAGTAGTTTGACACCTGCTGATTGGCTGCTGTGCATGACAGGCATCTTACCCTAGGTCCGATTTGTAAGTTACCGCACCACGAACTTATCCTGCGCGCCGCTTGCACGATGGCCGATTAAAGCTGCACCGGTGGTGGAGATTCATGTTCGTGGAGCAGTTTGAGAGTTTCCCGCCACTTTTGATACTGGGTAACTACGCTGCCTCGAATTTCAAATTTTTGCCCTTCAACCAGAATCACTTTGGGTTCAACCTCGCTATTGAACGATTCACCATGCTCTACCAGAATATCGTGGTGGTATTTGCTCTCATTATTTGCGGCAAAGCTGTTTTGCAGCATTGAAATGCCGCCAACTGCCGCCGCGGTTGCTGCCAGAGCGGCACCAGTGTCGCCGCTACTGTCGTCAGCAATTGCCGCTGCGCCAAGAAGCAACAAAAATCCACCAAGAGCCTGGGCGTTGGCTCTTCCTTCCGCTTCACGCTGGGCCTTTGCAGCTTCCATACTGTGCTGCTGCCAGTTAATGTAACTGGCATTGGTTGTATGGACAAACCCTGTGTAGTGTTTTTGCATATCATCCATGAAAATCGCATCCTGTACTCGCATTCCATCGGCTCGAACCAGTAATGGATCATTCACTGCTGGTAATGAAACGAGTTTTAGTCGATTGTTTTTAAATTCGAGATGTTGTGCAAATGCGTCGGGTGACAGGGTGGCGGCAAACTGAAGCTGAGAAGTGGCTCCAATGTCAGCAAGCTCTTCAGAAGATTTTTTCTTCAGAAGTTTCAATATATCGGCAGCGGCCATTTTGAATACCGGATTGTACGGATCTGTAGCACTTGTACGACCACTTTGCCAGTGATACTCTTTCACACGATGCTTATAAGTCCGCTTCATCCACCTTTTACCACTGATGTCATGGACTTGCACTTCGATCCGAATGTCTTCGCCATTTGATTCGAGAATTTTGCCCGAAACAAAAAGATCGCCGCTAACCGCAACGTCGGGTGTAACGCGCACGCTGTTAAACGCGCCAGTCGCTTTGATTTCATCGGACAGGCTCACAGCGAAGCGAATGGCTTCAGTGCGACGCAGTTCCGGCCAAATGCCCTCCTTTTCGTAGTCGTCAGGATCAGAGGGGATGTTGGGATCAAACAACGGCACAATGACATTAAGGCGTACACCTGTATACTGTTCGCTCCAACCCTGATTATTGGGCGATTGTTCCAGGCTGATCCCAAACGGTGTTTTTGGTGCGGTCGAGGAACTCACCACCGCAGATGTTCCGCCACAGGCGGCAAGGTACAGCGAAATAACTGTCAGTAGTGCGATTGAAGTAATTCTCTTTAGCATCATTGCTGCCCTCCTGCAGTTGCGACTGTTTCGCCGTTATTGCCTGATCTCATTCTACGGTACTCGTCCATCAGTTTCTTTTTCCTGTCAGGATCCTGTTCAGCGTTAGCGGCCGCCAGAATCTGGTTGAGAAGTATTGCATCGTTGTCTGAAACTTCCAGCTCCTCTGGTTGCATGCCATTCAAAAGGATTTTATTTCCGCTACCTGCTACGCCACCTGGTGTTATTTCATTCAAGATTGCCGGGGAAAGTCCATCCTGATTTCCGAAATCAGACGATCCGGCAGGTTCATTATCAGGATCCGGCAATTCCGTACCCTGAACTCCTGATGCAGACATTGATTCCAACGCAGCAGCAAAGGTCTGACCGTCATTTGTAGCTTGTCCCTTGAGTTGACCTTCACCAGCTGCTGCACTCGAATTTGCACCGCCACTGCCACCACCTGACGTACCACCACCATTCCCAGCAGCACTAATGTTGATTTGGAGGCATTCTTCAAAGCGAATCTGGTCATCTGCCAATCGCTGCAGCAGAATTTGATACTTTTCTTCTTCAGTAAGCATCTGACCTTGAAAGCTATGGTCAACTGATTGAACACACTCCATTAAATCTTTGGCACTGGCGGAAGAGGTAAAAAGAAAAAGGCAACAGCCCACTGCTGTAATCAGAGTGCAGAACGAAAAACCCTTCCTTGGCATTATTTCCAAGCCTCAATTGATATTCGGTTTGAACTGTGTCTTATACAGAGAATCATCCAATATTGCAATTTTCCGCTACAACTAAAGAGTCCTTAGTTTTGGGAATTATAAACTTGAGATGACGGCTGTAAAATAACCGCAAGACACACTAACAACTTTACTATTCTCGGTTCTGAACTAAATTTTGTAACTCTCCATGTTCCCACAAATCCCCAGCACGCTGCTTGAACTTCTATTGTTTCTGCTACCTGGATTTATAGCTGCTGCAATTTTCTATTCGCTGATCTCCCATTCAAAACCTAACTCATTTGAAAGGATAATCCTCGCTTTAATTTTTACTTTTATTGTTCAGTCAATAATGCCAATAGTACAATCGATGGTTCCATCTATAGCGCCAACGCAACAAGATACATTCGGCAGTCTGGCATGGTTGGCGGCACTTTTAGCAATTGTTTTTGGGATGTTCGCTGCTCTTTGCATCAATCACGATTGGCCACATAAGCTTTTTCGAATACTAAAAATCACAAAAGAAAATACATACTCTTCTGAGTGGTATTCCGCGTTTTCCCAGCACGAAAGATCGTACGTAGTGCTTCACTTGTATGACGGTCGAAGAGTTTATGGTTGGCCGACCGAATGGCCAAGTAGACCTGCAGAAGGGCACTTTCTCTTGGAAGAAGCAGAATGGATAGAAGAGAGTAAAATGAATACCAACAGTAAAGACAGGGAAAGTGCAAATTCTTTACTGGTTCCGGTGATTGATGTTCAAATTGTTGAGTTTGTCACCTTATCCAAACAAAGCCAAAATTAACGAGAAAGTCATGGTAAAAGCACCAAATCCCCCTCCAAGTAGACAACATGAACAACGTGGAGTGTCTCCAAAACCGCCAAACACGGCGAAACCGCCACCTCCACCACCTCCACCTGCACCTCCAAATCCAATCAGTCCTCCAAACAGAAGTCGCTAGAAAAACTAGATTAGGACTGACAGTAGCAGGATTGCTTTGTTGTGGTTCTACTTGCTGTTGCGTAATTTTATTCAGTCAAGCGGTTGAGCCTTGATGTAAACGCGTTCAGTCTGCACCGTATGGTCTAACAGTCTGATCATGGCATAGACTGCTTCAATGTACGGAACCTCTGTACCTGTCATCTGCGCCATCTCGATCACCGCACCGATCAGCCCTTCAAGCTCAAGCGCTTTTCCGACTTCAATGTCCTGTAACATTGAGGTCTTGTGCTTGCCGACTCTTTCTGCACCTGCTATTCGGCGCTCATTGGATAACCGAATCTCAACATCTAGCCGATGCGCAACTTCGCGACATTCTGTCATCATTCTGTCGATCAATTCGCGCGAGGGATCGTAGCGACAGATGTCCTCCAATGTTGCATGAGCCAAAGCGCTGACCGGGTTAAAGCTCAGGTTTCCGAGTACCTTTAGCCACGTCTCTGCTCGAATACTTTCAAGAATTGGTGACTTGAAGCCTGCGCGAGTCAAAAGGTCTGCTAACTCCCTAGTCCTATCTTTTTCTATTCCATCGATCTCCCCAATCGGCATCCGCAGACCCTCGATGTGCGTAATTTCCCCAGGAGCGCTGATTTCCGCCGCCGGATAAGAGATCGAACCAATGATTTTTCGTGGATCAATTGTTGAACTCAGCTTGCCATTCGGATCGATAGTCTGCAACACGTGGTTATCGAATTCGCCACCATGCAGCTGAAAATACCACCAAAGAATACCATTCTGAATGGTCAGCAGCACAGAATCTTCACCCAGTAAACAATTGACGTCATCGACTATTGGTGCAATCTGGTGAGCTTTTACTGCCAGAATTACCAAATCCTGGCGTCCGACCGAACGCATGTCATCAGTTGCTGCAACCCCTTCTGCGAACTCTTCAGTCCCGTCATTCATAATGAGTTTCATGCCGTTATTCGCCTGAATTGCTGCAAGATGTGGGCCTCGGGCGATCAGCGTTACTTCTTCACCTAAATTGTGGAGCTTCACACCCATCATGCCACCCATTGACCCCGCACCAACAATACAGATTTTCATAGAACGCCTCCGCCTGAATCGGAATTGGAAAATATTAGTACTAATGCAGATTGAATCTGCGATTCAGCAGTGATTGATTTTGGAGAACCGATTCGGTAGCTTTGAACCGGTCAATTGAGAGGGCTGTCTCCTTATAACGCACAATAATAACCTGTTTCAGCAATATATTTCATAATTTCCATGCCGAATAAGTCAGCACCAGAACACCATGAATCCGAATGCACATCGGTCGCTGACTGGGTCAGTCTCGCCTGGCAACCTCGTCAGTCTCGCAGTGAAAAGTTGGTTAACGCTGAGTGAAGAACAAGAAGCAGAGCTGACTTTTTCATTGGTTGAACGCATGAAGTCAATGACCGAAACCTGCGCCGAATTCATCACAACATTTACGCGGCTCTCGACAGTTCGCAGGCGCGGGAATTTTGTCGAAAACGATTGGCCTCGGCTGAAGACCTGGCTGCAAACCCGGCGTATCAATTCTTGCGTGCGACCATCAGACCATCGCGAATTGGCAGCAAGGTGTTGGTGACGCGCGCATCCGTCAAAACGTGCTGATTGAATTCGGCAAGCGCCACAGCCGACTCACCTTCGGGTTTTAAAACTTCACCGCTCCAGAGTACATTGTCGGCAATAATCAAACCACCGTCCGAAACCAGCGGCATGACTGCTTCATAGTATCGTATGTAGTTGACTTTGTCGGCATCGATATAAACCATATCGAAGGGTCCATCAAGACTGGGAACGACATCCAGTGCATGTCCGATCCTGATTGTTATTTTGCTTCCGTGAGGGCTGCGGCTGAAGAATTTCCGGGCAATCGCCTCACTGTCCGGATCAATGTCGAGTGTGATCAACTCGCCATCGTGCGATAAAATCTCAGCCACTGCCAGCGCAGAATAGCCGGTAAACATCCCAATTTCCAGCACTCGCTTTGCTTCGACACTGCGCGCTAGAAGCCTGAGAACAGCTGCCTGGAGCCCACCAGACAGCATTCTTGACATCTCGGAATTTTCGACTGTCCAGTCGTGGATTTCTGTTACCACCTCAGACGTTTGTTCTGAATGTGTTTCAGCATAAGCTTCAATTTTTTCATCAATAAAATTCATGGCGGATTAAGTCGTACGAATTGATGGTTCAAGGCTGGAATGTTTACCAAATGTTATATCTTTGGACGTGCTGACAACTGGAAAATTCTTCACTGGACCAGTTCAGTTGAAATCGCCTGAAATCTCCCGTTTAATGTCGTTCGAATGCTTGATTTAAGATAGAATTTAACACTTTCTATCCCGATGGTCAGGGGTAGCAATGGTACAGTATGCCCATTCAAACCAGTAGTGCATTCAGACAATCATGTGTGGAATTGTTGGTCTATATCTCAAGAAACCTGAACTAGAATCGCGGCTTGGTGAGTTCGTCTCAGACATGCTTGAGGAAATGGGTGACCGCGGACCTGACAGTGCAGGCGTCGCAATTTACCGAAATCCAGCACCAGAAGGCGGTTCCAAAGTTTCACTATTCAGCGCCAGTTCAAATGAAGACTGGCCGGCACGGACAGCTCAGGCCAGCCAGGCATTTGACCTTGAATTTCATCTTGAAATACATGCCAGCCATGCCATTTTGACCAGCTCAGCACCAGTCGGTGAAATCGAACGCTGGATACGCAGCAATTGGTCGGATCTGCGCATAATGAGCGTCGGTGAATCAATCGAAATTTACAAGGAAATGGGGCATCCGAAAGCTGTTGCAGAGCGATTCGGGTTTAAGAATTTCTCTGGCACACACGCCGTTGCACATACCCGTATGGCAACTGAAAGCGCGGTAACCACAGAGCACTCACATCCCTTTTCCACAGGTCTTGACCTGTGCCTGGTCCATAATGGCTCACTGTCAAATCACAACCGTCTCAGAAATTTCCTTACCAGGCAAGGCGGCCAGTTTCAGACTGACAATGACAGTGAAGTGGCGGCAGGTTACCTGACCTGGCGACTGTCGCTCGGCGAATCAGTAGTTGACGCGCTCGAGTCTGCCATCCGGGACCTAGATGGTTTTTACACATTTGCCATCGGTTCAAGTAATGGTTTTTCAGTGCTGCGCGACCCTATTGCCTGCAAACCAGCGGTGCTCGCAGAAAATGATGACTGGGTAGCAATGTCATCGGAATATCGTGCCATAGCCCGCCTACCCGATGCAAAGCACTCTAACATTTGGGAACCCGCCCCAGCACAGATTTACAGCTGGGAGCGCAGTAAAACTGAAGCCGGAACTCAAAATGCAGTTTGATCTGGCCACCCAATCGCTGCGGGAGATCAACGCAGCACTGCATCATTCCGACAGAGAGGAGGGTGAAGAATATGTCATCGCCCATCCAAAGGGTACACATTCTGTCGCAGTCGGGCTGACTGACCCAATTGACGTGACCATCGACGGCCACGTAGGATATTACTGTGCCGGAATGAACAAAAATGCCAGCATTCACATCGCTGGCAACGCCGGACCAGGGCTTGCTGAAAACATGATGTCTGGAAGGGTTGTGGTGGATGGCAATGCCTCGCAGTATGCAGGTGCCTCGGGTCATGGAGGGCTGCTGGTGATCAAGGGCAATACCAGTTCGCGCTGTGGTATCTCAATGAAAGGTATAAATATTGTCGTAGGCGGCTCCATCGGTCATTTTGGTGCATTTATGGCGCAATCTGGCCGTCTTGTCGTTTGCGGCGACTGTGGCGGCAATCTCGGTGATTCAATTTATGAAGCGCATATTTATATTCGCGGTGAAATTGACAGTCTCGGTTCAGACTGCATTGAAAAAGAAATGATACCTGATCACCAAAGGGAGCTTGAGGTCCTGTTACAGAACGCCGGACTTCATTATTCAACTGCGGAATTTCGCCGCTACGGCTCGGCACGAACACTCTATAACTTTCATATCGACAACGCTGATGCCATTTGAAATGAAACGTCAGAATTTTGACCCTCGGCCGCTTCGTCCCTCGTCGACGTTTCCTGACCATGTGCTTGCAGAAATCCATCGAGCTGCTGATCAGGGTGTCTATGAAATCCGCGGGTTTGGTGCGAAACGATCAATTCCAACATTTGACGATCTGCTGTTCTTAGGTGCCTCCATGTCGCGTTATCCGCTTGAAGGCTACCGCGAACGCTGTGATACCAGTGTGGTGATTGGCAACCGATTTGCAAAGCGGCCCTTGGAACTTAAAATTCCGATTACCATCGCTGGCATGAGTTTTGGCGCGCTCGGTGCAAATGCGAAAGAGTCAATCGGATTGGCTGCCACCGAGATGGGAACTAGTACCACCACGGGTGACGGCGGAATGACGGATGAAGAGCGGCTTTCATCAAAAACACTGATCTATCAGGTTCTACCTTCAAGGTACGGACTAAACCCGGATGATGTGCGACGCGCCGACGCACTGGAAGTCGTCGTCGGGCAAGGAGCAAAACCAGGTGGCGGTGGCATGCTACTGGGTCAGAAAATAACCGAACGGGTTGCCGGAATGCGTGATTTACCTGTTGGTATTGATCAGCGAAGTGCGTGCCGTCATCCGGACTGGACTGGACCTGATGATCTTGAAATAAAAGTTCAGGAACTTAGAGAAATTACAGACTGGAAAATTCCGATTCTGATCAAAATCGGTGCCACCCGCGTTCAGTTTGATGTTGCACTGGCCATCAAGGCAGGAGCCGATGCCATTGTGCTTGATGGTATGCAAGGCGGTACTGCAGCGACACAGGATGTATTTATCGAACACGTTGGAATTCCGACTCTTCCTGCAGTACGACAGGCAGTTGATGCGCTCGTTGAGCTCGATATGCATCGTAAGGTTCAGTTGATTGTTTCGGGAGGTATTCGAAGTGGCGCCGATGTTGCCAAAGCCCTGGCTCTCGGGGCTGATGCCGTTTCGATTGGTAGCGCGGCGATGGTTGCGCTTGGCTGCAATCGACCCGTTTATCTTGAGGATTATGAAAAACTCGGTACTCTGCCAGGGTGCTGTCATCATTGCCACACTGGGCGCTGTCCAGTCGGCATTACCACCCAGGACCCTGACCTCGAGGCGCGTCTTCGGCCCGAACAGGGATCAAGGTGGCTTAGGAATTACCTTTCCACAATGGTGCTCGAACTGCAGACGCTGGCAAGAGCCTGCGGTAAGAGTCATGTCCAGAATTTGGAACCAGAGGACATGGTTGCTCTGACAGTTGAAGCAGCAGCCATGGCAAAAGTGCCACTTGCCGGAACCAGTTGGATTCCTGGAGCATAGGCCGTTTGAGCAATTCGTTATGGGTGCACAATAGAGATTTTTGAGTTTGACCTGCTCGCCGCGATAGTGTGAATCAGGCTGAACAGTCTGGTTGATTGTTTACGTGAGCTCCAATCACATTTTAGGAGGTTGAAAGATGTCGACAGACCTTGCGAAAGTCGCAAAAGAAGAATCAATCAAGTATTTCTTGATCAGTTTCGTTGACCTGTTTGGAGTGCTTCGGGCAAAACTTGTGCCTGCTGCCGCAATTGGTGGAATGCAGGAAGAAGGTGCTGGGTTCGCCGGGTTCGCAACTTGGCTGGACATGACCCCCGCAGACCCCGACATGCTCGCAATTCCCGACCCCAACAGTCTCATTATTCTGCCATGGAACCGCGAAATCGGATGGCTGGCTGCAGATTTGTGGATGAGCGGTGCCGAAGTGGAGCAATGTCCACGCGTCATGCTGAAGCGACAGATCGCCAAGTTCGCCGAAAACGGCCATGTGATGAAAACTGGAGTGGAATGCGAATACATGTTGATCAACGCGAGTGGCGATGACATCAACGACTCGCTGGACTCCCAGGAGAAGCCTTGCTATGACCAGTCTTCGCTACTCAGAAAATATCACATCGTCAGTGAAGTCTGTGATGCTATGGTCGAACTTGGTTGGGGGCCTTACCAGAACGACCACGAAGACGCCAACGGCCAGTTTGAGATGAACTGGGACTACAGCGACGCCCTGACGACAGCAGATCGGCATACCTTTTTCAAATTCATGGTAAAGACAATCGCTGAGCGCAATGGCGAGCGCGCAACGTTTATGCCGAAACCTTTTGTTGATTTGACTGGTAATGGCTGTCACGCCCATGTTTCGGTGTGGAATTCCGATGGAAGCAAAAATCTGTTTCTTGACGAATCTGAGGAAATGGGACTATCCGAACTTGCTTACAAGTTTTTAGGCGGCATCATTCACAGTGCAGAAGCGCTGTGTTCAATTTTTAATCCAACTGTCAACAGTTACAAGAGGATTAATGCCGCACGAACCCGCTCAGGCGCTTCCTGGTCACCCAACTCAGTTACCTATACCGGAAACAATCGAACACACATGATTCGAATTCCTGATGCAGGACGTTTCGAATTACGTTTGATGGATGGTTCAGCGAATCCTTACCTGTTGCAAGCTGGAATCGCAGCGGCTGGACTTGACGGCATTCAGAACAACCGCGACCCGGGACAGCGGTTGGACAATGACATGTATGCCAATCCTGAAGTGGCCGGCGATGTCAAGAAACTGCCACTGAATCTGCTGGATGCCATTCGACTGACCGAGTCCAATGAGGTGCTTCGAAATTCACTTGGCGATGACAACATCAATAGCTATTGCAAATTGAAACTACAGAACTGGAATCAATACTGCGCCGAGGTTTCCAACTGGGAGCGTGCCAATACGCTAGATTGCTGATTGGTCTATCAACCTTTGACGCAATAAACCGGTTGCACAATCATAGTTTGACTGCCAAACCCAACGGCAGTCAAACTCACTCAATCAGGGTTGGTTATAGACCCGAGTAAAACTTTGTGCGATGCACCCGTGACGGACGGAAGGTTGGCTGGAAAACCGTTTATTCGCTGTTCCGCCAACCAGGCAAATGCACATGCTTCTACATCGTCAGGCGATACTCCAAATTCCTGGGATGTGGTCACCTCAAGACCTGTTATCTGTTCCAGGCGTCTTACCATTGCGAGGTTGTGTGCGCCGCCGCCACACAGAACGATACGCCGTACATTTGGAATCCACTTTTTTATTCCAAGCCAAATCGAATCTGCGGTAAATGCGGCAATCGTACTCTGAATTACTGCTGTATTCTGGCCGCGATCGGTGGCCGCATCGAGTTTTCTCTTTAGCCAATCAACATTGAAATAACGCGTATCCAGACTCTTCGGTGGTGGTTTACTAAAGTACCGATCCTGTAAAAATGATGCAAGCAGTGACTCTTGGAGGATCGCTGAACTTGCCCAACTTCCACTCTTATCGTAGGAATCGCCTTTGCACATCTGGATCCATTGATCTGACAGTGTGTTGCCAGGACCCGTATCAAATCCGACTACGGGTTCGCTTCCATCAGTTGGAAGGTAGGTTACATTAGCGATTCCACCGATATTAACCACTGCAATCGCTTCTTTTCCCGTGCTAAAAGCATACTGATGAAACGCTGGTGCTAGTGGTGCACCTTGGCCGCCATGGTTCATATCAGCACTACGAAAGTCACTGACAACAGCAATACCAGTCATTTGTGCAAGCGTCTTTGGATCACCTGCCTGCCAGGTAAATGGGGGATCAGCATCGGGCCGGTGCAATATAGTCTGGCCATGGCAACCAATTGCCCTCACCTGTGATCCTTGATGTCCAGCCGTTAACCTCAGTACAGCCTGTGCATACAGTTCACCTAGCTCAACATCAATCTCTTGAATAAATTCCTGGTCTGAGTGAGGGTTATTGATTAGCTCAAGCAGTTTCTCTCGAAATGTCTTCGGATATGGAAGAAATTCTGAGTTGATTATCCTGACACGTTGATCAGAGTCAAATGAAGCGAGGACAGCATCAACTCCATCCAGACTGGTGCCAGACATCAGTCCAGCAAACAGAGTGTCCATCAAAAATTTGCTGGGGCAGCAGCAAATAGATTCAACTGACTGTTACTGGCTGCTCGCAGTTTGGTGAGTTGAGGGACGGTACTCAACCTGTGGTGCATCAATACTTGCCAGACGTTTGCTGAATTCGTCGACTACTACTTGAAAAGCGCCTTTGAATTGATCTGGAATGGGCTGGCCTTTTGGCATGTCATATTGCAATGGATCGCGATGTCTGCCATTTACATGAAATTCATAATGTAGATGCGGGCCTGTAGACAGACCGGATGAGCCAACGAAACCAATCACCTGCCCTTGCTTAACGTAACTGCCAACCGAGGTGCTGTCAGCATAGCGCGACATGTGAGCATAAAGCGTGCGATATTTACTGCCGTGTTGAATAATGATCATTCTGCCATAACCGCCGGACCAACCGCGTTTAATGACCTGTCCGGTTGCAGTCGATCGAATTGGAGTTCCAGTTCTGGCTCCATAATCAACACCAAGATGTGGCCGATTGATTTTCAGCACAGGATGGTAGCGTTTTCTGCTGTATTTTGAAACGACTTTTGCAGACTTGATCGGCGACCGCAGGAAGTGTCCCTGCATGTTCAATCCCTCACTGTCATAGTAGGTAACCCTGTCATCATCATCAACGTGCCGGAAGGCACGCAGTTCAGCGTCGTCCTGAATCAGAGAGCCCGCTTTAATGTTGATTTCCTTCAGCGGTTTACCCTTGATGTATTCACGATCATAAATGATGCAAAATTGATCGCCGCGTTGCAGCTGTCGACTGAAGTCAAACCGTGATTCAAACAACGATACAAATTCGTCCAATACTTCTCTGGGCATATTGATCGCATATCCTGCACTATAGAGACTGCTCTTAACTTCTGCACAGGCGTAGTGTTCCTGTACTTCAGCCTTGATTTTTTTGAAACCTACGAAGTATCCCCCTTCCACTGGAAAAACAAGACGAACTTTAGCTGTTCCCTTCTCAGGAACCTCCAGGATTGCAAATTTTCCCTCCTCAGACTTTGCAATATTCATCAATTGTCCTGGTTTCAAACCGGTGGCCAACCACTCGTTACCGGGGTAACCTGCAACAGCAATAGCTTCAACCGCAGAAAGGCCAGTACGTCTGAATATCTTGCTCAACGCATCACCTTTTTTGACAGTGGTGGTGCTCCACTTCAAATTGGTACTCTTCAGTTTTGCGTATTGAGTCTCGTAGTCAATCAGGTCTTCACGTTCTACGGACTCTATTTCCTGCTTCAACAACTTCACAATCGTACCAGCGTGTCGAGCCTCTCTGAGATTGATAACGGTAAACTGACTTCCATCGTAAGTTGCCATCAGCGAAAGTTTATTTTTGCGACGAAGTTCAACGCCTAGCAGTTTGTTGTTACTCCAGACAAACTTCAAATGGTCGCGTGGATACAGCACAGAGACCGGTTTGCTGCCCGGTGCACTAATCAGCCTCTGGGCAATCTTGTAGGACAGGTTGTTCCGTTTGAATATGGCTGACAGTGTATCACCAGGACGAACATTCGACTCAGTCAGAACCACAGGTGCATTCGCTAGAGACTCCAAGTCGGTAGATAGAAGAATGACCGGCTCGGCGACTCCAGTTGGTACCAACTTTTCTTCACCCGATACGGGTTCAAGCACGGTAACGTCTGGCTGTGTATGTTGATTAGGCTGTTGATCGAGCTGAAGCGCCTGCTCGTAATCTGTAATCGGTCCACCAAGGCCCTCGTCGTCCGTCTCCGACTTAGCAGCTTCAGCCAAGTCACTTGAAAATTGGGCCAATTCTGTTTCAATGTTTTCTGGTGCCTCGAGACTGCTTGCCAAAACACCGGGATCTTGGGCATCCATTTCAGAATCTGTAACAACAGTTAACTCGGACTGAATCCGTTCGACCTGTTGTACGTTCTCTGCTTCAATCTGCACCACCGACTCGACCGGTGCGACCACTTCGTCAAGAATTTGATCATCGATCAATGATTCAGCAACTTGTTTCCCCTCCGTCTCAATTAACGCCGGTTCTGGTTCAAACAATTCTCCAACATAAGGCGCCAATTCGATATCGCTGACTGACTTGGGAAGACTCTGGTTTTCTTGATAAAAATCTGTAAGTGCAGCTAACTCAGTTACAATCGTATTTAGCACCGGCACAGCTGGCTGAGATTGGTCAACTGACTCTTCGCCGATGCGGGCAACGGATTCAGTGTTGCTGATCGTTTCAATGAGACTTTGCTGGGTGATGCCTACCGCAGCAACCTGTACCAATTGAGTTGTGACCGGCTGCAGTTCCCGGGAAATTTGGTCCGGCTCCTCGCGCTCGCTTACCAGTGTACCCAAATGTTGAGCCTCCTTGCCAGAACCTGTTCCAGCAGTCAATTCGAACTGAATCTGTTCGATCTGTTGCTCGTGCTCTGCTACAACCTGCACTACCAACTCGGCGGGCACGGACAACTCGTCGAGGCTTTGATCATCGGTCAATGTTCCAGCACCTTGTTTCAACTCCGGTTCGAGCGCAGCCAATTCGGTTTGTTGGGTCGGCGTTTCTTCAAAATAGAGTGTCGGTTCGATATCACTGATTGACTCGGGATGACTCTGGTTTTCTGCATCAAAGTCTGTAATAGTAGTCAGTTCAGTTACAAGCGGCTGTAGTACCGGTACAACAGGCCTGGGTTGTTCGACTGACTCTTCGTCGATGCGTACAATCAATTCAGTGTCGCTGACTGGTTCTATGTGGCTTTGCTGGATTACACCTACTGCAGCAACCTGAGCCAATTCAATTTTGGTTGACGTAAGCGACCTGGAACCTTGGCCCGAATCTGCGTCAATGTGCTCCAGAGACTTGTGATTGCTCGCTGGTTTAAGGGCTTGTTGAGCATCCATCTCAGAATCTGTAACAACGGCCAACTCGGGCTGAATCCGTTCCACCTTTCGTACATTCTCTGCATCAACTTGTACCACCGACTCGACAGGTACGACTAGTTCGTCAAGACCTTGATCATCGGTCAATGATTCAGCAACTTGGGTTAACTCTGTCTCAAGTGACTCCGGTTCGAGCTCAGCCAATTCGGTTTGTTGGGTCGGCATTATTTCAAAATAGACTGTCGGTTCGATATCACTGATTGACTCGGGAAGACTCTGATTTTCTGCATCAAAATCTGTAATAGCAGCTAGTTCAGTCACAAGCGGAGTCATCGGCTCGGATTGTTGAGCAGGCCTTTCAGTGACTCCGATCAACTGTTCGGTATGGTTTTTCGATTCAACAGAGAATTGAAGGCTTATCTCTGGTGCGGGTTCTTCGCTTGATTCGGTTGTTGCCAACTCTAACACTGGAACAGATGGCTCTTGAAGTGGTACGGGCACGTTAGCAGACTCACCTACTGGCTCCTGAACGCTGACCTGCTCGTCAGTACTTTCGATCTCATTGACTGATTCACTAGTTTCAGCTAGTTTAGCCGCAGTCAGTTCCATCGCTGAAGAGATGAGTTCCAATGGCTGGTCTAACTCAATATCATTTTCAATCTCGATAGTCTGCGTCAATTCAGTTGCAGGTGCCGCTTGTTTGGTAATTGCCTGTGAAACTGGTTGGGTAATTCCAGATACAGAATTGAAGTTTTGATCGTCGACCCTCAGTTGAGAGACCAGCGCAAAAGCCAGAATGGAGAACGAGAGTGCTGTAAAGACCGTGAAATAAACTATTCCTTTGATCGGCGTGTAATTTTGAACGTCGAATGGAACTGAAAGCTGCTGATCATTGGCAGGCGAACCTGATGAATTTCGACCTGCACAGTTCTCCTTGCTGTCAAAGTTGTTATTCATTGGAAATCAGCACTGGTAAAGTGTTGTTATAGTTCTGTCCCCAGAAGCTTGCAATGTTGCGATTTTGCCTGTTAATTCAGCAAAGACTTTCCGCCCAATTATAGATTGTATGACAAACAACTGATTTGAGACAATAATTGCGGTTGCTATCACGATGCCATGTAAGACCAATTTCAGCGATGAAAATTGTTAATCCGCTTGTTGAAGTTGGTAATTTTCTTTCACTCTGTTTCAGACAGCCGCACCCACTCCAGATAATTGCTCAAGCCCGCTTATTTTCTTTGATTCAGTCGGTGTTTTTCCAGCGAAAAACTCGGTTTTCAATCCGGGACTATGTCTTCATCAGCGGAAGAATCGAGATAATGCTGTGATTGACTATGCAAAAAACAAGATCCGTGCTTGTCTGGAGAAGCAAGTGTTGTGAGCGCTGCAGCCATCCTTCCATACCCTAGAACTTAGATCGCATGCCATCAGGATTCCGCGAGCACAGTACAGTAATTCGCAATAAAATTTCATTTACTTCTCACCCTTTATCTATTCAATTCACACTAAACATCCAGACAAGGATTTACGCATTGTCCCATTCACTTGAAGAACATGTCAGTCTGATCAGCCGCGGGACCGATGAAATCCTGCTTGAATCAGAACTCATTGAACGGCTTAAACTCGGTAGACCTTTAAACATCAAAGCGGGTTTTGACCCTACCGCGCCTGATTTGCATCTGGGACACGTCGTGTTACTCGAAAAAATGCGCCAGTTTCAGCAACTCGGCCACGAAGTCACATTCCTAATCGGTGACTTTACCGGTAGAATTGGCGACCCTTCCGGCAAATCAGCTACTCGCCCGCCAATGACCGAGGAAGAAATTAACGCCAATGCCGCAACCTATAAGGAGCAGGTATTTAAGGTACTTGATTCAGAAAAAACCATCGTTCGATTCAACTCTGAATGGTTCGACAATCAAGGCGCAAGTATGATGATCCGACTTGCGGCACAGCACACCGTCGCCAGGATGCTGGAAAGGGATGATTTCAAGACTCGTTTCAGTAACCAGCAGTCTATCGCCATACACGAATTTCTTTATCCTCTCGTTCAGGGATATGACTCTGTTGCACTTCGCTCGGATGTCGAGCTCGGGGGGACCGACCAGAAGTTCAATCTGCTGGTCGGCAGAGAGTTGCAAAAGAACTATTCGCAACCACCTCAAATTGTCATCACGGTACCCATCCTCGAAGGTCTGGATGGTGTCAAAAAGATGTCAAAGTCACTGAACAACTACATCGGCATCAACGAACCGCCTAGTGAGATTTTCGGTAAGATCATGTCCATTTCAGACGACTTGATGTGGCGCTACTTTGAATTGATTAGTGCACACACGGTTACAGAAATCAACGCTCTAAAGCAGCAGGTTATCGACGGCCTTAACCCGCGCGATGTCAAATACCTGCTTGCCCTGGAGCTTGTAGAACGCTTTCATTCTGCAACCGATGCGAAAAGGGCACATGAGGCGTTTATCGCGCAATTCCAGAAAGGTGGTGTTCCCGATGACGTTGATGAAAAGATTCTGGACCTCATCCAAGAAAATATTGCATTAGCCAACCTGCTTAAAAATGCAAATCTCGTCGATTCAACCTCTGACGCACATCGGCTCGTCAGACAAGGCGCTGTTCGAATTGATGGTGAGCGCGTCAATGACTCAAGGATGTTGATACCGGCTGGCGCGTCACATGTGTTTCAGGTTGGCAAGCGCCGAATCGCAAAAGTACTGCTTAGAGGCAAATCTGCTTGATCGGCAGACGCTCAACAATCAACAAAGAAAGAAGTCAAGAATAGCTATTTATTCGCTTTTAATAGCGTATTAGCCCAGTTTCGATACAATTTGCCGGCAGTTGCTGACAATTCCGTTTCATATTCTTCGGCTTTTTTCTTCAATTCCACCGCACCGTTATCACCGAAAGTCTTGCGAAGGGCTACCTCGTATTCTGGTACTGCATTCCACTCGTCAATCGTATGCGGCCCGGTTTCAACATGAAACTGAATGCCAAGCGCAGCCTGCCCGACAGCGAAAGACTGAATCGGACAAACCGGAGAAGACATGAGCACTGAAGCATCGTCCGGAATTGATTTGACTTCAGCACCATGCCACTGTAGTGTTTTGAACTTGCCAGGAAGGCTGTACATCAATGGATGGTCTGCGGCAGCTGGTGTCAGTTCGACATCCAGCATTCCGACTTCAGGCGTGTCAGCCAGTCCTACCGAGCCACCTGCGGCTTCAGCAAGCAGCTGGTGTCCCAGACACACCCCTAAAAAGGGCATGTTTCGTATACGAACCGCTTCATGAATCGCATCCTTCTCGCGGGCCAGCCAAGGAAACTCATCTTCCTGCCAGACGTCCATCGGGCCGCCCATGGAAACCATTGCATCGTAAGGTGCGAGATCGGGAATTGATTCACCTTCATCTAATTCAATTGGATCCCACTGAATCCCGTCTTCTTTCATAAACTGGCGAAAGATACCAGGATGCTCGCATGCAATATGCTGAAATACAATCACTCTCAATGAAGCGGCCATTTTTGCCTCCAGTATATTTTTATGGTGTCGTTATCCTAACCCATCCTTCAAGTGGGTTGACTTAAGTGATTGATTCTAAATGTTCAAAAAATTGGAATGGCACTACATTAGTGCATTTCACCGACTATTGTACTGCCGGTGGATACCGATGGACAAATGATATCAGACGATCGTCTTTCTGAAATTGGGGGGGGCGGTAAAGTAAAACCCATGGCACTGTATTGAAAAATGGTGAAGAGATGACAGGTGTTTTGGTTAGGATTGGTTATAGCTGTCAATAAAAGGTGAGCATCAATTAAAGAAAGCGTCAATTTCGACTATCCCCACGCTGATAGTTCGTCCTCAGGAAGATCATTAAAGAAGGATTCGTCAAATCTAATAACACCTTTCAATGTACCGCTCTTTCGGTTTGTACCTGAAGTCTCATATGGAATCAACCGTGCAACCAGTTTCCCGTATCGCGCGATAACAATTTTCTCATCCGCGTCTTGCAGCTTCAGAATTCGCGAAAGGTGAGCCTTCGTTTGATGGATACTGAAAGTTGCCATTTCCGCATTGATATCAATTAAAAAATGTTAACTAATATTATTCGTCATACTTAGCCCAAAACTAACTTATCGTTGGGTTGACAAACGGCCGTATGTTAAAGATCGGCTAAATCTCATCAGTTTCGACACCAAGTTGAAAATCGAAAGCTCCATTACTCTGCATATCTACCTTCTTGCCATTATC
>JAJDXD010000086.1 GCA_022823405.1 Gammaproteobacteria bacterium
CCAAGCCTTCAATTGACACTGTTCCAGAGGTCGGTTCAATGAGTCGGTTCACGTGTCGAATCAACGTGGATTTGCCCGAACCGGACAATCCCATAATACAGAACACTTCACCTTCGTCGACAGAAAAACTCGCGTCCTGCACACCGATGACACATTGATACTTTTTGAGGACCTCAGTCTTTGACAGTCCTTCATTCGAAATCGCCTTCATTGCGATTTCAGCTTTAGTACCGAAGATTTTCCATAGATTTTGACACACAATGACCGCACTGTTGACAGAAGATTCTGTTTGCTGATGAGTTTTCATAGAATTTGGCACTATTTGCATTAATACAGTCTATCTTTCTAACACACGTTACATTTTGCCTATCGAAACGTTTATATACCAGAAATGAATTGTGTTCAAGCAATTGTTCTGGATCAGCACACGTGAGACAGTCAGGCAATTGACAGGCAATTTAAGAATAGTAATTTTGCTGTCCTTGGTAGGTCCGCTGTTTATTTTTGATTCTATTGGATCAGGCGAAATTTAAAATTTAGTTCTCAATCTTTCCTTGGACAAAATTGTGTAACAGATCGTTTCAAGTCCGCGAAAATTGTACCTCAGTCCATGGATTTTCATCGACAGTTTTCAAGTGTTTTCCATGCTTTTTTTGTGTCAAAGTGTTCTGACAGGCAGCATCATGAATCGACGCAATTGCAACTGAACCTGTTTCTACATCGACTGTATCAGTCCACATCTAGAATCACTCATCAGGACAAGCGAGATGTCCTGCTAGCTGTACAACGCGTTGCCAGAGTACACTCTCTCAAGTCGTGCGTGGAACTGGGAATGGATTGAAAACAAAGAAATTAATGTGTACTTCCACAAATCAGTACAAATACCAATTGAGGGAAATGGAAGACCGGATACCGAGTAAATTTGCTTAGTCCCTCTTGTCGCCACGTGAGCAGAGCAAACACGTCACTTGAATAGAAATTAATTCGTTCGGTACGACAAGGTAGACAATGACTGTCCATGAATCTATCGAACTTGAGCTATTTCATATACATGTGAGACTTTGAGTCGGTTCTCTAAAGAACGTAGTCCGAAGGGGAACAGACTGAAACGCCCAGATGAATTGGATAGCGTAATGCGTAATCACCAAACCAACGCATAGGAGGCTACTCGATGCAAACCATTCATCTGCATCCGAGATTTTGATCCTGACGGGTGACGTGCTCTGGACGAAGCGGTACCGCGTATGGTTGGTTCGGGCCGGCGGCACGCTGTGACAGTACTCGGTGAAATAATCTTTTCTGCCTTTGTATCTCACCCGGCTCTGACAGTGGGCTTTGCGTAAATTGTGGAACTCACTGCGATTGAGCGCGATCATCGTGAATCCGCCAAGTACCTGGAAAGGCTTGAGCGCCTTGTAATGTCTGAACTGTTCAAGCGCAGGGTCAAAGCCTTCAAAAAACTCGAAAGCGGCCGCCATCATCTTGTTGACAACCACAACCCGCTCTGAGTGCGGCATCTGCCGGTAGCGCCGCCCCCATCTTTGCACCATTCGCCTGATGCGCTGACGGTGGGTAAAGTTGAATCAGATTCTCTCGGTCACCACGTCGGTCTAATTCATCACCTGTATTGACATTGTGTTTCAGTCGCCAAACATGTTGTCACAAAGCTCACAGGTATAGCCGGATAACCGCAACTGCACCGTACGTTCGACAAAAAACACTCTCACGATATTCCGTTAAAATTAGAATTCCAGCAGGTTGAGGAGGCATAAGACGGGAAAGTTCATGTCAATTAGCTGAGTGGTGATAGGTTACAATATACACATGATTCTTGGATTTCGCTATAGAGGACTCAAGCAGTTATTCGAAAATGATGACCATA
Source organism: Gammaproteobacteria bacterium (assembly GCA_022823405.1). Lineage (GTDB taxonomy): Bacteria > Pseudomonadota > Gammaproteobacteria > Arenicellales > JAJDZL01 > JAJDZL01. Next base: position 1,883 of record JAJDXD010000086.1, read on the forward strand.
GAAAAATTACACCACATCACAAGGACAAAATTAGTCGTATACTCGCTCGTTTAGATGAAGCAACTCATCCACAGGACATGAATCTGCCCGGATATAGACTTCACCCATTAAAAGGTGATAGAGCTGATTTTTGGGCTGTCCAAGTATCGAAGAACTGGAGAATTGTCTTTCGATTTGAAGGTCAAAATGTTCGAGACGTTGATATGGTCGATTACCACTAGGAGAAGCCAATATGCCTATGAAAAATCCCCCGCATCCAGGTTTATCGGTACGGTACGATTGCCTTGAGCCGTTGAAAATTAGTGTCACAGAAGCTGCAAAGCAACTAGGTGTTAGCCGAAAACAACTATCGGACATTGTAAATTGCCGAGCTGGAATCTCGCCTGAAATGGCAATACGTTTAGACAAAGCTTTTGGTGGTGGAGCGGAAACCTGGTATCGTCTCCAAGCTACTTATGAAATGGCTCAGGCATTGAAAAGAGCAGATCGAATCAGCGTTAAACGATTATCGCCTGTCGGATAATTTTAAGTTAAGTGATGACCGCGCAAGCGTCATCACTTAACTTAAAATTAAAATAATGAAATTAGCATTACTGCCAGTTGGGACCCTGAAGCACAGGTTTGGGTTGCGGTTAGTGATGATGTTCCAGGTTTAGTGGCCGAAGCATGCTCACTACAGAAATTAATTTCAAAATTGCAGGTGTTAGTACCGGAATTGTGTGAACTCAACAGTCATTTGATGAAAGCGCCGTCGGACAAAATTTCGATCTCTGCCGATTACAAGCGATTTGAAGAGGAGCTTCGAGTTTCTTAACTCGCGAAATTACACCAGAAAACTAAAGCGAATCCTTGTCCAGTCTGGCTGCGCAAAAGTTAGACAAGGAAAAGGGATCACGAGATCTGGTTCAGCCCAAACTCCAATACTAATTTCCCAGTTGATAGTGCCATCAAATCAAGACACACTGCAAATGCAGTTCTGAAACAGGCTGGATTACCCAAAGCATTCTAACCTCTGAACAAATTCGCAAAACATAGTTGTATCCAACAGTTGACTACCTAGTAATCAAATCTTGGTGGGCCGTGCAGGAATCGAAGTGGACAGTATGATTTGATGATGTCGTGCAACTCTGTCGATTACTTCGCGGCAGGTACCGTCCGTTTGTCCCGCTGAAACTAAAACATTACAGTCCAATACTACCTTCATTCTTCATGGTCGCGGCGCTCAAGGTGTGATGCAAATATTTCCGCAATCGCGTCCGATTCACCACCTGTTTGATCCTGAACAGAATCCCGTCGTCGACGCGGATTACCTCCATGAGGTCACCCTCTTGGAGATTGATGCTCTTGCGCAACTTGGCTGGAATGGTGACTTGAAACTTCGATTTGACTGTTACTAAATTCATGATAACTCTGCGCGATTATTGTTGGAAAGTCGGATAATTGTAATTTCACACCAGAGTGTAGCAAAATCAACAAGTTCTATGTTCTGGAACGTAGAATTGACCTTGGTCAATTCTCAGATTTATGAACTGCTTACCAATCTCTAGGAAGACGCGTCCGCAACTAAAGGACACTTACTGAGAATTGATTCGCTTCAGTTGAAGTCCAGAAATGGTGGGCCGTGCAGGAATCGAACCTGCGACACCCTGATTAAAAGTCAGATGCTCTACCGACTGAGCTAACGGCCCTATATCCGCACAATTGCTTTAATGAATCAATATCAACCTGTCAATTGATTTGATTCAACAAGAGTCTGCAAACCGAGATTGGAGAAGCAAACTATATACCCAAGTTTGCTTCTTATCGATTGTTTGGTAGCGAGGCACGAGAATTATAACCAATGCGTAATCTAGCAAATTATTGTGTTCGATTAATTTTGGCAAATAGGAAGTTTTTGCTTGATATGTGGGGAATTTGTAGATTCATAGGGAAAGTGTCAGAAATTGATCATACCCTTCAGTGTTGACATCATCTACCAGTGAAACAAATGGGCCTAGTTCTGATTCAAATCAACTTGGACAAATTCAAGTTTGAACTGACCCCAAACTTACTGAAAACGACACCCGGCAAGTCTGTTTCTTGAGATTCCGCCCAAATAAATCTAGACAGTACTGACACCCGCTAAGTACCTACAGCGGATTCTTGAATCAAAAGTCCTTCTTCTGGAAATATTGAAAGCTGATCACCCGTTTCAATGCACAAGGTAATGTCAACAGTAAAATCATGAACAAGTGGAAGCGCCGCGAACGCAGCGCCTTGAGCCAAAATTGGATTGGTTATATTTAACACCAACGCGGCTGGTGCCATTCCTCGTTCAACCATATCCAAAAGCATCCAGGATGTTGCTACCCCGCCCTTGGCAGTATTCAGCACCAGTATTTTGCCAACATAGCTCTGACCGTAGAGTTGGTGTGAACGTCTTGAAAATAATCCTCGAATTCGGTCAAGATCATAACGGGCACTGAAATTATCACTGGCTACCAGCGCTTCACCTGTAACGGACGCTCCAATCCCCGCTTCAAAACTATATGTTCGCTTACCGCTCATAATCTACCTGTAATCGCTGCTTCGACGCATTGTTCAGTTGTTGCGAACTTGGGTTCGTATCCGTAACCAGAAATAATATTCACCAATTTGGCTGAGTTGGAAACAAGAGTCTTCCAGCCGTTCGCCTCGCTCAACTCTCTGGCATACATTTGATAAAAACATACGCCACTCAACAGAATTGCACCACTGTCCTCAATTCGG
>JAJDXD010000052.1 GCA_022823405.1 Gammaproteobacteria bacterium
GGAACTGCTAGGCGTTGATCCGCAAAAATATGTACCCAGTGCACGCACCGGTTGAAATCAACAGTATCGGCAGGATTTTTCAAAAAAATGAATGCTTTACCTGTGGTCCATAGCATAAATCGCCAGTGAAGTTCCGTTTAACTCACCAGTGAATGTGGAAATACTGAGAAGGAAGTTTGACAAGTTTGTTGTACCTCAATCTTGGAGGAACTTGAAATCTGAGGAGTCAAAATTTTTTTCTACTCTTTGAATTCGTCCCAAGCGTTCAAACTTTTCCAAAATTCGAATTGTTAAACTGCAATAGAGGCTGTGAAAATATCAGCTTCAAATTCGTTCGAATCGTATTGTTTTGGAAATTTTCGAGCAAGAAGTCGTTGGTTTCCAGCCAGTGGACGAGATTGGTGTCGGATTTCAATAGAACCCCTCATAGATAGCGGAGATATTGTCAAATGTAGTGCGAAGTACGTCATCCAGCAGACGTTGCCAGTCCTGGCCTCTTCGCAGTCTGAGCACATCTGCTCAGACTTCGTACCCTGCCGCGGTTAGGTGCGCACCGAGCCAAATGGTAAATGTGTTGTCCTCCGGATTTGCGTGGCTGATGAAAATCGGGTCGCGAATAGGCGGAGTCACTCTACTGGACTCCATACATCGTCGCATAAACAACAGACTGGAATGCCGCCATCATCTATGGGTGCAATGATTACATACATAAAGAAATCACTAACCCCGTAAAATACACTAAGGGAATTAAAAACGTCGATCTCAAGAAAAATGATAGACAGCCAACATTGATCAAAAATGTCGAGAACTCTCGGTGAATCCCAGCACCGTTCATATTGTTCATGCGAAAACTACTCAGAGTCATCGATGAATTGGTTGTAACCTCGACCTCGTACGTGGGGTTCCTCATTTAACAGTGCTCGCAAATTTGCCAATTCTTGTAAGTCCAAATCTAGCGCAGTAGCAACCGCTTCATCCCATAGCTGACGTTCTTCACATTCACCATCTCGAAATTGAGGAACCTTCATAGCTTTTGTTTTTTCCCAACAGTTTAGTAATATACGTCGGATGCGATCATTTCTGATTTCGGGAATCTTGAGATTTCCTACTTCAGTTGTGCTGTATGTTGGAAACGCCAATTTTTTTCCAGGATAACGCATCAGTTGCAGACGGCCAATTGTTGAATTGATGAAGACTGCCAATGCCTTTGCTTCATCGGCTGTCAAACCTCCTACCGGAATCCATCCATTACCAACATATTTCTCATTACTCGCTGTAGCAGTCAGTCTCGCTGTGCTATTGTCTTGCCCAGCTGTGACTAGGAGATGACTGGCCTTTTTCAAGATCTTGTGATTTTCGGGAGTTGATTTGTTCAGACCATATAAGTACTCATTTTCCTCTTGCTTGATTTTGGGTTTATGCCTCCAAAATTCATCTGGCCGACTCTCGATAAATGTTTGACCTTTTGCGCCTTTAGATTTCAATATCGGAAAACTGCCTGGAGTCCCAGCATCCACATGTTGATAAGACCCACGCAGCGTTTGACCAGTTGCTGCAGGTGAGAATCCAGATTCGGAAATTGATTTCAAATAATTTTCATTTGCAAACCTCGCAGCTGCTTCAGCTAATTTTGGCGACCGCCATATTGCTGCTGACCAGTCGCCGACAATAATCCGTTCAGCAGGCCACTCCGAAATTTCTCCCCAACCGTTGGCAATTACGCCTACACCACAATGAAGAATGCAATTGTGTAAATCGGCAACCTCTTTTTCATCGATTGGAAACCGGTCGAGATTAACGATCCTGGTTGGAGTTGAATCGTTATTTGTAGATCTCTTGGCTATGACAATACTCTCATTGATATTGGTATTTTGACTCATGTTTATTTGACCTGGCAAATGACATGTAACAATACTGTGAATGTGGTACCGTTGAGCCAACAGCACCCTTTCGTGTAGTCCGGATGGTGCCGAAAGTGCAGTAGTTGGAATTACCATCGTTAAAATTCCATTGAATTCATCGAGGCACCTATCGGCTAATGCCACGAAAAGCGGTCTAATCGAGTTCTTGTCTACAAATTTTTCCATCTGTGAATCGTTACTCACCAAAACATTTTCCATAGCGTCTGCTCGAAAACGCAACTGCTTTTGAACGCCTTTTGGAAATTTTTCACCCATACTCGCTCGATTGGTAAATGGTGGGTTCATGATTACGATTTGAGCATTGCTGACAGCATCTACCGCATCTTCCAATTCCGCGTCCCGGTTTACCTCCCAAATGTGTTGCGATTCGATTTGTTCGTCCAAAAGGTTGACTTCTCCAACTCTGGGTACTATTGCCTTTTGTCCCAGTAACTCCAGTGTGCCAGCTGACACGACAGCAGTATTGTCTTTTGAAGGACCGTAAGGCATCAGATGTAATCCCATTGACCGATAGCGGATATCTTGATTTCCCGCGGTAAGCTGCGATGCAGCTAACTGTAATGAAACCGGATTGATATCGAGCCCTTTAATGCTTTCTTCAACTGCAATCTTTTGAAGACCAGCGATCTCAAATTCGTCAACTTTCTTTTCCCTTGCGCGATGTTTCATTTGAGTCAAGATGGCAGCCAGCAATGTCCCACTGCCACAAGCAAGATCAACAATCTTGCAATTTCGATAAACATTTGAATCGGTCCAATCGACATTACCATAAGCATCAAGTGTTAGACGTGCAGCTATGGATGCTGCAGTGGGTCGAGTGAAGTAAGCTCCATCGCTAGCCTGATTGCCCATTACTCGGTTGAACAGTGGACCTGCGTGGTCAGCACCCATATCAGCGTAGGTCTCGGCTATACGTTCTGCTTCAGATGCAATGTGACGAAGTGCCCGCTCCATTCCCGCTAGTTTCCCAGTATCCTCTACTGTTTCGATGATTCCAACTGCTGGTTCCAAAACTGGCCGAAAATCGTGCCGCATTATCCGTTCCCACTCCCGACGCAATTTTGTCACCACATTGACATCGTTCTTTATGGAAGATAAATCGCTAACTCCACTCAACCAGTGACCATGCGCAATACGCTGATGTAGCATCGCTGCGTTCATCATCAATAATGAGGCAATTGTGACACCATCGGCTTGCTTTTTTTGTGCCGCTGATTTTAAGTTTGTTAACCCGAAGTGTCGGTTTAATGTCGGCGCAAGTTCGTCTCTCCGCAGATGCAGGGCAGCTTCCTTGATGCTGTCTTCCAAAATGTTGAGGTCTCTGACTATTCGGTTGTGAATCAGTCCCGATTTCGACAGCAAATTCATCTTAATGGAATCCCCAAATTTATCAAGACGGGTCATCTTTAGCATCTGCTGGGCGGAATCTTCTACAATTTCCTGGTGAGTCCTGCGTTTCCTTTTTTCCTTCTTTTCTCCAGTTGGTAATCGCGTACCGGTGCCTTTGTTGATCATATCCCTGGCTTTCTTCTTGGTTTTATCCATGTCTACTTTACCCGGCATACCATCAGATGAGGGTTTGTCTCTTGCGACACTATCCATTCTTACTTCGATGCTCTTGTCTTCTTTACTCTTGCCTGCAATAACCAATGTTGGTTCAAGGATGGCAGTCTGTACTCCAGAGGGTTTTGGTAACGAATTCACTTCTGAAATCGGAAGAAATTCTTCATCTACTGTAGTTTGACCCGTCAACACGCGTTCCACCGCGATTTGTGAATCACCCGGCGCTCCAACATGCAAGCGGTATTTGATTCGTTTCTTTTCGTGCTCAGCGATTGCAATAATGGTGTGTATCTCCTCCGGCGATGCTGGGAGATAGAGTTGCATCAATTCGGTCAGTTCATCTTCAATACGACTGTCATGAGCACGTAGAGCTCGCAATATCTGTCCCAATTCCTGCCAACCTTCCTCAGGAGCACTGGAGCTTATCCAATCTTCCGGAACTACATTTGGTGGGATAAGAATAGGACAAATAATGTAACCAAATTGCTTCCCAGGAGCGGTTCGCATTGCACGACCTACTGCCTGTACCACATCAACTGGACTCCTCCTAGATTCAAGAAAGGCTACCGCATTTAATGACGGAGAGTCAGTTCCTTCCCCGAAAATGCCGACATTAATTATTCCATACGGTTTGTCTGGGTGAGCTTCTCCTAGACGGCGTATTGCATTTTTTCGTGCCACTACATTGCTAGTAGCATCAAGATGCTCAAGTGAAAACTGCAATGCCTGCTTCCCATTCTGATTTTCGTCCATCCAATTCTGAAGCCAATTTCGCACTACATCTGTTTGCAGGTCTTCCGCCATATTCTTTGATTTGTCTACCGTATTCATAAACGCAATGCAAGATTGAATGTGAACATCATCCTCTTTTTGATTCTGGGTGGCGCCACCCATGGCCAAGGTGAATGCAAGTCCTCGGAGGTAGTCAGCGGAAGTGAGGCGGCGTCGACCTTTACTTTGTGTGCTTGTAGCTAGCTTATAGGCAGCTTTGTAAGTAGCCGGGTCATTAGTACCCAGCGCAATAATTCGATAGTCGGATAACCAACCGTTTTCAACAGCCTCTACATAACTCTTGCGATAAAGTTCAACACCAAATATTTTTTCATCATCCATCGTTCGGACAATCCAGGTGCTTTCTTTATCGGCTGTAACTTTACTAGTGTCAAATATTCGAGGAGTTGCCGTTTGATAAATTCGATATTTGGCTGGAAAAACTTTATTGTCGTGGCACAGCGTGAAGTCACGAATACGTTCTTCCTCTTCTGTAAGTTTTGCACTAATAGTCTTTCGTTTTCGTTTTAATCCGGCTGTCCTATGCGCTTCATCAGCCACGAGAACGTCAATTGATTCACCACATTTTTCGAGTGAATTTGCAATCGCTCTTCCACTTTGATAAGTTCCGAAAATTACGCTGACTTTATTTGTACCAATTCCTAGCCTAATCCACTGTGCAATTTCATCTGAATCTGTCGTAACTTTACCTTTTACATCCGACGCACTGAAATTGCTGTTGTCCAATGTAGGATCTTTTGCCGTATTCCGAGAACCTTCTTTTTGGGGGTCGTATCCTGCAGTTTTATCTGAGCACACGGCAAGTGCACGAATCTCAACTTCAGTATTTTGTAGATACTCACTCCTGATTTGAGCGACAAGTGCGATTGAGGGACACATAACAATTGACAAACCCCCTTCAGGTGTCAATTTCTCGATTATGCGTAATGAAATTCGAGTTTTTCCCGTGCCGCATGGAAGAATGATCTTTCCACGTGCCTGACCAATTGGAAGTCCTCCACTTTCAGATTGAGCATGTTTTCTAAGGAGGCATACACTCGTGTCGATGGCCTCTGACTGCATACAGGTTTTTGTTTGTTTCGCAACTTCTTCTCCTTCAGTGTGAGACTCGCCAGTGAGCGCAAAATTCGATGTGTATGATATTTGTTGTTGCAAAAGATCATTTACGATGTTAACCAGTTTGATTGGTTTGTCAGTCATTGAGCTAACATGTCTTAAATTGTCACCAAAACGACAATTCCCATTTGTGACAACCCAGCGTTCAGCCCAAAAATCGGTCGCGGACAATCCAATAAAAGTACTTAATTCATCAAAGCTAATCGAACTCCCACTGTTTGACTCGTCTAGCTGACGAGACTTACTCTGAATAGCTATGTACTCACCGTCGCTGCGACGAACTGCCACTAGATCAATGCCTAAGTCCTTATCAGTCGATTCAGGGAAATGGCGCTTACGATCGTCCCAATTTGTCCACGACTGGCATTTCGCTATATCCCAGTCCTTGATCAATTCTGCCGTGTCTTCAATTAAATTCTCCAACCACTCTCCATCGGTCTGCTGCGGTCCCATTTCAGCCGCCAATTCAATTGCTCGTGAAATTACTTCTTGATTAGTTTGGTTTTGTTTCATAAATTTCTATTTACATATAAAATTTTTCGGATGATGGAACTTGATTGGGACAAGCAACCACTCGAGTTGAAATAACAGCAGAATTTACCGAGAAATTGCAGGAGTTCGAAATGCAGTATTATTTGTAACGACTATAACTAAATCAACATGTTATCAATACGAATCGATAAACTCAGGAAATTCTAATGTCCTTCAATCTCCAGAAACCAAAACTGACCACATTGAACCCAATTGAATTCATATGATTTTTTAATTCTGATATCGATCTTTTTTCCGCCGAACGGAGTTTTTAAGTGTTTATTTCCTACTTTAGTGCCATGTGAAATGTCATAGTCCCAATACTTCCCTCTCTTTTGCTTGGGATGCACATGCCTTTTCAGATCATTCATTACCAGGGAAACAACTCGATCAAAATCTGAATACTCGCAATACTCTTCAAGTAAGTGTAGATCGCCATAGACGTCTTTCATGAAAATATCTGATGCGCCACGCTGCCCACCTGACGAAGTTTTTTGCCGATAGCACTTCATCTCAACAGCAACATTGTGGTAAAGACCGTGAGAGTTCTTTCCTTTCAATACCAGATCAATTACACGGTAATTGTCATTAACCCTCACACCTGTCTCCAATTCGATTTTCACACTTTCATCCTCATGAAAGCAGATAAGAGGAATCACCTGCTGCAAAACATAAGAGTAATGAAGCTGCATTGATGCTTCTTTGTTGATTGGTAACAACTTGGCGCCTGTTTTTTCCCTGAAAATTTGCCATGCAAATGAAATACTTTTTCTAAGCCTTTCTTCGAAGGTGCCCGTTAGTAAGTTCAAGTTAATTTCTCCATCAATTTATTGGCTAGCTACAGTTTATCCTTAGGCCAGAAGCATTTCGAGCTTAGATGGTAAGTTCGCATGCATGGGCAATTATTAGAACTCTTGTAGATTCTCAATATGTAGTGCTTCGGCGTTTTGCTTATGAATCTGATTCTAAATCCTGTCCATCGGGTTCTTCGCCATTGTTACTTCCGATAAACAGTAGTGCTTCCCGTACCTGGTCATCTGCGAATCGGATTTCCCAGCGCTTCTCCATGAATCTAATCAGCCGAATGCCTCGCTCAAGAATCTCATTGGGTCCCCAAGTTTCGCAACAGGAGACTTCGATTTCCGAATGCGACCCATCTGCATAACCGTTACGTGCTTTAGTGCCATCACGGTTTAATTTGGGGTTCTTTTTTTCAGCGAATTCGTCATTCTGCAACGAAGCGTTAATCGCAAGAGAAAGGAGTAACAGGTTACCAAGGCTATTGCAGTACTTCACCCTCTCTTGCTCATGGATACTTTCAAAGGTCAACCGCCACGCCGCCGTCTCGGTTTGCGGATAAACGTGCTCAATGGAAATTTTGTCATTCGGTGTCTTGAGCAAATCCGACCAGTAGACTTTCTTAGGTCGACCGCTAGGCAGCAACTCCAGTTCGTACTCGTAGAGGAAATAGCGCAAGCCGGACCAGCCATAGTAGCCCTGACCGTTCTCGAACTTCTTCTGAAGCAACAGATAAAAGTCGTCGTGTGCAAAATGACCATCATTCGTGAACGCGTAACTCATTCGGCGTCGCAGTCGCTCCTTTAGTTCCGTCAAACCTAACTCGCCACGGTCAATTGCGCGGACAGCATTGCTGAACTCCGAACTGCGATAATTCGAACGGGCTTGGGTTAACCGGAACAAAACGAAGATAAACCGTTCGATCTCCTTAAAGATACTGATACGTTGGTACGGATCATCAAATTTTTTCAGAATCGCCATTAGCAATGGGCGAAAATACGCCATGCCCAGCCGATTCAGACGTTGAATCCATTCAATTTCTTTCGAAGTTAAATTGTCAGATATCAATGGGTAGAACGTACTGAACCAATAAACCGAAGATGCCTTGAGGCTTTTGACGTAGTCGCGAATGTCGTTCGGACGCAATTCAGCCTCGATCACCGGCCCGCTGCTTTCGACCTCGTCCAATCCATTCTCGTCGTCCGCTTCCAGATCCGAATCAGATGCCTGCTCTTCGGCTTCCTCCAGTTCCACCCGCTGAACGATCTTGCGATGAACACGCTGTGGAGTGAACTGCTCCTCCAGCAGGAACTTGATGTAGTCTCGTCCCGTCTGCCTAGAAAACTTGAAATACATCATCCAGTGGGCTCGCAGAAAGTCGTTGTCGTTCAGTGGCTTCGACTTGTTGCGCCCCAACTGGAAATAAACTTCCTTCCAAGCGTCGTTGATTGAGTCGCGGAGATCTTTGTACTCCGCAGGATCCAACTCCGCATCGGTATAGAGCGTCGTAATATAGATCAAACGATTCTTGAGCAATTCAAGATTTGACAGCGTCTTACCGCGGTTGTTCATCGTCTCGAAGGCGACGAAAACATCGAATTCATCCTTGATAATGTATTCGTTGAGCAGAAACCGTTTGGTCAGCGTACGGTATATGCTTCGGAGCCCTGAGCTTCCTTTTTCTTCGTGCCAGGCTCGCAGTCGCTCTTTAAAATATTGCTTCCCATTGCTAAGGTTGAGTGTATAGAACGTCTCACACACCGTACCACTATCCGACTCACCCAAAATGCGGTACCGCATGTACTCGTAGCTGGGATTGTCAACCGTGTAGCCGAATTTGTAAGTTCGAAAGGCTTTCCCGGGCGGCTTCACTTTGAACAGAAACTTCCTTTCTACGACCGCGATGCTCAGCGTGTCAGTCAGGTAGATCTCCTCGTCCACCTGACCCTCGTTTTCGGGCAAGCTGCGAATCAACTCGACGAATGCTTGTAAAAACAGCGTGAAGGTTGTTAACCGCTGCTGGCCATCGACAATGTGGTACAGCTTGTAAGAATGGTCATCGACCAGCCAGAACTCCTTGTCATCCTGTTTAACGTCGGTGGTCGGAATTTCCTTTAGAGTAAGCACACCGGTATAGTGGGAGCGACCTTCTGGCAGGTTTATTAAATCCTCCCAGAAGGCATCCAACTGCTCGCGTCCCCACGCGTAACCGCGCTGGTAGTCGGGAATTCGGAACAGCTTTTCCTTGAAGAGGCTATCAAGTGGTTTGGGTTCGTCCATCGAAATACTCGTTGATTAGTGTAGCTTGATGGACTCAAGCAATGGCATGTAGTGGGAAAATTTCACTTCAACTCTCTTTGTATTTTTATCTGCAACAATGACACTTCCTTTGGTGAAATAGGCCTCCTCTCGAATCTGTGTGCCCCTATTCCGATCAACTGGGAGGAAGGCGGAATTAATAAACTCAATCCAGATAGCTGAATAACCTCTCACCTGATTTCTCAGTTCGCAAAATGGAAGGCAAGTGGCTTGGTCAATTTTGCTGTGAATAACTTACTGGATGGCAGAACAAGTCAGAGTCTTTTAGTCTTTCTTAGAATTCCATTGAGCAACAAATCCCCTCCCTGCAGGTGAAGGAAGATCTCGAGTTTTTGTCCAGCCAGAGGACAACGGTAGAGTTTGAATTGAACCCCTACGACGGCCCAGTTGACTCAAAAACCAGGAAGCCATACCGATTGACAACCGGAACAGTTTCGGATGTCTGGCTACCAATCCCCACATCGCAAGTCCGATGCGTGACGGCCAGTCTACCAGACCTCTTTCAAAAATTTGGTTTCTCAGTGTTCGCAATAATTTCGGCAGTGGAATTCTGACCGGGCATACAGCCTCGCAGCGCCCGTTCAGCGAACATGCGTTGGGTAGATTCGCTGCATTCTGCAAACCGACTAGCAATGGGGTCCAGACTGAACCCATGGGCCCGGGATAGACCCAACCATAAGCATGCCCTCCGATAGATTGGTAAACTGGGCAGTGATTCATACAAGCTCCGCACCGAATGCAACGTAGCATCTCCCAAAACTCACCCTGCAACATTTTTGAGCGTCCGTTATCAAGTAAAACAACATGATACTCAGCCGGACCATCCATGTCACCTGACTGTGCTGGACCACTGTAAATACTGGTATACGAGGATATTTCCTGGCCAGTGGCACTTCGTGCAAGAATTCGTACAAATACTGAGAGGTCTTTGTGCGAGGGAATTACTTTTTCGATCGAAGCGGTAACGATATGCACACGTGGCAAAGTACTGGTCAAATCACCATTGCCTTCATTCGTCACCAATACCGAAGCCCCAGAATCTGCCAGCAAAAAGTTTGCTCCAGTTATGCCAACATCGGCACTGACAAAGTGCTCCCTCAATACTGTTCGCGCTTCATTGACAATCGTCTCTACTTCTTCCACCCTTTCCGTCAATCCGTACTTCCCGTGATGTTCGTGAAATAGGTCAGTAATCTCAGCGCGCGTCTTATGAATGGCGGGTGCGATGATGTGGCTTGGATTTTCCTTGGCTAGCTGGATGATATATTCACCAAGATCAGTTTCGATGACCTCCATACCCTGAGTCTCTAGTGCATCGTTGAGGGCCATCTCTTCACCAATCATCGATTTTCCTTTTGCAACGCGCTTTGCACCCGCCTGTTTGCAAATATCGATGATTGTTTCAACTCCATCCTCAGGTGTTGCCGCAAAGTGAACCTGTCCTCCGACGGCCTCAACCTGATCGGCAAACTGGCCAAGATAGTAATCAAGATTGGTCAGAACATGATTTTTGATACCAACAGCTCGGTCTCGCAATTCGTCAAATTGCGGGAAATCTTCAACAGCTGCCAATCGCTTGTCGACAAAACCACCGCGTGAATTCTTTAAAGCGCCTTGCAAGCTTTCATTCAAAAGCGCTTCGCGGGCACTTGACTTGAATTTCGGTGATGCAACTTCCACAACTGCTCCAGATAATTAATTCCTCGGCTTGCCTATCGCTGAATTATCTCCGCAACCCGCCAATACTTCTGCAACATGTAATACGCGAATGTCACTGCCTTTCCGACTGAGGAAACCGGCAATATTCATCAGGCAACCAAGGTCACCACCCAATACCGTTTGAGCTCCAGTTTCCTGAATGTTTTGGACTTTTTCCGAAACAATCTGCGTTGAGATCTCTGGATATTTCACACAAAACGTACCGCCAAACCCACAGCAGGCAGTTGATTCCCGGCACTCGGTCAGTGTCATGCCCTCAACCTTTCCGAGAAGTTCACGTGGCGAAGTATGAATGCCCAACTCTCGAAACCCTGAACACGAATCATGGTAGGTGCATGCGCCTTTATAAGATGCCACAATATCTGAGCTTCCAAACGCAACTAAGAATTCAGTCAGCTCATAAGTCTTGTCAGCGATAGCCTTCGCTTTGTTATAAAGATGGTCCGTTTCTTCAGAAAATAATTCGGGAATGTGAATCTTGATCATCGCGGCACAGGATCCGGATGGTGCGACGACGAAATCATATCCAGAAAATGTTTCGATTAATTGGCGGGCAATATTTCGAGTGCCCTGAAAGTCTCCATTGTTATAAAGTGGTTGACCGCAGCAGGTTTGGGAACGGGGAACGTCAAGCTCAAAACCTGCTTCTTCAATCAGTTTTGCAGAGGCAAATCCAACCTCAGGTCTCATGAGATCGACCAGGCACGTTGCAAACAGCCCGACAGATTTTCCAGATGATTTGACTGTTTCAGCCACTTTAGCTTGGATTGTGGTGAAGAGCTAGTTTAGCAACTTACTAGGCAACCACAATGCGATCTCAGGAAACGCAATCACGAGTGTCAGTCCAACAACCTGCAGTAAAACGAAAGGAACAATACCCCGATATATCTGCTGAATCTTGACTTCAGGCGGAGCTACCCCTTTCATATAAAAAAGCGCGAATCCGAAGGGCGGTGTCAGAAAGCTGGTCTGCAGGTTAACGGCAACCAGGATTGCAAACCAATAGACCAGGTCAATTTTGTCAACATGGTCACCAAAGTCAAGCAATTGGACGATTGGGGCAAACACCGGCAAAACGATTAGAGTAATTTCAATCCAGTCAAAAAAGAACCCCAACACAAACACGATTGCCATCAGTGTAAATAGAATTCCCCATGCACCAAAACCGCTGTTTTCAACGATCTCGATGACGATATCGTCGCCGCCAAGCGATCGAAACACATAGGAAAACGCAGTTGCACCGATGAAAATGAAAAACAACATGGCACCTGTCAATGCAGATCGCTCGACTACCGATCGCAGCGTTGCAAAATTCAACCTCTTTTTCATTGCCGCCATCAAAGTCGCACCCGCGGCACCTACTCCAGATGCTTCTGTCGGTGTTGCCCATCCCGCAACAATCGATCCCAGCACCAGTACGATCAGTAAGACCGGAGGTATCAGGCCATTGAAAATCATTTTCCAAAATTCGCGGGTGTCCTGTGGCCCCAAGTCTTTCGGCAGTGGGGGTGCAAGCTGGGGTTTGATCGAACAAATCACAAGAATATAAACTGCGTAGATGCTGGCAAGTAGTAGTCCTGGAAAAACTGCTGCAACAAACAAATTGCCTACTGAGCGTCCGAGCAGGTCAGCCATGATCACGAGCATGATGCTTGGCGGGATCAGAATACCCAATGTTCCAGATGCCGCAATTGTACCGGTAGCGAGAGGTATGTTGTATTGCCGCTGAAGCATGATGGGCAAGGCCATGAGTGTCATCATGACGACAGACGCACCAATGATTCCGGTCGTCGCAGCCATAATGGTTCCCATAGCTGTAACGGACAGTGCCAAACCACCAGGCACCCGTCTAAGTAAAACCTGAAGACAATAGAGCAAATCGCGCGCGACCCCGCTTTTTTCCAGCATGGTCCCCATAAATATGAACATTGGGATGGCTACCAAAACCAGATTGTCTGCTATACCACTCCATATTCGACCAACGATGTTAAAAAACTCAATCGGAACAAATACATCCAGGTAAACCCCAAGATAGCCAAATCCTAAACCGATACCACCAAGCACCGCGGCTACCGGATAGCCGGAAAATAGCAGTATCGCCAGTGCAAGAAACATGAACAGCGGCATAAAATCGATGAAGAAATCAAGCATTACTTTGTTCCGTCACTGCTCGCCATCGACCGGCAGTTCAACCTGGTCCAAGTGGACCGTCTCAGCTTTTTCTCTTTCGTCAACAATCTGAACCAAATTGGGAGTTCCAAAAAGCTGGACAATCTTTCTAAATGCCATACCGACGGCACTAAGCAATAGGATTACAAACCCAATTGGTAGAGCCGCTTTGATGATCCAGCGATAGGGTAAACCAGTCGCAGAGGCGGCCATTTCATTCTGTTCGAATGAACGATGCCACCAGTCTACTCCGTAGTAGATTACGATGATGCAATAGGGGATTAGAAAGAACAGACAGCCGATCAGTTCAATCCATAGTTGCGTCTTTCTGCTGAGTCGTTCCCTAACAAGATCAATTCTTACATGTGCATCTTTGAGATAGGCATACCCCAGGCAAAACAGAAAAAGGACTGCATGTATGTGCCACTCAAGTTCCTGGAGTTTAGTCGAGCCAAGCACCAGAAAGCGACGTGTAATGACATCAAAAACGATCACAATCATGAGCGCGATCGCGACCCATGCAGTCACTCGACCGATCCACACAATCCAAGATTCGGTAATCTCGTCAAGTCGCAGTAAGAGCTTCATGCCGATTCAGGTTTTAACCAGCGGACAAATTACAAACCAGGGATGCACTCAGGCATCCCTAGTTTTTGGTAAAAATCACCAATCAGGTGAGAATCTGGTTTTACAGATAACCGAGTTCAGCCCAGATGGAATACTGATCCCTGAATGCCTGCAGATGATCCCAAACTCGCTTGAAGTCAGGATTGGCTGCACTTTCGTCCGCAACAACTTCAAGCCACGCTGCTTCAAGTTGATCCAGAATTTCTTGTGGCCAGCGATGGATGTTCACACCCTTTTCCTGTAGCTCGGCTAGTGCCGGGGCCTGAATGGCTTCGCCTTCAAGAAGGCCGTAGCGAAAATTGTCACCGCAGGACAATTCAAGCCAGGACTGTTGCTGGTCTGACAGAGCATCCCACTTTTCCTTGTTCATCAAAATTTCAAACAACGTGGATTGCTGGTGCCAACCAGGGAAATAGTAATGATTTGCAACTTGGTAGAAGCCGAGATTCAAATCGATTGCTGGCATCGAATACTCTGTTGCATCTATCGAACCGCGCTCAAGTGCCGGAAAGATGTCACCACCAGGAATCAATTGGGTTGAAACTCCCATTTTTTCCATTACTTTTGCGCCAAGGCCAAAAAATCGCATCTTCAGCCCCTTAAGATCATCAACCGATGTAATTTCATTTCGAAACCATCCAGACGCTTCAGGTGCGATAACACCACAAATCAGTGAATAAAGCCCATGTTCTGCATAGATCTCATTCATCAATTCCTGTCCACCACCAAAATACATCCACGCACCATATTCACCGGCTTGTGGACCAAATGGAACTGCTGCGAACATTGCTAAGGCGGAATTTTTTCCATACCAGTAACCAGGTGTCGACCAGCAGGCGTCAACTGCACCGGAAGCGACCGAATCAAAACATTCGGCTGGTGGTACAAGTGCACCAGGATCGAAATATTTCATTTCGAATTCACCACCGGATACTCGATCAAGCGTTCCAGTCACATGGTGACCAAGCGTTCCCAACTGTGTGAGATTCTGTGGAAACCAGCTCGCCATCTTCCAGCGAACTTTGTCCGCCGAAACTGGCGTTGAAGCGAGTCCGGCAAAGGCAAAACAGGCAGCAACAATAACTGCCATTACTTTTCGGGATAGCATAATCTATATACCTCCATAGTTGAGTTGACCGTAAGCATTTCCCCAAGCCGTGATGTTCATCACGCGTCAATTGAATTCACTGTGATTATCTGCCAGAACTGATTGGAGTTGTACCGGATTATTCCGGGCAGGCCAGCATGGTTTGCAACGCCGCGGTTTCAATCAGGCG
>JAJDXD010000038.1 GCA_022823405.1 Gammaproteobacteria bacterium
GGAACTGCTAGGCGTTGATCCGCAAAAATATGTACCCAGTGCACGCACCGGTTGAAATCAACAGTATCGGCAGGATTTTTCAAAAAAATGAATGCTTTACCTGTGGTCCATAGCATAAATCGCCAGTGAAGTTCCGCTTAAACAAATTAGCGGCAAAGTGAGCTGAAATATGTTGCCCCGTCCATTCACTGAGCGCAATTTTAATCGGCTCGGCATACGCCACGCCTTGAATACCAATCAGAGCGGTGAGCCCAAAAATCATTGATTTAATCGTCTTTAACTTTTGCATTTCATGTACTCCAAAATGATTGAACCAGTACAATATTTGATAGAATGGTTCATTATAGTCAGGACGAGATCTAACAAAGGAATGTTTCATTCAACTGACATCAAATATCAGAATCGTGCTCTAGAGGGAGTATCTCGTACGTTTGCTCTGACAATTCCGCAACTACCACAGGGTCTACGAGAAGTTGTTGGCAACGCCTACTTGCTGTGCAGAATCGCGGATACTATTGAAGATGAACCTGCGCTTACCCACGAGCAAAAAAGAGAAATTTCAGAGCAATTCATCAATGTTGTCGCTGGAAAAGAAAGCGCAGAACAGTTTGCCAAAAATTTGCACGCTCAACTTTCAACATCCACAACATCAAATGAACGCAATCTAATTCGAAACACAGAGAGGGTGATTAGAATCACCCACACCTGTACACCCACCCAACAACAGGCACTGGAAAGATGTGTACGAATTATGTCCCGCGGAATGGCTGATTTTCAGGAACGCGCATCTTTAGCAGGTTTGGCTGATATTACGGAACTCGATCAATATTGCTACTATGTCGCGGGCGTGGTTGGTGAGATGCTGACCGAACTATTTTGTGATCATTGTCCAGATACTGCTGAAAAATATGATCAACTCATTAAACTGGCAGTTTCTTTCGGTCAAGCTCTCCAGATGACCAACATCTTGAAAGATGTCTGGGATGATCAAAGACGAGGAGTTTGTTGGTTTCCCAGAGATGTATTTAATGAGTTTGGGTATGAGTTAAATAACTTATCTGAAGATCATCGGGCAAAAGGATATATCGCAGGAATGCACCAACTGGTCAAAATTACTCACGGTCACCAGAATAACGCACTACGGTATATTCAACTAGTCCCCTTGCATCAGCCTGGAATACGCCGACACTGCATTTGGGCTCTAGGAATGGCAGTATTAACTCTGAGGCGAATTTATGAGAATCCCACTTTCAGTAGTGGTTCAGAAGTCAAAATTTCAAGATTTACTGTCAGATCTATCATTTCAGAAGCAGAAACTGCGCTGAAATCAAATCAGGCACTGAGCGATCTCTTTTCTCGACTCTCGAGTGGCTTTCAGTTTTATTCCGAGAATCAGGAAGCAATAATCGTTTAAGTCTGACCAAAATTAACATTTCTCAAATTGTGCAAACGATTGCTGTATTACAAAATTCCGATGCCGAACATCTAGGTTTGGTAGAAGACCATTTGGAGGGAAGAAACATACGGTTTCGATATATTCGTCCAGCGCATGATAGTGATTGGATTCGAAAAGCTGAATTGCCAAAAGATGGTCTGATTTTACTGGGCGCCGCACCTTATGGTACAGTCTCAGACCCGATTATTCCAGCACTTAATCACAAACTCAGAATCATTGAAACTGGCTTACGAAAGAACTTGCCTATTCTTGCATTCGGAACAGGTGCGCAATTATTGAGCTTAGCCCTTAACGGAACCGTTGCACCAATGAATTTGACAGTCAGCGTTGATCGCGCCTATCGTACTGATGACAATGCGCTCAATAGTTTCTTACCAGTTGAATTTCCAGTAATCACCTTTATGCGCGATGCACCGCTGGCGCCTCCCGGGTCGGCCGTCCTTGCGGAATCGAGAGACGGAAGTCCGATGCTTTTTCAGGCGCAGGACAATTGTCTTGGCTTTTTTGGGCATCCGGGCATCAAAAGTGCAATGATTGAAGATGCAATCGTTCAGGCTCCAGCATACGACTTCGGTAATTCAGATGTGCTGAGTGAAATTCGTTGTGCTCAAGTAGAATTAGAAAATGCACTCGTATCAATGATGACTGGAGTTATCCAGATCACAGGCTGGATGCGTGAAACAGGTGCCTGAATTCTGATAACGAGAACAGCGAAATTACAACGCTAGAACGCTCAAACAAGTAACTTACAAATTTTGCCAGTTGTAGTTCTCCTCAAAAGCCGATGCTGCTGTATAGATTTTTGATTCCTGCCACCTTCCTCCAATCAGCATCATACCCACTGGCATGTCTTCGCTGAGCCCACAGGGAAGCGATATTGCAGGGTGTCCAGTTAAATTTGTTGGCGAAACATTGGATCCCATTTCATAAGCACGTTGACAGTATAGAGAAAGTGAGGCATCTCTCGGCGGAATCGGTTTTGCCGTCATTGGTGTAGTTGGCATCAACAGAAGATCAAATTCTTCCAGCGCCTTATCGTATTCACTAGAAAGCTTGCGAGATAAATTTTGGGCTTTAGCATAGAAATGTCCTCCATAGTTTCGTTGAAAGTACTCACCCACTAACATAGATAAAATTGCAGTATCGTCGACGTCTTCCGCCTTGTCCCGCCATCTGGCGTGCCACTCAATCAGTGAGGTCGTATAAAGACCTTTCCAGCCAAATCCCATCGGATTGTCGCGACTCATCTGGTTAGCAAATCCTTCGTGTGCAATCGGACCCCAAATTGCCTCACCATGGCGATGCAATGGGATAGAAACCGACTGGACATTCATCCCGAGTTTTTTCAGACGTTCGGACGCTTCCCGTACTTTGTTGTCTACACCTTGCTCTGAATTTGGCCATCCGAATCCTTCTTTTAGTACACCCACTCTTAAGTTTCTTGGACTTCGACTGATGGCGGCAACGTAATCGTCCACCTGTGAATTGATCTGACGTGGGTCAAGCCCGTCTTCACCTGCAATCACTTGTAGAGTTTTGGCGTTGTCGTAAACAGTCTGTGTCATTGGCCCGATATGGTCAATAGATGCATCAATTGGAAATACACCGGTATAGGGTACTAGACCATGTGTAGGTTTTAGGCCGTAGCAACCTGAGTATGATGCGGGAATACGAATTGAACCGCCTTGATCTCCGCCAATCGCCACGTCGACAAGTTTGGCAGCAACCAAGGCTCCACACCCAGAGGAGGAGCCTCCGGCGGAGTAATTTGATCGGTTTGGATTCTCAACCCAACCACCATCACTGGTATGGCTGCTGCCTGAAGCACAGTAAGCTTCACATCTTGCTTTGCCTAGAATGACTGCGCCTGCTTCTAATAATCGTGTCACCACCGTTGCATCGATATCTGGAACATATCCATCTAAAGTGCGCGTGCCATAAGTCATCGGTACACCCGCGAGGCATATACTGTCCTTTAGGGCAACTGTTTGACCGCCTAAAGAACCACTTGAATTTAAACTCAATTCAGTTCTCACATACCAAGCATTGAACGGGTTGTCTACCGGTTCTGGAAAACTCCAAGTCGCAGTTGGGCGAGTAATCTTCGGGACATAGTCACTCATGGAATTGACAGTTTCGTAGTCTTCAAAAATGGGTTCCATTAAGTCCATGAAGTCACGAACCCTAGCTTCGGACAAATGCAGTCCGAAGTCCTCAGTAATTTCGATCATCTCGGAGATTCTCGGTTTTCGTATGTTCATTGCTTTGGTACCTCAAAATTAAGCTGAACTACTAGACAAATATGTGCAGTGAGCAGTACATTCTTATCAAAATAGGTGTGAGTTAGAACTATTCAATGTGACAAAGTGTTGAGATTAAACTGCAAAAAACGAAGTAAATTATTTATTCACATAATTGTTTGTTTAGACAAACGATAAGCGCCAAACTGAGATTTATTTCTGGAGTTATGCCCAAAAGTAGTGCGTGACGGGATTCATCACTAAGCGGCTACCTGGTCGGTGTCATTGTAATTCAGTTCGACTCCATTCTTGAATTTCACTCCCTCGATCACTTTGCCCAGCTGCCTGAACCCGCGCAGCCGG
>JAJDXD010000080.1 GCA_022823405.1 Gammaproteobacteria bacterium
TTGCACAGGTTCAGGATCATCGAGCGACACGCGATTTGATTGATATGGCAGATCGCGTTCACAAAGCTGCACCCGAAGTTCCAATTTCAGGACTGGTAACTGCAACTCTGCTGGACGAAGATGACCTTCACGAAATTAAGCAGGTAGGCGTTGACATTATTGGTGTCGGATTGGATGCAGTATCTGAAGATCTATTTTTACGAACTCGTGGCAAGTTGGCTAAAGGGCCTCATCGGTGGGATCAGCATTGGGAAATCGTTCGTGCAGCAAGGCGAATATATGGGCCGATGAAAGTCAATTGTCATTTGATTGTTGGGTTGGGAGAGACGGACAAGGAAATGTTCGATATGATTTTCCAGTTGAAATCTGAGCAGATCGCTGGCTATCTGTTTTCATTCAATCCTGAACCAGGTACAGAGATGCAGGATGTACCGCGTGCTCCACTGGAACGCTGGCGTCGTATTCAATATGTCAAGTACTTGATTGAAAACTGCGATTTGCAGCCCGATGCGCTTGAATTCAACGATGCTGGGGACCTAGTTCGGTTGGCTCCAGAGACTAATTCTGCAAAGCTGGCATTTGACAGTGGCTTGGCATTTATGACAAATGGTTGTCCTGACCGCGAAGGAGTGATGGCCTGTAATCGTCCATATGGTTCATACAGACCGGGTGAGGAATATCGGGACTACCCGTTTCTACCCGATAGCCAGGAACGAAAAACTATTGCGAGTCAGACAAAACTCAATGAAATTTGGGATATTGCAGAACAGCAAATATCTTGAGGGTTTTTTCAGTTCTTGAGATTGTCAAGAGGTTGGATATCAAAATTCGACCCTACGCAAGTAAAAATTAGTCGAACAAGATTTTTGTGTCGTTAGGCTTAATTTGTGCTATTGTATTGAATCCATCATTCAATGAGATGACTCTATTCCATCCATTTAATTTTGATACTTAGAAGGAGGCAAAATATGGCGATTCATACGTCAAGACGTAACTTTCTGCAAACCACCGGAGCATTTGCTGCGGCGTATGCGATGGGTACCTTTCCGGGCCTTGCGCATGCAGCGCGTGAGAAAGAACTTAACATTTATTGCTGGGAAGGCTACAACTCGGACGATGTGTTAGACCCATTTCGAAGGGAGTTTGATGCGACAGTTCGTGCTGAAGGTTTAACCTCAGATCCCGATGCTGTAAATAAACTTCGGGCGGGTGAAACTAAGATTTGGGACTTGATTAACGTCAACAACCCATGGGCCAGAGAAATGATGTGGCCAGAAGGCTTAATCCTTGATCTGCCGCGAGATCGTTTTGAGCCGTTCTTCGAGAAAATGATGCCTGCCTTTCATCCTCCGTATTCATGGGCGATGGACAAGACAGGTGAGCATTTGCTGGGCGTAACGCAACGATTCGGTCCATTTAATTTTGTTGTCAATACGGACAAAATTTCACGCTCTATGGCAGAGGACCAGGGTTTCAAGCTGTTCTTGGATCCAGCTATGAAAGATCGCTATGGCGTTCTTACTTATGACAACTGGAATATTTACCATATGTGTGTCGCTGCAGATGTCCATCCTTTCAAGGTGCACACACCGGAAGAAATTTCGGCATTCAGCGATATGGCACGGCAGATTTTCAATGGTGCAAAGATTTTGACCGATGACCTAGTTGCCATGAACCTGGCTCTGATCAACGGCGAAATCGATGCATACTTCACCGGTGGTACGTATACCGCATCCCCAGCACGTTACGATGGCTACAACAATGTTCGCGGTATTACACCAGCTTCTGGTCCGATGGACGGGAAGGGTGGAATTGTCTGGATTGAATTGACTTCAGTTGTGAACAATCCACAGGTGTCGCCATTGGCAGAGGAATTTCTTGCCTACATCCAACGTCCGGATGTCAGTAAGAACGTTGCATTTGCTGAAGGTACGTATAACCCAGTGACTCAGATGGGCTCCGATGAAGTGCTCGGTGCTTTTGATTCCGATGAACTGGACGCAATTCAGTGGGATTCATTGGAAGAAGAAATGGCGCGTTCAGCAGATTACGACATCAATCCCGACTATGCAGAAATGTATGAGCATTATTCTGCTGCGAAGCGGGAACGGGAAGCCTAATCGTTACTTCCATAATTGATATGCAGACATGGGATCTTTGCCTGGAGCCCATAGTGTATGAATGAAGTGCCATTGGGTTTTTTAGAGCTAAGAGGTGTAACAAAGCAATTCGGTGAATTTACCGCTCTTGAAGATGTAAACCTCAGCATTTCAGAAGGGGAATTTTTCACGCTGGTCGGTCCGTCGGGCAGTGGAAAAACCACTCTAATTCGCATACTGGTGGGGATGGATAGCCCCACCAGTGGCGAAATTGCTCTCCGAGGGGATGTCATCAACCACGTCCCGGCAAATCGGCGTCCGACGTGCATGGTGTTCCAGAACCTGGCACTGTTTCCTCACAAGACTGTGGGGCAGAATGTCGAATTCGCGATGAAAATCGCCGGAGTCGCTACTTCAACGCGGCGCGAGCGGGCACTTGAGCTGTTAGAGCTATTGCGTCTGCCAAGCGATTTTTACAGCAAAAGAATTAACCAGTGCTCAGGCGGAGAGCGTCAAAGGATCGCGCTTGCCCGTGCATTGGCGTTCGATCCTGAAATATTGTTTTTTGATGAACCACTGTCGGCGCTCGACTTTCGCCTGCGCAAAACACTGGAGAAAGAACTAAAAGACATCCATCGGGAAACTGGAAAGACTTTTGTGTACATCACCCATTCGCTGGAAGAGGCAATGGTGATGAGCGACCGAATAGGGATCCTGAATCACGGAAAACTGATTCAAATTGGCAGCCCGGACGACATTTACAACAGACCTCTGAACAAATTTGTTGCACAGTTCATGGGAGAGGTGAACACTTTGGCTGTTGAAAAAGCAGGAACTGGCAAAGTCAAGGACAGTGCAACTGGCAGCATGTACGAGATTACAGAAAACGGACAGGAGTTTGAATCTGGATTTATGATCATTCGCCCCGAAGTCATGAAAATTGGTGGTGCAGCGGATGTTCTTCCCAACCGGATTCAAGGCGTGTTGTTCAACGACTACGCCCTGGGTTCTCGAATACAGTATCAAGTTCGAAGTGCTGATGGTGAAGACCAATGGTTGGTTGAGAGATTACAGGACGATCCATTTTCTGGAAACGCTGGTGAGCCTGTAACGATAGGCTGGCGAGCAGAAGACTCCATTCTGGTTTCTTCCTGATTTTCAGTCCAAGAAACTGATCAACATCAAACCAATTTAGCACCATGAAGTCATTCTCTGACTGGATTCGTCAACCAGGTTTGCTGAATGCAGTTCCGGTCGGCCTATTTTTGCTTGTAGGATTTGCAGGACCGTTGGTACTGGTTCTGCTCTACAGCTTTATGCCGCCGAAAACTTTTACGCTCAATCAGGTTCCGACGGTAGAGAATTACCTGTCAGTTGTAACGCAGAGTTATTACATTTCATTTGGCTGGTCTTTGATGCTAGCAGTCATCACCGTTGCGTTGCTGCTGGTCATCACTTATCCGATCGCGTATGGCATGACAAAGTTGTTTAATCGGTGGGCGACACTGATTACCATTCTGGTCGCATTGCCTCTGCTCATTTCGGAGAACATTCGGTTGTTTGGCTGGGTTTTGCTCTTACTTAAGAATGGTGTGATTGATGGTTCTTTACAGTATTTGCTTGGCGTCTCACTATCCGGTCTGCTCTACACAGTTCCCGCTGTCGTATTAGGTCTGGTATATGTCTATCTGCCGTTTATGCTGTTTCCACTGGTTATTGGCATGTCGATGGTTCCGGACTCCCTCAAGGAGGCTGCTTCAGATCTAGGTGCGTCCAGACTACAAATTTTTTGGGAGGTTGAATTGCCCCTCTCCATGCCAGGCATTCTGATTGGCAGTCTGCTTGTCTTTATTCTGTCGCTGGGGTCGTTGGCTGAATCAAAAATTTTGGGCGGTCAAGTCATTGTTATGATTGCCGATGACATCGAGTCCGCTTTTACTTTTGCACAAAACTGGCCGAAAGGGTCGGTTTTGTCGGTGTTACTGATTACTCTTTCTTTGGTAATCATATTTTTTCTCTTTCGAAATATCGATCTTGATCGATTGGTTGGACGGCGTTAACCCATGAAGTCGATGCTACAACGCAAAGTCGTTCGTGCACTAATTGTCGTTTGGACACTCACAGTGCTGCTGTTCTTGTACATGCCGATGATGGCAGTCGTCATGGCATCGTTCACAAAGCAGAGATATTTTCGATTTCCGGTGAATGCTTGGGACACTCGCTGGTACGAGAAGGCTTTTGAGTCACTGTCAGTTCGTGATTTATTTTGGACATCGTTCAGCGTTGCGCTACTCGTCACCATTCTGTCTGTGGTGTTGGCTTTTTTCGGCGCACTTGCATTTGCCCGGTATGACTGGAAGGGAAGAAAGATGTATCAGAGAATTATTCTGTTGCCCATATTCTTTCCTCAGGCTGTCTTAGGATTAGCTTTGCTATTGTGGTTCTCATCGCTCGGTATCACAACGAGTTGGCACACAGCGGTATTTGCGCACATGATCTGGATTTTGCCTATTGTTACGCTGATTATGTCCATCCAGGTATACAGCTTTGACCCGGTCTGGGAAGAGGCAGCCTATGATCTAGGCGCTTCTCGCTTACAGGTATTGAGGGAAATTACATTACCTATTTTGTCACCTGGCATCATTTCAGGCGCAGTTTTTGCATTTTTACTGTCCTGGGGTAACTTTCCACTTTCTCTATTCACCACAGGAGCTGATCAGACTATCCCTGAGTGGCTCTACTCAAAAATGGTGTCCGGTTACACACCGATGGTTCCGACTCTAGGTTCTTTAACCATGGGTGGCGCGGCAGGATTCCTGCTGATCGCGTTTCTGATTGTTCTGGCTGTTAGAAGATTGAGGGCTGGTAAGCCAGATTGAGTCCGTTTAAGAAAGTACTCTTGATATTCATTCTTGTAGCCGAAGAATCGTAGCCATCCTGGCGCCCCGAAGAATTAACTTAGCTGATCGAATCAGCCTAAGAATCCAGACTTCTACCTCGAAAATCTCGCGGTGACTGTCCAGTCCAGCGACGAAATGCGCGACTAAAAGCACTCAGTTCGGAATATCCAAGCAGGTATGCTATTTCAGACAGAGAAAGATTGCGTTGTTTGAAGTACATCTC
>JAJDXD010000103.1 GCA_022823405.1 Gammaproteobacteria bacterium
GATGCTCTTCCGATCTCGAGGCGCTGGAATTTGAATGGATTTGAATTATATTCAATTGGATTACTTACTCACTATAACAGGATAAAATATATTATTAATAAATACTTACGAGGAATCAAATGAGTGAATCACGCAAAGAGGTTGAACTGCATGGGTATTACTTCGAGGATTTGAGAGTCGGAATGACTGCAGCCTACGGTAAAACTCTAACTGATGCCGATGTATTAATGTTTACCGGAGTATCCGGCGATACGAATCCTCTGCATCAGAACCGCGAGTTTGCCAGTCAAACAGCATTCGGCGAGCCAATTGTTCACGGGATGCTGACTGCGAGTTTGATATCGACATTAATTGGTACTCGTCTTCCAGGCCCTGGTTGTATATACATGAACCAGAGCCTGAAGTTTACGGTTCCAGTAAAGGTTGGTGATACCGTCACCGCAAATGTTGTTGTTGCAGAACTAGACAGTGAACGACCATATGTAATACTGGATACGACCTGTACTGTTGATGGCGAAGTGGTACTGATTGGTCAGGCTAAAGTCAAAGTTCCAAGGCGTACAAACGGCTTAGCTAACGGATCTAGCTGAGAGGTTCCCATCGAATTCACACCTGGTTTAGAAGCGTGATTTGATAATGCAGTGCAATAAAAAGAGATTAGTTTATGCAGGAAGAACTTTTAGAAAATAACTCTGACTTCAACCCCGCACACTTGCTGTCCGAGTTCAATCAACAGTATTCTCGAGTCATGACTTCGTTGATGAACACGCCACCGTCCGCTGATGTTTCACAATTTTCAATGCGTCTCGGTACATTATTTGCAAAAGCTGCATTAGGTAATGCGAATGATCCAAATAACCTGTTGCAGGTGCAGTTGAAAGCATTTTCCAAGTATGCTGCTTTAGGTGACTACATTGTCAAAAAGTCACAGGGTATAGATGCAGCCCCTGCGATTCAGCCTAAATCTGATGACAGCCGATTCAGGTCGTCAGAGTGGCATGCCGATGTGAACAATCCAGAAACGGCTAATACGAATTTATGGTTTGATGCGTTGAAACAATCCTACCTCATTGGCTCGGAATATCTGCAAGGCTTTTTCCAACAAACCGATGGTTTGAGCAGCGAGGAAAAGAGAAAGCTTGATTTTTATTCCGATCAGGTTGTAAATGCATTTGCTCCGACCAATTTTTTGCACACCAATCCTGATGTGCTAAAAACCACGCGTGAATCCAAAGGCGAAAATCTGCTCTATGGGCTTCGAAATCTGGCAGATGATTTAGAAGCAGGAAAAAGCATCAAAATGGTCGATGATGACGCGTTTGAACTCGGTCGAAACATCGCTGTCACACCCGGTAAAGTTATTGCCCGCAACCGCATGGCCGAACTCATTCAGTATGCACCATCCACTGAGACAGTGCACTCAAGACCGGTCATGATCATTCCGCCGTGGATTAACAAGTTTTACATTCTCGATCTATCCCCGAAAAATTCTTTTATCAATTGGCTTGTAGGGCAGGGTTACACGGTCTTTGTTATCTCTTGGGTGAATCCTGACGAAAGCTATCGTGAAACCACGTTTGACGATTACTTGAAAGATGGTCCGCTTTGGGCGATGGATGTGATTCAATCCATCACAGACCAGAATAAGATCAATGCGATTGGCTATTGCCTGGGTGGAACATTATTGGCAACACTGCTTGGGTATCTGGCAAGTCAGTCTGAAAAATCCGTGGAAATTTCCACTGCAACATTTTTCACTACTATGATTGACTTTAGTGAGCCAGGTGATCTTGGTGTGTTCGTTGATGAAGAAAGTGTTTGTCAACTTGAGACGAAAATGGAGGCCAGCGGCTATCTGGATGGCAAGTCAATGGCCTCGACATTTAACATGATGCGTTCCAATGATCTGATCTGGCATTTTGTCATCAATAACTACCTTCTTGGCAAACCACCGGCACAGTTTGATCTTTTGTACTGGAATTCCGATTCAACTCGATTGCCGGCTGCGATGCACAGCTACTATCTGAGGAAGATGTATTTGGAAAACAAACTGACGCAGTCTGATGGTATCAGTGTCCTGAATACGCCAATCGATCTTTCGAAAGTAAAGCTACCGACCACTTTCGTTTCCACCGAACTGGATCACATTGCGCCATGGCGTTCGACGTACAGTGGAGCAAAAATCTTTTCTGGCAAGGTTCAGTTCATTCTCGGACAGTCTGGACACATTGCCGGCATCATCAATCCACCGTCAAAAAACAAATACGGTTACTGGACCAGTACCAAAGAACTGCCGGCTTCAGCCGACGAGTGGCTTGAATCGGCGACCTCAAATACTGGCTCGTGGTGGCCAAAGTGGGAAAAGTGGATCAAGCGCTATAGCGGAAAGAGAGTTCCTGCTCGTGAACCCGGAAGTGATTTGTATACGCCACTGGCAGATGCACCCGGCACGTATGTCAACTTGTGAGTCGACCATACGGTCATTTAGGAAAGATCAGGACCAGTCAGGTTTGCGTTTTTCGACAAATGCGCTAATGCCTTCAGCGGCTGATGGAAAGCCCAGGTTGCAGACCATGCGCTCGCTGGCAACTTTATAGGCGTCTTCCAATTGCTGGTCAATTTGGTCGTAGAATAGCCGTTTTCCGAGTGCTAGCACTTCCCTAGGTTTAACTGCGATGCTTTGGGCAAATTTTAAAGTAGCATCTTCCAATTCTTCGGTTTCGGCCAGTCGGTTTACCAAGCCCTTTTCCAAAGCGGTCTGTGCATCAATAAAGTCACCGGTTAATAGCATTTCCAATGCAGTTTTGCGGGAGACGTTTCGGCTGAGCGCAACTCCAGGGGTAGAACAGAAGAGTCCAAGATTGATACCGGATACGGCGAACTTGGATTCTGTCGATGCAATTGCGAGGTCACAGTTTGCAACCAGCTGGCAGCCGGCGGCAGTTGCAATTCCCTGTACCTGAGCAATCACTGGTTGCGGTAGCCGATTAATGGTAACCATCATCCGACTGCATTCAGCCAGCAGGGTTTCCGCGAATTCAGAGTCTGAATGGTTGAGCATTTCATTAAGGTCATGTCCTGCGGAAAAGGCTTTTCCTTTTGCTGCCAGTATGACCACTCGAATGGACTCATCGCTAGAGATATTATCGAAAGTTAACTGCAGCTGTGCGAGCATATCCCGCGACAGGGGGTTATATTTCTGAGGTCGGTTAAGAGTAATTCGAGTAATCGAACCAAAATCTTCGCGATATAGTAGCGGTTCAATTGATGTGGAAAGGTCTGTCGCAAGTTGACTCATGACTTATTCTCGGTTAAGACGACGATTTCTCTAATTTTATGCCGAATTGGTTATTCACTGCAAGTTTGAAAGCTCAATGTCCACAATCACGTTAGAAGAATTTAGCCGCATCGC
Source organism: Gammaproteobacteria bacterium (assembly GCA_022823405.1). Taxonomy (GTDB): domain Bacteria; phylum Pseudomonadota; class Gammaproteobacteria; order Arenicellales; family JAJDZL01; genus JAJDZL01. Next base: position 3,413 of record JAJDXD010000103.1, read on the forward strand.
TCACAAGGAACTGCCGCTGTTGGAGATGTTTGGATTTAATGTAGAACGTCTTGAACAAGGAGAATGCACCGTGCGAGCTATTTATAAAGAGGATTTTCTGCGTCCTGGTGGCACCGTATCAGGACCAATAATGATGGCCTTGGCCGACTTTGCCATGTGGGGTGCAATCATGAGTCGTGCGGGACGAGTTCAGATGGCGGTAACTTCAAACCTTAACATCAATTTTCTGGTTCGACCGGAACCGGGCGACATTGTTGCAGACGCGAAGGTTATCAAGCTGGGCAAACGACTCGCAGTTGGTGCTGTTGAACTCTTTGGCAACTACCAGCAGAATGATTTGGTTGCCCATGTAACGTGCACTTATTCTCTACCCCCACAACCCAACAACTAAGGAGGAGATTCAGAATGTCTCAGTCGTTTTCCAACATTCGCGTCTGCGTATTCGATGCTTATGGAACACTATTGGATGTCCATTCGGCCGCGGCTCAACACAGTGCTGCACTTGGTGAACTGGAACAGCCGGTATCAGAGATGTGGCGAAGCAAACAACTGCAATACACGTGGCTTCGAAGTCTGATGGGTGCCTATGATGATTTTTGGCAGGTAACCGGTGAGTCGCTCGACTACGCTCTGGCGTCTCACGGTGTCAATAACCCGGGACTTCGAGAAAATTTAATGAATGCGTACTTGACACTCGGTTGCTTCCAGGAAGTACCGGGGGTATTGAAAACACTCAAGGAAAACGGATTGGAGACAGCCATTTTGTCGAATGGCTCCCCAAACATGCTATTACCGGTCGTGGAAAACTCTGGATTTTCAGACTATATGGATGTCTGTCTGTCAGTTGATGAAGTTGGAATTTTTAAACCGACTGCGCAAGTCTATCAGATGCCTTGCGACCACTTCGATGTTAAGCCGGAAGAGATTGCATTCTTGTCGTCCAATTGCTGGGATGCCATTGGCGGCGCACATTTCGGATATCAGGTGGCTTGGTGTAATCGTTACAATCAGCAGCTTGATCAATTGCCAGCCAAACCGCGTGCTGAAATTAAGGACCTGACTGAACTACTGCCACTACTCGGTATCAGTTAGTTTCAATACAGAACTCATAAACAGCAGACGCCGAAGGTCATTGCCTTCGAGATTGCTTGCGCATCGCGCAAACGCTGCATCGCAGGTCCAGGTAAGGATTAAGCGTGCTGTCGGGGTATTGCCGCCATGTTTCAGGTGGTGAAAACTCATCGCGCCAAATTCCAGATTGAGTTCGCTTCGCTTCCTGTTCGGCCTGTGTGTACTCCGTTTCCATCCCAATAGTCAGTGCCCATCCTTCTTTGACTAGCTGTCTGCCAAGGTCGACTTCACCAACACTACAGCGAGCGAGTGACACACTGTCATTTTTTTGTAAAATGGTGCACCTAAACGACGAACTTTTAATCAGCTCGTTAAGCCTCAGTGTTGCCGTGGCACCACACGGCCATGACTTGCCATCACCCTCGCACTTTGCAGTGGCCTGCGGAACAGAAATGTCAGCGAGCGCAATCTTATCACCTTGATATTTAAGTGTATTGTCAGCTAGTAGCTTGACATCATCGGCGCTTGTCGAGACGGGGTAAACAAAAACGAATGATGCTGTCAGCAGTATCAGGCAGAACATACGGGGTGTTTGTATTGTCGGATACAGATATCCTGAACTTACTGTGAACACAATCGACTTAAAATCCATGATGTCAAGACTATTTCTAGAGGTTGGGACTATGAAATTGAAACTGTTCAAGAACTCGGTCCGGTTGACGCTGCTGTTTATTTTATTGCCTCTGGCAGCCTCTGTACATGCAGCAGACCTATCCATTTTTCATGCTGAACCACCTGAATCCAGTTCACGAACCGTCGATCATTCAGTGTGGACAGACATTCTGTCAAAGTACATTAATCAACGGGATGGCTTGAATTATTTTCGCTACGGTCAGGTTTCTGAAGATGATTTTGAACGACTTGAAGATTACATCGAAGATCTGGAGTCTGAAGTTGTAACGGAGTTGGATGCTGATCAGCAGTTTGCCTACTGGGTCAATCTATATAACGCGTTGACCGTTTGGGTCATACTTGAGCACTATCCAGTTGATACGATTCGAGACATATCCTTCAGTCTACTGACGCGCGGGCCCTGGAAAGAGGAGTTTGTGTCAGTTCAGGATGTCGATTTGACGCTTGATAACATCGAACATGATATCTTGCGTCCGGTTTATGCAGACAACAGGATTCATTACGCTGTCAATTGCGCTTCAATCGGCTGTCCAAACCTGCAGCACATTGCATACACCGCTGAAAATCTGGAAGAGCAACTAGAGAAAGCTGCCAGAGAATATGTCAATCACCCACGTGGGGCCAGAATCGAAGACGATGAATTAATTGTCTCAAGCATTTATGACTGGTATCGTGAAGATTTTGGTGATTCAAAAATAAATGTTATTGAACATTTGCTGGAATATGCCTCTAGTGACCTTGCAGAGGAGCTGCAAGACTTTGATGAGATCGATGACTACGAATACGACTGGAGGCTGAACGAGTAGGAGCATGCTAGGTGAGAAGCACATTACAGTCATCATTCCAGCGATGAATGAAGAAGCTTCGATTGGCAGAGTTATCAGTGAAATACCAAAATTCGTTGATCAGGTCGTAGTCGTTGACAATCATTCCACGGATGGCACAAAGGATGTTGCAGAAAATGCCGGTGCCCGAGTCATTCAAGAACCACGAACGGGATATGGTCGGGCTTGTCTGACGGGTATTGAGGCAGCAGGCAAGACTGACATAATTGCATTCATCAACGGGAGCTACAGCGACTATCCGGATGATTTGAATCCTTTGGTCAAATCCGTTGCAATGGATCAGTGTGATCTCGCAATTGGTTGTAGACAGGAGAACCCGAATGAGGAGAGAGGGTTATTCAGGCACCAAAAGTGGGGTACCCAGTTGGCTTGTCTCACGATTTGGCTGCTCCACCGTTACCGGTTCGAGGATTTAGGTCCTCTTCGCTGTATTTCAGCACCTGCGCTGCAGCATTTGAACATGCAAGACGAAGATTTTGGCTGGACCGCTGAAATGCAGGTCAAAGCGGTCAAGGCCCGTCAGATTATTCTTCAGATACCCGTCCGCTATCGAAAGAGAATTGGTAAATCTAAAATTTCTGGCACCATGAAGGGATCGCTAATGGCGGGATATAAAATTTTTTACTGGATATTCCGGCTCGCTGTTTCATCCAATTTACCGGCTTATCGCTAATCAGAACGGGGCATTCTGAGGCGGTTGTGGCGATAGTCAAAAATAAGGGCGACAGCAACACTTAATAGTTGCATGACCTGTGCATAGAATGCGACTTGATAGTCGCCAAGCTCCGATCCTGATATGTTCAGACCGATAATGTAAGAAAGTAAGACTGTGACAGAGACTGTCCATGCCCAGGCGCTTGGCCAAAGAACAGCAAATGGTAAAACCCAGACCCAATACCAGGCATTCAGAACAGGTGAAAGCAGAAAAAAAACACCAAATACCCAGTCCATTCGGGGTATGTCACAAGCTTGGTATAGCGTGGTGTGTCGTTTGAAAAAATAACTGAACCAGATCAAGAAAGTTGCGAGACAAATGTATCGAGCGAGATCATCGGTTGTCAATTTACTCAGCAGATTGAAAATTGGGGCATTGAATTGCCAGTTTGCCGCAAAGTAAGCGAGAATGGTTAGGTCAGTCTGCTGCTGTCCAACCAGAAACGGAAAATACACAATTCCTGCGGTTGCCGGAATTAGCAGCCAGTAACGAATAGGTTGCCGAAAAAGAAAAAACGGCAATGCTGCAACAGCAAGAATTTTTGTACAAATTGCTAATCCAACCAGAATACAACTTAGAGCTGTTTGATTGTGCTTTTTGAAAATGAAAGCCGCCAGTAGTAGACATACACCGATGACATCAGGGTGTGCGGTAAACGCAAACTCTTTGATGACGAGAGGGCACCAGGCATAAAGCAGAACCATTCTTGCTGGTGCCAGTTTGCCGAGCATGTAAATCACTGCCAGGTCAAACAGAACAATGATGAACTGCAGTAAATCGAGATTAACTGGGGAAAGAATATGTGATAGAACAAATACATATTGGAGCACTGGTGCATATATCGTAGATAGATGAGGGTTATTCACTCCAGTGAGCATCTCCACACATGCCGAACTTAAGGAATTTTCGTTAAAGAGAGATTCGGGTGGAATTCCGTAGGGAGATCCGTAGCTGATAAAGAGACAGGCATCTAGCAGGTAGCGGAAATAATCGTCTTTCAGAATGGGTTCGCCCCAAATACCGATCAATCTAAACACGCATGCCCAGAGAAAAACAATGCCAAAACTGACATGGTGATCTCCCCTAATCAGCCACAGCCAAAGTCCGAAGACAATTGCAGCGGTAATTCCAATTCCACTCAGAAATGCAATCAGATCATATCCTGACGTGTCTCGGGAGAGAATCGCCTGAACTACGAACACACCCGCCAGAAATGCTCCGACGATGTTGACTGTCAAATTAACTCTGCTTGGTGCTTGCAATTTTTCTTTGGCTACTTCGGCGCTATGACTTGAGTTGGTTGATCAAGGCGCACTCAAATATACTTTTTTCCGTTTATCTAGTAAAATTGCCGATGAAGCTGCTAGATCAATCTATATTTAGAATAAACATTTAGAAACACAACAGTTAGGTACTATGAGTTCATTCACATCTTCTTTAGGTAGATCGTCCTCTTTGCGCATTGCAATGTTATTGCTTTGTACTGTCTTTGCAATTTCTGTCGCATTCGCTTCAGGTGGAGGCGGCGGAGGCGGATCAGGCGGAGGTGGATCCGGTGGAGGTGGATCCGGTGGATCCGCTGGAGGTTCATCAGGTGGAAATGGTGGCGGTGATTACGCACCAGCTTACACTGTCTCTAAATCGACGTACGACTTGGGAAAGAAAGTTTTCTTTGAGCATGTCATTTGTGAGAGCTGTCCTTACGCCGACCTTGAACACACTTCCGAAAGCGTTGGCTCCGTCTGGGATGAATTGAAAAAAGATCTTAAGAAACGTGGTGCGATTGGTGAAAATCTAAAGCGTAAAGAACGTCGTTCGGTTAAAGCGTTTATTCGCAAACGATTCGATCTTTAGTATTCAATCAATGACCACTTAGCTGGATCATCGTTCAGACCTACCTTTGTGTTTCTATAAGCAGATTCACCAGAGGAAAACGGCAAGGATTTAACGTCTTTGCCGTTTTCTATTTGAGGGTGTAGCGCCATTTCCAATCTGCGCTTTGACTCGATCCTCTTCTCGAAATCAGCAAATGTTGTTTCGAACCAGTTAGCGTGAAGGCTACCTGGCGGCCGTTAATTTGAGCGCACGCGTGTATAGATTGGCTGATGTTTGATGTGATTTCGCTCAACGAATACGTAGTATTCGTACTTATCGCCGTTTTCGCAGGCTTTGTACATGGCTCAATCGGTTTGGGGTTTCCTCTACTATCGACAGCCATGCTCTCCACTTTTATTGATCTTCGGATTGCTATCCTCATCACCCTGATTCCGACTGTTACTGTCAATTTGTTCAGCATTGCCAAAGGCGGTAATTGGCGAGAAAGTCTGGGACAATTTTGGCCGCTCGCTGTATGGTGTTTAATCGGGTCGGTCATTGGTGCCTGGGTCATCGTTTATACCGACCCTACGCCTTACAAGTTATTGTTAGCACTACTGATTTTTCTATACCTTGTGGCAGATCGATCCAGTAGGAGGTTATTGAGCAAAGCTTTGCGATTTCCGAAAGTCTCACAGTTTGGATTTGGAATGGCAGCTGGATTTTCAGCAGGGTCGACCAATACCATGGTACCAATTCTTGTAATTTACTCACTCGAATCTGGTTGGGCAAAGACTGTGATGGTACAGGTTTTCAATATGTGCTTTTTCTCAGGAAAAGCTGCCCAGTTGGCCGTTTTTGGCACGTCGGGAACGTTTACGCTTCAGATTCTTCTGACTACACTTCCCATTGCAGGCGTCGCTGCTGGTTCACTGTACTTGGGCCAATTACTACAGAATCGAATCGACATCCTTCTCTTTCGTCGAATCATCAAATTGGTTTTGTTAATTCTTGGCATCATTTTGACAGCACAGGTTCTACTTTCTTTGTTCGGAAAGTAATACGATAGAGATGCTATTGCAGATTTCTGAATTGAATAATTTGCTTTGAACGCTATGAATACTTTCACACGTCGACAATTTATGGGAACAGGGCTTGCCGTGCTCTTTCCCCAATCTGTTTTTGGAGCAACATCAGCAGATTATGATGTGGTTGTAATCGGTGCTGGTGCTGCAGGACTGGCTGCTGCCCGCAGCTTGACAAAACTTGGAAAGAACGTGATGCTTGTAGAAGCGTCTCACCGTATCGGTGGGCGCGCTCATACGGATTTTGCAATTTTCGGCGTACCGTACGATGTTGGTGCTCATTGGTTGCACAACGGGAGTTTAAACCCCTACTACAAATACGCCAAGTCTGAAGGTTTTGACATCTATCCTGCTCCTGAAAACTATCGGCTGTTTTACGGCTCCAATGAAGAAGCTGATAATGATCAGCTTACCATGCTCTGGAATGACGTGGATGAGCTGAGTGCGGCCATCGGTAGAGCCAGTAAGTCGGGTAGAGATGTGCCTCCGAGTTCAGTAACGGAACACGTCAATGGACGCTGGAGTAATACGGCAAAATTTGTTTTGGGACCGTGGTCAATGGGAAAAGATTTTGATGATTTTTCAACTACAGATTGGTGGAATTCCGAAGACGGCCAAGATAATTTTTGTAGCAGTGGGTACGGAACATTAGTTGCCCACTATGGCAAAGGCATCGATGTGTCTCTCAATACACCGGTTCATAAAGTTGACTGGAGCGGACAAGGTGTTGTGGTTGAATCTGCTCGGGGTAAACTGAAGTCCAAAGTAGTGATTATTACAGTTTCCACAGGTGTTCTTGCATCCAATCAGATCAAATTTGTGCCGGAACTCCCAGAGGAAAAGCACGAGTCATTTAACGAAATTTCCATGGGTGCTTACGATCACATTGCACTTCAATTTTCGCAGGATGTGTTTGGAGTCGGTTCAGATGGTTATCTGATTTTTGAAATTGACGAAGATGGAAAAGGATTCGGAACACTGGCGAATTCTGCGGGCAGTGGATTGGCCTACTGTGATGTTGGAGGAAGTTGGGCGCGCGAGTTGCAGACAGAAGACGAAGCGTTCAAAATCGACTATGCCTTATTGCAGTTGAAGAATTTGCTTGGTAGTCATATCGAACGACACTACATCAAAGGTTCAGCGACAGCATGGGGATTGAATCCATTGACACTGGGAGCGTATGCATCTGCCCGTCCCGGCTCGTACAAAATGCGAGAAGTGCTTCGACAGCCTGTTGGAGAACGAGTATTCTTCGCGGGTGAAGCCTGCCATCCTTCAATTTGGGCAACAGTTGGCGGTGCACATCTTTCAGGTGTCGATACTGGCCATGCCGTATTGAGGCTATTAACCTGAGAGGCTTTCGAAGCACTTGAAATCCTAGTGCTCTCAATGATGATTTGTGGATCAGGTCCTTTCTTGGCTTCGTTTTCTCATAAGCATTGCTGTTGCCATTGACAGAAACAGCAATAGTGCAAACACAACGATGCTCGGACCTGGAGGGGTATCAAACTCCAGCGACATGAACATACCACCAACCACTGATGCTGAACCAAATGCAACGGCAAACGTAGCCATCTGTTCAGGTGTTTTTGCAACTTGTCGTGCTGTTGCAGCTGGAATAATCAACAATGCTACTGTCAATATGATGCCGACTATCTTCATCGCTATTGCGATTGTTCCAGCTAGCAGAATCATGAGGAGAATTCGCGTTTGATTGGGTTGAAGTCCTTCAGCTGCGGCGATTTGCTCGTCGACGGTCAGGCCGATCATCGCTCTCCACCTAAAAACGATAATTCCCAAAGCAACTGCACTTGCCATGTAGATCATGGCGATTTCCAGCCAGGTTACCGAAATGATGTTGCCGAACAAAAAATCCAATACATCGACTCTAATCCAATACATAAAGGAAATGAGCACGAGACCAATTGCCAGTGTTGAATGAGACATGATCCCAAGGACAGAATCGCCCGACAGAAACGAGTCGCTATTGACTCGAGACAACACAAATGCGATTAACAGGCAGATGCTGAATACACCCACCATCAAATTTATATCCAGAACGATTGCCAGTGCGATGCCAAGTAGTGCTGAATGCGCCATCGCTTCGCCAAGGTAAGCCAACCGCTGCCATATAACGAAGCAGCCAAGTGGACCGGCAACAAGAGTGAAGCCGATGCCGGCGATGATTGCTCGACTGAAAAAGTCATCTGGTATTAGGAACATCTTGTCAATACCAGTGACGTATGGATCGTCATAAATCCCTTATGCTTCCATCCAGACCGTGATCATGATCGTGAAGGTGCGAGTAAAGTGCGCGAGTTTCGAAAGCTTTTGCACCAAAAAGGTTCAGATAGGCTTCATCCTTCTGCACACGTTCTGGAGTTCCTCTACAGCAAATATGTACATTCATGCAGACGACAGTATCAGTTTGAACCATCACTAGATGGAGGTCGTGACGGACAATCAAAATGCCACAATTCATGCGATCTCTAATATTCGCAATTCGACTGAACAACAATGTTTCTCCATGAACATCAAGCCCCTGCGTCGGTTCATCAAGTATCAATAGGTCGGGTTTGCGTAATAATGCTCTTGCGAGCAGAGCCCGCTGAAACTCACCACCTGATAATTTTTGTACTGAAGAGTTTGCGAGGTGTTGAATGTCAAGTTCGGTGAGTACTTCGAACAACTCATTTCTATCAACAGGCTGTGGAACGTCCATAAGGCGTTGCACGGTCATTGGTAGAGTTGAATCGAGGGTGACGCTCTGGGGCACATATCCGATTTTGATGTTGGGCGGTCTTTGTACGCTACCGAAATCAGGCTGAAGGGAGCCTGCTAGAATTTTCGTTACTGTTGTCTTCCCACTTCCGTTTGGGCCTATCAGTGAGACTATTTCCCCTCTACGCATAGTGAGGTCAATATCTCGCACCAACCACCGATTGTTGCGACGAACACCAACGGACTGCAATTTTGCTAGAACAGAATTATCAAAATCATCTTTCATGACCAGAAAATCCCCTCCGAATGCTCATCAATACCTTTTCCCGATAGATGTTCCAGTGCAATATCGTGTCCAGTTAATTCAATGCTATGACACTTAGAAGTCCGAATTCGCTCTTTGTTCGGAATTAGATTCGAGGGTGATCTGGCTGTCATTGATTTCATCGCACAAAAGTGAAATTGGTCAAGACAATTCCACTACGTCAATCTATTTTGAAATATTCAGTCAGACAAATGTTATCAACCAACGGGCGACATTCTGCTTATAACTAGAGATGCAACTGCTCGATTACGACGCTTTTCTCAAAGAGGTTGGCAAATTGAATCTGACGTTCTCGGTGATGCCCGTCATCGTTGTTACCTCAATTTCGTGATGTTGTTTAAGCCGTTCTATTAATTCCTGAACTAAAGCTTCGGGTGCCGAGGCGCCAGCAGTAACACCAATTTTTTCAGCGTTGACCGACCACTCAGGGTTGTAATCGTTCGAGCTTTGGACGAGATATGCTGGTACTCCGCGATCGCGGCTTACTTCACACAGACGATTTGAGTTTGAACTGTTCTGTGCGCCAACCACCAGCACTAAATCAACTTGATCTGCGAGTTGGTGTACGGCACTTTGACGATTCTGTGTGGCGTAGCAAATATCCTTGATGTCAGGACCGGCAATATTTGGAAATCGATTCTTCAAGGCGGAAATGACATCACGAGTATCGTCAACCGATAGAGTTGTTTGGGTAATGTAAGCAACCTTATCAGGATCTTCAATCACCAGATCATCAACTTCTTCCACATCGCTGATGAGGTGTACGGTACCTGGAATCTGACCTAGAGTTCCTTCTACTTCAGGATGATTCTGATGCCCGATCAAAACAGTTTCGAACCCTTTTTTGGCATATTTCCGCCCTTCAATATGTACTTTAGAGACGAGTGGGCATGTGGCATCAAGTGGTTCTAGGCCACGTTCTGATGCTTCACTCTCGACTTTTTTTGAAACTCCGTGTGCGCTAAACACGGTAACTGCACCATCTGGAATGTCAGAAATACTTTCAACAAACTTGACCCCTTTAGATCTGAGTTCGCTTACAACGCGCTGATTGTGCACGATTTCGTGTTTCACATAAATTGGCGAGCCATATTTCTCGAGAGCCTTTTCCACAATCTGGATCGCCCGTTCAACGCCAGCGCAAAAGCCACGCGGCTGAGCTAGTATCACTTGCATGTAATTAATCCATTAATTAATTAAGATGGAATCCGCATAATGCGACTAGTGTTATTATGACTCAACCTGGACATTTCTGACACCTGGAGTCAATAAAATTCGCAAAATCAGGTGGAATTTTCCAATTGGGGCGGTTTAATTCGACTGGCAATGGATCAATTCGATCAAATTGAGCATTGACAAGAATCTGACATCAGTTGGTATATTTGTAGGATGGGTCCTTAAGTTGGCGAATGATTAACTGATAAAAATATTGAAACTTTCGACGGAGTGCCATGAAATATTTTCGAATACCAATCTTTATTTTGATACTGCTTTCGGTACAGACAAAAGCTGATGAACATGCACTTTTTACCACGCAGAATCTCACACCGGAAATTGCGCTTAAAGCAGCAAAAGCCGCACTGGAAAAATGCCGTTCAGAAGGATTTCAGGTGTCGGTAGTTGTTTCTGATCGCAATGGTTTACCCCAAGTTATGCTCCGAGACCGATATGCGGGTGCCCATACCCCGAATACTGCGCGTCGAAAGGCCTGGACGGCGGCGAGTTTTCGTCTTTCAACCACGGAACTTGCTGAAGCCACAGCGGAAGGAACCTCTTTGTCTGGAATTCGACATCTTGAAGAAGCCATCATGCTTGGAGGTGGTCTATTGATTGACGCTGGAGGTTTTTCAGTCGGAGCAATAGGCGTGTCTGGCGCACCAGGCGGTGATTTGGATGATCTGTGTGCTCAAGCAGGTATTGATGCTATCGAAGATGATATTCTGTTTTGAGCGACTTCTAAACTAAGCAGTTCGCAAGTAATCAGGCAGACATAAAAGCAAACCCTGTCAGAAATTTGACAAGCTTTAGTTATCGAATTCAAAATTGAAAGGTGGCTCGAATCAGCAATCGCCTCCAGAGCACGGTATCCAATTCAGAAGCAGTCTAGGCAATAGTTGCGCGAATACGTTTCTGTCCGCTCAGATCGGACAGACAATCTCTCCCAGACGTTTGGTCAGTTTCTCATTTTCAGAGTAGTCGATGGGTACGACTACCAGACTGGGTCCCGCTTCGGAAAATGCATTTTCAAGTACTGATTTAAGATCTCGGGAATGATCGACCCTGTGGCCATTCCAACCAAAAGAATCTGCCAGTTTGATCCAATCTGGGTTCCCAAAACTTAGATCCGTATGTCGACCGAACTGGTTAGTCTGTTTCCAGGCAATCAACCCATATTCATGGTCTTCCCAAACCATGACGACTATGTTCAGATTAAGGCGACGGGCGGTTTCCATTTCCTGAACATTCATCATGAAACCAGCATCCCCACATATCGCGAGGATTCGGTGGTCAGGATCAGAATTCACTAATCTGGCCGCAAGTGCACCAGGTAGTGCAAAACCCATGGAGCAGAATCCATTGGGAATCAGGCAGGTGTTGGGTTCGTGACAATGGTAGTGTCGGGCGATCCACATTTTGTGCGCACCAACATCGGAAAGCAGTACATCATTGGGCCCCATAACCTGTCGGACATCCCAGAGTACTTTTTGAGGCTTAATGACTCCTTCTGTATCATCGTCTTTGTGCTCAGCAAAATCAAGAGCCATGTCTCGACGGGTTGCAGCCTGCTGAGAAAGATCGAAGGATAAATCGTCTACCTCATTGATCCGTTCATTCAGCATCCACAGAGTATGTGCCAGATCTCCCACCACTTCTAGTTTCGGACGATAGTAAGCGTCGATTTCAGCTGGTAGGAAGTCAATGTGTAATACGTTCTTATTCTGATCAGGATTCCAAAGGTGCGGATGATATTCGACCATGTCATAGCCTAAAGTGATGATCAAGTCGGACGCATCCAGAGCACATGCCACCAAATCTTTTGCCCCTAAACCAACGGTGTATAGACAGTAGTCTGAATCCATATCCACGCAACCTTTGGCCATGAAAGTGGAAACAACGCCGATACCTGAATTTTCGCAAAGTAATCGCAGCTGTTTTGATGCGCGGCGTCTAATGCAGCCATTTCCAGCCAAAATAATGGGTCGTTTGGATTTTCGAATTAATTCAAACGCCTGGTTTACGACTTTGTCATCTGGTACGGCTCGTCGTAGTCTTTGTGGCTGCAGCGGTTTTGTTGATGCGTCCATGTGTGCGATGTCTTCAGGCAGCTCGACTAGGGTAGCACCGGGTTTTTCGACCAGTGCAGTTCTCACAGCCTTGCGGACTACTTCGGGAATATTGTCAGGATGATGAATCTGCTGCGCCCATTTTGTCACTGGACGATACATAGCCACGACATCCATAATCTGGTGGGATTCCTTGTGCAATCGGGTAGACGCTCCTTGACCGGTGAGCACCAGCATTGGTGCACGATCCATATTGCCGTCTGCAACACCTGTAATCAAGTTCGTTGCACCGGGACCTAGAGTTCCCAGGCAGCCTGAAACCCGCCCAGTCAGTCGTCCGTAGGCTTCTGCCATAAAAGCAGCTCCCTGTTCATGACGACAGAGAATAAACTTGATACTGTCCGATTCCTCAAGCGAAATCATGAAATGTGCATTTTCTTCTCCGGGAACACCGAAAATGTACTCAATTCCTTCCTGCTCGAGACATGCGACAAATAAGTCAGATGCCTTCATCTTCTCTCGTCCTCCATAGTGCTGGCAGCTGCTGCAAACTGAAATTCAAAAATCAGTCAAGTGTGCTCTGCGTGATTGTAGTGAAATTCATATAACCGATGATCGAATATTGATGATCAAACTCATTTGACTACTGCGAAGATCATTCGTTTCAATTGATTGGTGAATCCAGTCTATATAGAACAATACGACAGAATATGACGTAGCAGAGCTTCAGATCCTTTTTACATGGAAATGGATATCTATAATGCTATTTCTCTGTTGAGTCGCACACCATTTGAAGACTCCACTGTTGGATACTAGCCTCTACACAGAAAAGACTGTGGTTGATTTATTTGTTCGGAGGACAATTTGACGATTCGATTTTTACATACTGCTGACTGGCAAATTGGCAAAGTTTTCAGGTTTGTGGACCAGGAGACAATGGGTGTATTGCAAAATGCCAGACTTAATGCTATTGATCGACTTGGCAAAATTGCGGTTAAACAGGAATTGCGGTATGTGTTCGTAGCCGGTGATGTCTACGATGCAGAAAATCTCTCGACCAAATCACTCAATCAGCCACTTGAGCGAATGAGGAAATATGGAGATGTCCATTGGTACCTATTGCCTGGTAATCATGATCCTAACCGAACCAATGGTCTGTGGTATCGGCTGAGAAAAGGTTTGCCAGCAAATGTCCATATTTGTGACGAGTCTGCTGCGCTGTACATTGAATCCGAAACTGCTGCAATTCTACCTGCGCCACTTCATCACAAGTCCACACTTGAAGACCCGACCGAATATATGGACAGTGTCGACCTTCCAAGCGAGTGTATACGCATCGGTCTCGCTCACGGGTCAGTTGCGAAATTCGGTTCGGGAGAAGGCGCCACAACGAATTACATCAATCCTGATCGACCAAAAACAGCGGGCCTAGCCTACTTGGCTTTGGGTGACTGGCATGGACAGCGCGAGATTAATTCACGTTGTTGGTATAGCGGAACGCCAGAGACTGACGCATTTGATGTGACAGGCGGTGGAAAAGCACTAATCGTTTCTTTAAATAGCAATACTTCTGAGCCGAATGTAAAGTCAGTTTCAACCGGTGAGTTCAGATGGGAAACGATCAGTGAAACGGTTGCCTCTCGAAGTGACATCGAACGGTTACAGACCAAATTGAGCGGTCTTGACGACCATCTCGAACAGTATTTGGTGCGGTTGCAGGTTGAGGGCTTGATTTCGCTTGAAGAGCGCACTTATTTTGATGAAATCATCGCCGAGCGCTTTGAAGCTTCATTTCTGCATTTCGTTGTAGATAACGAGCATCTGCACGTCAAGGTAACAGATGATGATATCGCTATGCTTGATGTTGGTGGCTTTGTCAAAACTGCTGTTGATGAGTTGAGGAAGCGATTGGGTTATCCCGATGAGCAAGTGAGTAAACTGGCTGCCCAAGCCTTGACTCGGCTGTACGTTGAACTCAAGAAAATTGAGGTGAACTAATCGTGATCATCAGATCTATAGCGGTCAATCAATTTATGAAGTTCGACCAACCCGTTGAAATCGCCAGACTTGATGAAAAACTTAACATCATCGCAGGACCGAATGAAATGGGTAAATCGACGATTTTGAGTGCGATACGGGCTGCGTTTTTTAATAGACATCGATTAATGAATAAGGAAATTAGAGACTTACAGCATTCACAAAACAAGGGGTCTCCATCCGTTCGAGTAGATTTTGAGATTGAAGGCGAGCAGTACCAGATCAGGAAAAGGTTTCTCAAACATCAGATAGCTGAACTTAGGTTTCCCGATGGCAGACTCATCAAGGGTGATGAGGCGGAAGAAGAGTTATCAAATTTACTTTCGTTTGATGACTCGGGTAGCTTAGATGGCCAACCTAAAGAAATGTGGAATCTGTTTTGGGTTGAGCAAGGCAAGTCATTCACACCGGTTGATGTTTCTGAAGGTGCGCGTTCGGGTCTGCAAACGGTTCTGGAGTCGCAGGTCAATACAGTGCTTGGTGGAAGACGTGGTCGGAAACTGATTCATCTTTTCAGTAATCAGTTAGCTGAATACCTTACTCCTACAGGTAGAGAAACGAAGAAGTTTAAACAGTTCAGCGCACATGTCGATTCTGTGCAAGATGAAATTGAAGAATTGGAAACAAAACGAACCAGCTTAATCAGAGATCTAGAACGTCTGGAAACTTGTCAGCACAGCCTCAAGCGATTGGAGGAGGATGAATCAAACAAATTAGAGGGGAAGGAACTTAGGCAATTCAAAGAAAGATATGAAGCCCTGCGTCAGATCGAATTGAAAATTGAAGCCGCCAGCGGAGAACTTGGGCAAACAAAGGAGAAACTTTCATCATTGCAAAATGAACGGCAGATTTTGCGCGACTTCAGGAGGGATTTAAGCAGAGTTCTTGTGGAATTTGGTGACTTGGAAGAAGGGTTGAAGGACTTGTGCGATCAGGAACAGAAATTGCTTTCGAGGAAGACCAAGATACAAAGTACTGTTGACGCGTTAGAGCACCAGATTGTCGACGCGGATAAATTTGTTGAGATCAAGAAGGACATTTTGTCACTAGCACAGCAGTGGTCGAAATGCACTGACTTGGAACAACGGCTTGAACTTGCAACTGCAGCAGAAACACGGAGAGTGGAAAGTCTTAAAGCCGCAAACAAGATTTTAGTTTCTGAACAAAATTTGCGTGAAATTGAACACGTCCATTCGGAGTTGGAGTCTGCAAAGGCAACAATCACTGCGAACGCGACTGAAATTGAATTTCAGCTGAATGCAGGCGGTGATGTGGGAGTCACTGTCAACGGTGAATCACTCAAAAGCGAACATCATAAGCTTGAAGCTGTGACGGAAGTTGTGATTGATCTCCCTGATCGGGGGACTATTTGTGTAAAACCCGCTGTCGATAACGCTGATCAGTTATTGGAAGCACACCGAGTAGCGGAAAAGAACCTTGAATCCATGCTTGCAAAGGTAAGCGCAGATTCAGTGGAAGACGTCAGACGGTTAAATGAAGTGCGAAAAATTTCGTTGCAGGAAGCAAAATCAGCAGAACGCGAGGTCCAAGCTCATCTACCAGAAATTGACCAGGTTGAGGGTGGAATTGAATCTATCAAAGTGAAGTTGGCACAGCAGAAAAATCAGCTTTTCGCCAATGCCGAGAAACTTGGTTCGACCGAGATTCCCAAAGTCAAGGTGGCAGAGGAATTGCTGATTCAGTCTGAAGATGCTTTATCTCAGTCGCGAATTAGTTTGGATGCACCGGCGAAGGAACTCAGGCAAGCAGAGAATAGATTGGCAGCTGCTAGGCTTGAAATTGCCAACGTGCAGGGACGAATCGAAATTCAATCACAGCAAATTAAAGACCTTGAAACCAAAATTGATTTGCGTGGTGGTGATAAGAGGATAAGAGAGGTTGAAAGACGAATTGATCAGATCGAATCGCAAGTTAAGCAACAAGAGAGTGACCTAAAAAAACTGAAAGATGAATTCGATGAAGCAGAGATTCAACTAGTTTGGGCGCGTATCGGGCGTTTGGAAGACAAAATTCGCAATCGACAAAGGCAAATTCAGGAGCTTCGCGATGAAATCAATCAACTGATTGGTCGAATCGAATCCCAGGAAGGTGCCGGAATTGATGAGCAGATTGCACAGAAACAGCGTGAGTTAGAGCGCGCAAGGGACGAGTATGACAAGGTCGAAAATGAAGTACAGGTACTCAAGCTGCTGCGTGACACTCTGTCGAATGCACAGCAGGAATCGACGGAACGATATTTGTCACCGGTTAAATCACAGATACAACCCTATCTGAATGCGCTGTTTCCAAACGCAAAGATTGAATTTGACGATGAATTGAACATTATTTCAATAGACCGGAACTTCAGTGAATCATTTCAAAATTTGAGCATAGGCACTCAGGAGCAAGTTGCGGTTCTTGTACGGTTGACGTTTGCTGAACTCCTAGCTGAAAAGGGTCGACCCGCAACTGTAATTCTTGATGACGCGTTGGTGTTTTCCGATGAAGAAAGGCTGAAAACGATGTTCGACATCCTATACAGGTCATCGCGAAACGTTCAGATCATTATTTTGACGTGCAGAGAGTCGTTATTCGAAGATTTGGGTGGTAGGGTGCTCACCTTAAATCAGATCAATGAGGGTGAATTTCAATCAGGCTGATTGTTTCAGATAGAGACAGTGAGTGGAATTCAATACCGACCGAGATGCCTATCTCACAACCTGTTCTGGCTGGCTAGTCGTTCACATTCGAATCTAATTTGAATCTCAATAGTATGGGTTCTACTTGATTTGCAGACTCAATCTGTCATCTGGCTCTGTAATCTAACTGTGGTGTAACGAAAAAGATGATCTGAAAATTCACTGCATTCTGAATGAAGTTGTCAATTCATAAAATATAAAATCCAATTTCTGACAGCGATCTAATACGGAATCTACACTTGGAAATGACCAGCGATCAACGACTATCAATCGAACAGGTTGAGCATTATCAGGAGTTTGGGTACGTTGTAGCGAATTCCGGACTCGATGAAAGTTTACTAAGCAGTATGGATGAAGAACTTGACGGTTGGATTGAACTCAGTCGGAATCACGAGGCCAACTTTGGTGAAACTGTTGACGGGAAGTCTCGATTTGATCTCGAAGTTGGCCATACT
The DNA here is from genome assembly GCA_022823405.1 of Gammaproteobacteria bacterium. Lineage (GTDB taxonomy): Bacteria > Pseudomonadota > Gammaproteobacteria > Arenicellales > JAJDZL01 > JAJDZL01. Next base: position 21,158 of record JAJDXD010000103.1, read on the forward strand.
CGGGAAATTCCCAAACTTCGCCGTGTAGCTAATCCAGCTGATATTTCAGAAGTTTTTCAGGAAGTTCTTTGGGACGGTCCAATTGTCGATATGGTCTCACAACTGGTTGGTCCAAATGTTCGATATCACCATTGCAAGCTCAATATCAAGCTGCCAAAAATGGAAACCCGAGTTTATTACCATCAGGACCAGTCTTATGATCCGCACACCAACGATGACATGCTTGCAATTCTGCTGATGCTTGATGATACGAGTGAAGAGAATGGATGTTTGCGTGTCGTTCCAGGGTCACACAAAGAACGCTACTCTCATTTTCAGAACGGGCACTATGTCGGGGCAATCGATGCATCGTTTAATGAGGAATTTGATAGACGGGCAGTGTCAATTGTTGCCAAACGCGGCGATATCTGTTTCATGCACTGCTGGACTGTGCATGGTTCTGAAATCAATCGCTCTGATCAAGCGCGGCGCCTGCTGATCTGTGACTACAACGCTGCAGATTCTTACCCATTGCTACCGCCAGCGTTACCTTCGAAGTTTAGTGGCAAAGTAGTACGCGGCAAACCAAGTCCGGTCGCCCGATTGCGAGATGCGGAAATTGAAATGCGCACACCTTACTCTCAAGATTCCTTCTTTGAGATTCAAGGGCAGCCGTCAGCGACATAAGAGGAGGATCTGAACATGACATTTTCGATAACTGCAGTCGAACCAGAAACTGGTCATGTTGGAGTCGCAATCACCACATCAAGCATCGCAGTCGGAAGTCGCTGTCCCTGGGTTCGAGCAGGGGTAGGAGCAGTTGCAACTCAAAATATAACAGACCCGACTCTCGGGCGAGCGATGTTGGACTACATGGAATCTGGTGATAATGCCAAAAAAGCGATTCTCAAAGTGATAGATGGCGAAAGCAATCTCGAGTACCGTCAATTGACCGCTGTGGATTTGAATGGAGTTGTGGGCCATTACACCGGAAAGAATATTCTGGGGACCAATTCAGTTGAAGTTGGAGCATGCTGTGTAGCTGCCGGTAATCTTCTGGCGAACGAAAAAGTCCCTCAGGCGATGGTTGCCTCTTTCGAGAATCGCGACAAATCCAGACATTTTGCGGAAAGTTTGCTGAATGCACTGCAAGCGGGTTTGGATGCAGGCGGCGAAGAAGGTGAGGTTCGTTCGGCTGCCGTACTGGTAGCGAACCAAGTGGCTTGGGCTGACGTCAACCTACGGGTTGATTGGGCCGATAATCCAGTGACTCGCCTTCGGTCTCTTTGGCAGGTATACGAACCGCAGCGAGCCGACTATGTGACTCGTGCCGTATCGCCAGGTGATGCACCGTCATATGGCGTTCCCGGCGACATGTAGATTGAAAATCCCAATCACACCATAAACTCAATATGGTGTATTAGCTCACTCAGTTTGAGTGAATCAGTTCCAGACATTCTTCATGCAATTTTCGGTTTGAAGCGGCCAGCACTTGTTTTCCGGAGCCAAGTCTGATCGGTTTCCCATTCCAGTCGGTGATGATGCCATCCGCTCCTTCGACCACCGGTACCAATGCCATCAAGTCATAAGCTTTCATATCAGCTTCCATAACTACGTCGATGTAGCCAGACGCGAGCAGTCCGTACGCGTAGCAATCAGCTCCGAATCGCCTTTCTCTGGCATTCAGTGAAACCCGATTGAATAACTCACGCTCCTCATCAGAGAACATATCGATTGATGTTGCAAACACTGCGGTGTCAGTCAGACTTCGATCTGGATTTGCGCGGCAGGGCCGTCCTTTCCAGGTTGTTGCGAATCCGCGCGCACCGCACCATCTTTCTTTCATGGCTGGTAACTCAATAATACCCACGATTGGCTCAGAATTTTCAGTGAGTGCAATTAGCACACCAAATGTCGGTAATCCGTAAACAAACGCCATGGTGCCGTCGATTGGATCAATACACCACTTCAATTGCTTTTCTGAGGTCGTATCGCCATATTCCTCGCCGAAAAAGTCGTGATCAGGAAACTGTTCCATTACTCTGACTCTTGCCATTTCTTCTATTGCACAGTCCGCTTCGGTCACCCAGGTATCATCCGGCTTAGTCCACTGTTTCTTCGACTGTCGATAGTAGTGACGGGCAATATCGCGCGCTTTATCGGCGATGCCATTTGCAAATCTTAAAAAATTTGCTATGTCTTGCTGGCTGCATTGTGTCAGGTTTGTCATATCCCTTCAGTAGTGCCGTAAGGTAAAATCGAGGCTTGCTTTTGGCATATCAGATGATTGTCGAATGCGTCGCAAATTTTACGCCGAAATACCTGTATGAAACCAGAAGGATGAACCATGAAGATTCAGCGTGGAGGTTTGGACGATCCTCGGGTTCATGAACTAATTGAAATCCATTTTGAACAGGCACGTGCCGAAACAGCCCCTGCAAGTGCCCATGCTTTGGATTTAAGAGGATTGAAAGGCTCTGATGTGGAGTTCTGGTCCATGTGGGAGAACAGCGACCTAGTGGCTATCGGTGCCATACAAAGGTTGTCGCGTGATCACTACGAAATTAAATCAATGCACACCATCAGCCACAAGAGACGTGGTGGAATTGGCAGTAAGATGTTACTTCACATTATTGACTTCTCGCGTGCTAACGGCGCGAAACGATTGAGCCTTGAGACAGGTTCATGGGAGTATTTTAGGCCAGCACGCGCCTTGTATTCGAAGTACGGCTTTGTTGAGTGTGAGCCATTTGCTGACTACGTATTGGACCCGAACAGTGTCTTTATGACGCTAGATTTGAATATACAACCTTCCATTGAAACTTTGAATGCGCACGACTGTTGAAATGACTTCCATTCAAATGGGAATCATGTAGTTAAGTTGGCAAAATCGGAATTTTAGAATTTACTTTCTAACAATGGATTTAAGAATTTAGCTAGCAGAAAATTATGAGAAAGTCGAACGAAAACGGGTTAGCCTCTACGAGTTTATGAACCAGTTTGAAACTGGACAGGATGCGATGGAATACATTGCATCAAGACGCTGGCCTCGTGGTCGTGTATACCCTGAATGCGGTTCAACGAAAACTTTCAACTGACTGAATAAAATCCAAGCACCTGAAATGGTATGCCGCTACTTGTGTATCGCAGCCGAAGTGGTCTCCACACCCGTAGAATTCTGCCGTCTGAATCGGGTTAAATTTTGTTATGCCAGTTGCCATTGGTTCAGTTTAATCTGCCTCAATTGAATAAATTTACTCGGATACTGATTCGGAAACATCAGCCATCTCCGTCTCATTAGCGTGTTTGAGCAGTTGCAGGGTATCTGCCATTTCCGCCTGAACGGTCGTCAATTCAGTACTGTTCAGGTCTGAATTATTCAGCAAATCTTGCCATGCGACGATACGCTGCTCGAGCAGTATGAATCGTTGTTCTTGTTTCTCCAATATAGACTCATAAAGCCCACTGGATTCCCGCAATGTTAACTCAACCATATTTACACAATCGTTGCCGATTTGTTTTTGCACGAAAATGCTATACCAGGAAATTACTCCAATAACGAGTAAAAATACAATAGAGACGTGAGTAGTAGAGGCTGGCGAAGCCAAATAGTTTTTCAGGGATTTAATCATGAAGAGACCTCCGTGTTTCGGTTTTTTGAAGTGGTTTTATTCTAGAACGAAACTAAGAACTTGATCAGAGACGTGCGACGATTCAAATCTTGAATTCGTGACATAATCGTTGGTAGTTGTGGAATTCTGTATTGATGACATATTAGTGATTGTAATGGAACGGATGCTTCCACAAAAATTGGTAAAGGTGATCGTTGCTCTGTTGAGCAACCGATAAATTTGGAATTCAAGATTTATCGTTTGAAGATTTTTTGTGGGTAACTGAAGAGTGTACCAACCAATGGCATATTGATGGATGCGTGGTGGTTTGAAAAGCCGCAACAGATTCCCCAAATGACTGACTTCGAGTTTGACAATTTTGTTTCGATCCATAGGTGATAAGTTACCACCCAAATAAAAATCACGAAAGCAATAATCCTCCAAAAAAATCGAAAAAATTGGACTGATTTTCACTCGTCAACTCAAACATAAAATCCTCATTCAAAACGGTGCCGAGGGACATCGCGTTGCCGTGTGAGATCTGTATTGGGAGGAACTTTCGGTGAACGGTATCGCTAGAGATGAATAAGCTAGGAATACCTGTGAAAAAATTGGTGATTCCACCACTGGGCAACATCAGAGATGCTGAAAAAAAATATTTGCGGCTTATTTCAGGTTCGTTTGATAACCCCTTGTGAGTTAAGATTCGAGGTGGGGTTGATATTGTGCAGTTCACGTCAGAGAAGTTCGACGTAAGCCGAATTTAGGGATTTGTAGAGAAAATTTTTTTATTATGCCTCTGAAATCGCTTATATAAATTGACACATTTGACGGCACGGCCATCTCAACTATTTTGTCTAAGTCTAGCCCTAAACTGTTCACTCCAATTTCCTTTCGTGAGTTGACACTGCAAAATCGCATCATTGTTTCACCGATGTGCCAGTATTCGTCTCATAACGGCTGCGTATCTGACTGGCATATGATGCATCTAGGACAATTTTCAGTCGGCGGAGCAGGCCTGTTGATCATGGAAATGACGAATGTCGAAGCCAGGGGGCGTATTAGTCCATTTTGCGTGGGTCTGTATAGCGACGAAAACGAAGCAGCATTAAAACGAATTGTTGCTTTCTGTAATCAGTACGGGAGTGTGCCAATTGGGGTTCAGTTGGCTCACGCAGGACGAAAAGCATCGACGCGGCCTCCTTGGCAGCATCGAGAGTATATCCCACCTTCCGAAGGTGGATGGATTCCCGCGGCACCATCTCCGATCGCTTTGGATTTGGGTTGGACTATACCCCACGAGCTTGAGAAAGAGGAAGTTGGTAACTTAGTAAGTGCGTTTGCTGAATCTGCAATCCGGGCAGATCGAATCGGTTTTGCAGCGATTGAATTGCACGCCGCACATGGTTATCTTCTCCATCAGTTTTTGTCGCCTATATCTAACCAGAGAAACGATGAATTCGGTGGTTCACTAGACAACAGAATGCGATTTCCGCTTGCGGTATTTCAAGCGGTTCGGGCGGTTTGGCCCGATGATAAGCCAATCGGCGTTAGAGTATCAGCAACTGATTGGGCTGAGGGAGGCTGGAGCCTGGAAGAAACCGTAGAATTTGCAATTGAACTTAAGAAACTTGGGTGCGACTGGATGGATGTATCAAGTGGTGGGTTGGTTCAACATCAGGATATCACCAGCAGACCAGGCTATCAGGTTCATTTGGCTCGTGCGGTTCGGCATGAAGCTGGAATTGCGACTATTGCTGTTGGATTAATCACTGATCCCCACCAGGCAGAATCGATCATTGCCGAAGGAGATGCAGACGCCGTCGCATTGGCGCGGGGTATGCTCTACAATCCACGCTGGCCTTGGCATGCCGCAGAGGCTTTAAATGCCAAGGCCAGCTATCCAAATCAATACCTGCGCTGTCAACCCAAAAGGAGTTAACAAGTTTGCACTATCGTCGTCACATATTCTGTTGCGTGAATGAGCGCGAATCTAGCCATCCACGTGGTTGCTGTAGTGTTCGGGGCTCGGTTGAACTGCGTGCCTATATGAAGAGGCGGGCGAAAGAAATGGGACTCGACGACATTCGGGTTAACAATGCTGGCTGTTTGGAGCGCTGCGAATTAGGACCTGCGATGGTTGTTTATCCGGAAGGGATTTGGTATCACTACGAAAATACCAAAGATATTGATGAAATCCTCGAAAGCCATATTGTGCAGGGTAATCCAGTAGAGAGGTTGTTACTGAATGACGGCCAAAAATTTCTGGAACCTTCGCCACCAGAGCGGGTGTACCTGGTCGTTTCAGATATTACGCACTTGGGCGACGGCTGTCTGACAATTGAATTCAGGCATTCAAATGGCAAGGAATTGCCAAAGTTTTCCGCAGGTGCTCAATTAGGCCTGCTGTTTGATCGGAATCGCATAAGCCGGAATTTTTCACTTATCAATAAGTCGGTTGAAACAAACCGCTATCTAGTTGGAGTGAAAGATGATGGTGATGATTCAGTGACAGCTTGGATAGTTTCCAACATTAAAGTTGGTGATGAATTTAAAGCGCACCTTCCAAATAACACGATTGGACTAAACGAATCTGCTGTACAGCATACTCTTTTTGGGGAAAGCAGTGGTGTTCTGCCTTTGCTATCGATGTGTCACCGACTACTTGACATCAACGCGGATTTCAAAGTGCACTACTTGCATAATCCATTAGGCAATAACTTTTTTCTGAAGGAACTTAAAGAAATTTGCGGCAGACGACTGACTATTCACTCATCCGATTTATTCTCTGCAAATTCAGTCGCGTTTTCGAATTTTCACAATGGGTCTACAGCAAATCATCATTTGTACTTATGTGGGTCTGCAAACTTTATGACGGAGGCCTTAGCAAAGACATCGGACTGGCCGGCAGAAGCGGTGCATACGCAATACATGTCTGCACCAAAATTGAAAGATCCTACCGCATTGAATTTTAGTATTACTTTGGCTCGACGGACGAAAACCCTTCGCGTTAGCGAGACCCAAAGTGTGTTTGATGTGTTGCATGAAGCAGGGTTGTTGAACGTAGAGTACGCCTGTGAAGATGGATTATGTGGAGCGTGCAAGGTCAAAGTGCTTTCTGGCGAGATTGAGCATCGGGACTTTGTGCTGACTCCGGCGGAGAAAAATCAGCAAAATACAATGATTGCATGCGTATCCAGGGCAGCCGAAGAAAGTTCTAGATTGATCCTGGATATTTAACACCACCAGTAAATTCTTGGATTGAGTAGTCGATGGAATTGTTCGGAAAAACAGCATTGGTGACAGGGGGCGGTTCGGGTATCGGATTAGCGATTGCGAAGAAATTTGTATCTGAAGGGGCGGTAGTCTGTGTTTGCGACCGCGATGAGAAACTTGTCAAAGAACTACAGAATACAGACCCCAATATCGTGAGTGTCGTTGCAGATGTTGGAGTTGAGTCAGATGTTGATGAATTGTTCGATTTGGTTCTCGAAACTGGTAACGGCCAGTTGGATATTCTGGTCAATAACGCTGGTATTGCAGGTCCCAATGCTCCCATGGAAACAACAACCCTCAGCGATTGGGAGGCGACGCTTCGAGTCAATGTGATCAGTACCTTTTTGTGTACACGCCGCGCGCTGGAAACGATGAAAAAACAAAAAAGTGGTTCGATTGTTAATCTTTCGTCAACAGCAGGGACACATGGGTACCCATTGCGTACCCCATATGCCTCTGCGAAATGGGCGGTTGTTGGAATGACCAAGTCTTTAGCAATGGAGGTTGGGCATTGTGGCATTCGAGTCAATGCCATCTGTCCCGGATCGGTTTCAGGTCCACGAATGAATCGGGTTATGACAGCTGAGGCTAAAACTCGAAATTTAAGTGAAAAACAGATTTACGATCAGCTTGTGAGTCAGACCTCACTGAAAACATTTGTCGAGGTTGAGGATATCGCCGAGATGGCGCTCTTTGTTTGTTCAGAGCGAGGTGCAAGAATTAGTGGACAGGCCTTGGCAGTCGACGGACACACGGAGTCACTTTCACTGCTGACCTAAAAGGTGTAAGTATTGAAATTGGCCGGCATTTTTCGCTAGATCAGCACAATTTCGATGATTTTTCTCAAAAAGTCAAAATTCTATCGCCTTAGTTTGATAAATTAGAAAACCCATTACTCATGCAACTCACATTTGCGAGTAGCCTAGTCTTTTAACTAAACTAAAGTATCTCTATTTGGTGAAATTCATTGAGATTTTATTTGGAGTAGGAAATATGAAGAAATTCTTAAATAATGCATTGCTTGCAGTATTGGCGTCGGCCGTAAGCGGCTTTGGCCTTATTGCCTCGTCATCTGTAAGTGCGGCGGGACCGGATGGTTATCCAAATCGCCCAATTACTGTAATCTGCTGCTACGGAAAAGGCGGAGGTTCAGATCAGGCGGTTGACGCAATTGTTGGACCGGCTGCAAAAATCATGAACGCGAAGATCAACAAAATCAACATCACTGGTGGCGGTGGACTGAATTGTCTGCCCGAATTTTTACAGGCTCCGGCAGATGGTTACACGCTTTTGCAGCACATCGACACATTGCCCTCTCGCTATGTAGAAGGTCGAATTGATTTGAATCCAGTTACGGATGTTGAATCATTGGTGATTATGAACGTCGCACCTACCATGCTCTTCATCAATGGTGAAGATGAAAGATTCATCACAGATGGCAAGGCGGACTGGGACAAAGTGGTTGCATACGCTAAACAGGGTGAAGGAAACCTGACTGTATCTAACATCAACATTCCAATGGAATTGGTTAGTATGGCGGTTGTGGAGAATCATTTTGGATTTAAAGCCAAGCAGGTTCTCACAGGTAAATCTGCAGAACGCTTTGGAGCAGTGATCGGTGGTCAACTAGATGTGCTCATGGAGCAGCCCGGTGACGTTTCCAAGTACGTCGAAGCAGGACAGTTAAAACCAGTTCTGGCTCTGTGGCCAACCCGATTTGACAATTTCCCGGATGTTAAAGCCCTCGGTGCTGACTATGGTCTGGATTGGGACCCGCTACTGCGGTTCCGTGGCATGTTCGTAAAACAGGGTACACCACCCGAAATCGTTGAATACCTGGCAGAAGTATTTGCAGAAGCCTACAAGTCTGACGAACATCAGGATTTTGTTAAGCGCAAAAGTCTTGATATCGTCGATTCATTCAGGAGTCGAGCAGATACCACAAAGATCATTGAAGACTCAGTAGGTGTTTACATCAGCCAATTTCGTGAATTGGGATTACCTATTCGCGAAGGATTGTAAATCGACCTAAGTTATTAGAATTCCGTCAGCGGCTTCGATCCATTCAAAGTTGCTGACGGAAATTTATTTTTTTGCAATTGTGACTGATTGTCATTAAATCATGTCTGATTCTCACCAGTCTGTATTTGAACGCTATTCCCATCTGATAGAAGGAATCGTTTGGCTAGTCTTTGTTCTTCTCGCAGCCGCATATACGTTTGATTTTGATGACCCACTACCAGTCTATGAATGGGGACCTGCTCACTGGCCAAGAGTTGTACTGTTCGGCATGTTCGTGGCCTGCCTCTGGTTGCTGTTTGTTGAATCTCGTAAGAAAGAAGACAGCGAAGAGATTGCACCAACCTCCAAAATCAAAATTGATTTGTCAACTCGTGTTCACATGGTATTGATTTTTGGTCTGCCGGTGCTGTACTCATTTTTGATTCACAGGATGGGGTTCTTACTGATTACACCATTTTTCCTGGGTTTTTATATGTGGGTCGTCGGAGTCAAGAAAATACGAACATTGATCATTATGACTGTGGGAATATATGCTGCTATTTTGATCATTTTCGTTAAGCTCATATTTACGTATCTGCCTCCTGGAGCAGGAATTTTCAATACGATTAACGGATACTTTCTCAGAGTTCTACAGTAATGGAAGATTTTTTAATCGGAACTCAGCATCTGTTTACCGATCCCATCGGCATTCTGATTTTTGTCCTTGCCCTGATTGCAGGCCTTGTATTTGGTGCCGTGCCTGGCTTAAGCTTGCTCACCCTTGGAGCAGTGCTACTTCCGTTTACAGCGTATCTGTCGTCGACACATGCAATCATGTTGTACGGGGTCATCTATGTTGCGGGGGTTTACGGAGGCGCCGTAACAGCAATTCTATTTAACATTCCAGGGTCGGTGGAAAACGCACCGACTGCTTTTGACGGATACCCGATGACTCTAAAGGGTGAGTCAGGAAAGGCAATTGGCTATGCGGTAACCTGTTCTGCGTTTGGGGGTACTTTGGCAGCCATTGCCATGATGGCATTCACAGGACCTGTAGCGGATTTTGCAATCCGCAACTTTGGACCGATTGAAATTTTTGCACTTGTATTTTTTGGGCTTGCGGTGGTCGCCGGTATTGGAACCCGCTCACTATCAAAGGGTTGGCTGTCTTTGTTAGTGGGGCTATTGATCGGATCAATAGGAAGTGACCCTACAGGAGGAATTCCACGGTTTCACTTTGGTACACTATATTTGCATGGTGGCGTTCATTTTGTACCGCTGATTCTTGGATTTTTTGCTGTTGCAGAAGTTTTTGTGCAGGGGCTGAAACTTGCTAAGGGTGAATATCAATCGCCTAAGGTTTCAGTTTCCTATCCGTCGTTTTTTGAATTCTGGAAAATGAAGTTCGTCGTTGTGCGCTCAGCACTAATCGGATTTTTCTGTGGCGTGCTACCTGGAATTGGAGCCACTTTGGCAGCTTTCATGTCATACAACGAAGCTGTAAGATGGTCAAAGAATCGTGCGAATTTTGGCAAAGGTGAACCGGAAGGCGTGGTCGCACCCGAGACAGCAAATAATGCGGCTACTGGTGCAGCAATGATTCCATTGCTGGCCTTGGGTTTGCCTGGTGGCGCATTGACTGCCATGATGATCGGTGTTTTCAATCTGCATGACATGGATGTTGGACCGCTGATCATGCTTGAAGCGCATGACCTCGTCTGGGTACTATTCGCTTCAATGTTTTGGGCCAGTGTTGCGATTTTGCTCGTTGGAGTAGTTGAAGCGAAGGGAATTGTCAACCTCTTGAGAATTCCGTTCCCGATTCTTGCACCAACAATTCTGATTTTTGCAACAATCGGTGCATTTGCTCTTCGGGGCAATATTCTAGATGTCTATTCGATGTTTATTGCCGGAGTGGTTGGCTTCCTGATGAGAAAAGGCGACTATTCGATTCCGGCTCTTGTGATGGGCGTCATTCTCGGTCAAATCGGTGAAGATACGTTCGCTAGATCAATGGTATTGCTTGACTACAATGTGTTTGCGTTCTTTACCAAACCAATCAGCGGAATTCTGATTGCTGCGGGTCTGATCACGATAGTGATGAACATTATTAGACATCGCCAGCTATTTGGTAGCTACTACGCTGAATACAAGGACGAAAACGCTTAATCAGATTCTTGCGAAGTTTCCGATCCTTCAGTAGACTTTCAGTCACTCCAATATACAGTTCAGTAGATCGTGGTCAAATTAGACTTGGCTACTTGAATATGGCTTCGCATACTTCACACCCTGGGGAGGGTTAACATGATCGACAAACTACGTGTAAACGGCGACCGATTGTGGGCTTCTTTGATGGAAATGGCGCAAATCGGCGCAACTGAAAAGGGCGGGGTTTGTCGCCTGGCATTATCGGATTTAGATCGAGAAGGAAGAGACCTGTTATCAAAGTGGGCTGAAGAGCAGGGTTGCAGTCGCCTCGTAGATCCGATGGGAAATATGTTTTTTCGACGGCCAGGCCGTTCACCAGATGGAAAACCAGTTGGTTCAGGTAGTCACTTGGATACTCAGCCAACAGGTGGAAAATTTGACGGTGTATATGGCGTATTAGCTGCACTCGAAGTAATTCGAACGTTGAACGATGCCAATATAGAAACTGATTTGCCAGTCGAAATGGTTGTGTGGACAAATGAAGAAGGAGCTCGATTTCCTCCATCAATGATAGGCTCTGCTGTATATGCGGGGGCTTTTGATCTGGAGTACGGCCATTCTCGTTCCGACCATGATGGCAAGACGATAGGTGGCGAACTTGAAAGAATAGGGTATTTAGGGAATCCACTCCCTGGCAATCACGGTTTCTCGGCTTTTTTCGAAACACATATTGAGCAAGGTCCTATTCTTGAAGAGATAGACAAGCCCATCGGTGTCGTTTCCGGAGTTCAGGGTGTGCAATGGTATGATGTGAACGTTATTGGAGAAGAAGCGCATGCTGGTCCAACTCCAATGGCTAATCGTCGCGATGCCTTGAGAGGGGCGGGAGAATTGATCGGGCGCTTATACAAGACTGCGGAAAATTGCGGGTTTGCAGCCCGACTGACAGTTGGAGAATTTCGAACCTATCCAGGTTCTCGAAATACAGTACCTTCGCGAGTCGAATTCACAATTGATGTGCGGCACCCAGATGGAAAAACTTTTGATGATCTTCACAACCAGGTCATAACTACGGTAGAGCAATTTGACAGAAAGTCAAAGCTAAACGCTGAAATAAAGCGTATTTTTGCCTCACCTCCGATTGAGTTTGATCGGGGTTGTATTGAAGTTGTTCGAAAAAGCGCCGAAAAATGCGGTTACAGCACAAATGAAATGTTTAGTGGAGCTGGCCATGACTCAGTCTATATTTCAAAGGTAGCACCAACATCAATGATCTTTATTCCCTGCGACGGGGGTGTCAGTCACAACGAAATTGAGAACACGTCGAGTGAGTTTTGCGAAGCGGGGGCCAATACACTGCTGCATTCGATGATTGCGAAAGCAGGGGTTGTTGCATGACCGAAACGATCGATCTGTTGGGAATTGGTAACGCAATTAATGACAACCTTTGTCGATCGAGTGATGACGAGCTTAAGAAAAACGGACTAATTAAAGGTTCAATGGCACTGATAGATGGACAAAAGGCCGCTGAATTACAGTCCACCGTAAGTCCTGTGTCGAGGCAATCGGGAGGTTCGGTTTCAAACTCTGTTGTTCATTTTGCTCAACTGGGTGGTCGAAGTCATTTTATTGGGAAGGTTGCCAATGATGATGCAGGGACGCACTTTATCGATGAGTTGATCCGGGAAGGTGTCGAATACAGTACGTCATTTCTAAATTCAGGGATTTCGACCGGACGATGCTATGTATTTGTTACGTCTGATGGTCAAAGGACGATGTGTACCTATCTTGGAGCCAGTAGTGAATTGAGTATCGCAGATGTTGATGCCGATGCTTTAGACCGAACTAAAGTCCTATTCATTGAAGGTTATCTTTGGGCTTCCCCATGTGCCAAAGAAATGATTCTGGAATCGGTTTTGGTTGCCAAGCAAAGCGAAACAATCATTGCATTCTCTTTGTCGGACCCAATTCTTGTGGATGGTTTTCGATCTGAATTCCAGCAATTTGTTGAAAATGATGTTGACTTTCTGATTGGAAATGACCAGGAAGTCCATCAACTATATGAAACCAATACATTGCAAGATTCTATCGAAGAGCTCAAAAACCGCGTGGCTCACTTCGTCATTACTCGCGGTGAGAAAGGTTCAGTAGCAGTTGTTCAGCATGAGGTATTCAAGCGTTCTGCGACTCCGGTTGCGCAAGTCGTCGATACCACTGGTGCGGGAGATGCATTTGCTGGGGGTTATCTATACGGCTTGACACAAAATAATTCCGTTGAGCAGTGTTTGGATGTTGCCTCTAACCGAGCGGGACAGGTAATCAGTCATTTCGGTGGACGAAACTAATTACTTTGATAACCCATATTCTGGTCAACTAATCAATTAGCAGTCTGTTTTAAACTTCAAAACTAAGCACATTCACAAAGATAGATTAAGCAATATCTAGCGGATACAACACGCCTAGGAAAGGCATCAGCAGGATCTTGATCTACTGATGCTGTTTTTTTCGGTGGGCGTGGTTGGCAATCATTCAATTTCCAATTCTTCTGTTCTCCTGGCTTCGCTCCATGAGAAATCCTATGAAAGTCTTGACGAGTTTGTGTAGTATCAATACACGAAGTTTTGCCTGCATATGCGAAGACGACCTTAAACCACCATTGCCGGTGGAATGGTTGTGTATACGGTTGTATCGATGAATGCGTCGGATAATTTGTCAGGCTGACGGCAAATCATCAAATTCTATTCAACTGGGAAGAAATTAATCATAGTTGAATGGAAATCTGAATCAATAGCTTATTGTCTTATAACGATTTTCGGCAGCGGAAGCGAAAACGAAAAAAACGCTCACACCCTATGAAAATGGAAAAAAATTGAATTAAGATTGAATTCTGGTAGGCA
>JAJDXD010000135.1 GCA_022823405.1 Gammaproteobacteria bacterium
CAAACCGCAGTGCAGTGCTGCTCAGCGACACTGAAATGACTCATCAATCAGGCAAAAAAGCAATGCCAGACCTGATCATTGGAAAATTCTTCTCAAAAATCAATTTACCCGTACGTCTAAAAAAAGAATAAATTTGCCCTGTTTCCTAGTTTCGGCTCGACGAAGCATCTCTAGTAAGGTAGTAAGCGCCCAGAATTGGCAAGAAAGTAACCATGACAACAACCATCGCAACGACATTGGTCACCGGGCGTTGACGAGGTCGCACCAACTCCTCTAGCATCCAGATCGGTAAGGTTTGCTGTTGACCGGCTGTGAACGTCGTTACGATGACCTCATCAAATGAGAGTGCAAATGCAAGCATCCCTCCTGCAAGCAAGGCTGTTGCGAGATTTGGCAGCACCACGTAGCGAAAGGTTTGAAATCCTGAAGCACCAAGGTCGAACGATGCCTCAATCATCGAACCCGACATACGTCGGAACCGGGCGATTGCATTGTTGTAGACGACTACCACGCAGAATGTTGCATGGCCGAGAATGATTGTGAAGGTCGAAAAAGGGATATCCAGAATGTTATACGCAGATCGAAGCGATATGCCGGTAATGATTCCAGGCAAAGCTATCGGCAATATGACCAGAAGTGAAATAGCCTCCCGACCAAAAAATTTTGCCCTGGAAACTGCTGCGGCACACAAAGTACCAAGTATCAGAGCCAGCAAGGTTGAAACAGCCGCAACTTCAAGTGACAGTTGCAGCGAGGCCCACACATCAGGTCGGTTCCAGGTAACCCCAAACCACTTGAGCGTTAAACCAGGAGGTGGAAACTGATAACTTTTATCCTCTGTTGTAAAGGCATAGAGAAAAATCAAGAGGATGGGCAAATGTAAAAATGCCAATCCGCAAACCGCCGAAACCTTAAGCCCCATCGATGCGCGTTTTCTAGAGTGCATCGAAAGCACCTCTCTTCTTGGCGAAGTACAGATAAATAATCATTACCACAATCGGAACGACGGCAAAGGCAGCAGCCAATGGAATATTTCCAGCTGTGCCTTGATGAGCATACACCGCCTGTCCAATGAATCTTCTCGAAGAACCAATA
Organism: Gammaproteobacteria bacterium; assembly: GCA_022823405.1. Lineage (GTDB taxonomy): Bacteria > Pseudomonadota > Gammaproteobacteria > Arenicellales > JAJDZL01 > JAJDZL01. The sequence goes on from JAJDXD010000135.1 coordinate 1,096, forward strand.
ATCTGTGGAACAATGAAATCGCCCATGGTCAACGAGAATGTAAAAATTGAACCGGCAATGACACCGGGTAAGGCAAGCGGCAGTATGACCAATCTAAAGGTTTGTTTCGGTGCCGCTCCGAGGTCGCCTGACGCTTCAAGCAGTGATTCAGGGATTCGTTCAAGCGAAGCCTGAACTGGAAGAATCATGAAAGGCAGCCACACATAAAGCAGTACGATAAAGGTTCCGATATAGCTAACCGCCAGCGAGTTACCACCGATTACCGGCAAGGAAAGTACTGAATTTAGGAGAAATGTTGCTCCAGTTCCCTCAACCACCCAATTGACAATGCCCTGCTTAGCGAGAATCAGTTTCCACGCATAAATCTTGACCAGATAACTAGACCAGAGTGGCAACATGACACCAAGATAAAACAGCGCCTTCATCTTTTGATTGGCATAACGTGCAGCATAGTATGCAATTGGAAATGCAATCAAAGCAGCTGCTAAAGTCACAGCACACGCCATCAATATGGTTCGAAGAATAACATCAAAGTTAGCAGGCGACAGCAGTTCAGCATAGGTTTTGAGTGTGAACTCATAACGAATGAGTCCCGAAAATTCGTCAATGGAAAAAAAGCTGTGAAGCAGCAGTGTAAAGAGCGAACCAATGTAAATGATCCCGAGCCACAGTAGCGGCGGCAACAACAGACAAAAGATAAGCAGACCAGGCTTTTTCCAAAATAAGTCGGTTAGCCGGCTACCAGGGGAAGAGTGCCGAACAGTGAGAGTTGTCGAATTCATTCCTCGTCCATCAAGTGCTGTGCATCGGCTGTCCAGTTGAGCGATACTGCTGAACCGACCGGTGCAGTCATTTCATTGGCATTAACGAGCGCTCCAATTGTTTCTTCACCCAATTCAACTGAAACATAATTTGATGCCCCAAGATAGCGAATTGACTTGACCTTCCCATCGATCCGGCCTTGCCCCGGATCTCCCAGAACTACTACCTCAGGCCGCAGACTTGTCCAGTTTTCAACACCATTGCAGCGGCTACTCAATGCTGGTGACAGAACATTAGAAGACCCCACAAAGTGTGCGACAAAACGGGTGCGGGGCGACTGATAAATTTCCTGTGGTGAGCCGACCTGTACAACTTTTCCCTCGTTAATGATCGCAAACCGGTCTGACATGGACAGTGCTTCACCTTGGTCGTGGGTAACAAAAACGAATGTAATGCCCAGAGACTGTTGAAGCGTCTTGAGTTCTTCCTGCATCTGTTCGCGAAGTTTCAGGTCCAGCGCACCCAAAGGCTCATCCAAAAGCAGAACTCTAGGTTTGTTGATGAGAGCCCGAGCCAAAGCCACCCTTTGGCGCTGCCCACCTGACAATTGAGCCGGCATTCGCTGACCAAAGCCCTGGAGTTTCACCATTTCAAGCAAATTTTCAGCTTCCCTGTGTCGCTCAGGTTTGGCAACACCTCTGACTAGCAAGCCGTAGGCTACGTTATCCAGCACCTTCAGATGTGGAAACAGTGCATAGTCCTGAAAAACCGTATTGATTGGACGACGATTGGGAGGGATATTCTCGGAGCGGACACCAAAGATTTCGATGTGTCCGCTTGTTGGCCGGTCGATACCTGAAATCAGTCTAAGACAGGTTGTTTTTCCGGAACCAGAAGGCCCGAGCATCGCAAAGAACTCACCTTCCTGAATGTCGAGATCAATTCCGTCGACTGCCACTTCCGTATCAAATCGACGCGAAACGGTGTCAAATTTGACAGCGACACTCATTGGTCATCAAATTTGTATGCAAATATCCGAACGTTGCCCGATTTCAATACATCGGGCAACGTTGAACGATCAAGTGTGAGCGGGCTTTAACGTCCGCCAATTACGCCGATGTAATCCGACACCCAGCGGTAGTAAGGAACACATTCACCCTGACTTGGACAGCGACTGACTGGTGTTGTCCAGAATTTGATTTTGTCAAAATCACCCAATCCATTGGTTGCACAACCTTCAGCGGTCTGCATCCCGCGCTCGTCAGTACAGGCTGAGATGACAGGAGGGACAGCACCGAACCAAACTGACAAATCGCTTTGCAGGTTGGAAGCAAGTGTATGTTCCATCCACATGTATGCACAGTTTGGATGCGCTGAATCAATATGCATCATGGTTGTATCAGACCAACCAGTTGCTCCTTCCTGTGGAATCGTTGAGGCTACAGGCTGCCCGTCAGCTTTTAACAGATTGACCTGGAAAGGCCAGGAACCAGAGGCAACAACTCCTTCATTCTTAAAATCATCGATTTGAATGAAAGCATTGTGCCAATAACGTCCAACAATCTTCCGTTGACCCCGCAGCACATCAAGTGCTACAGCATACTGATCTTCATTCAGTTCGTAGGGATTTTCAATGCCAAGTTCAGGTTGGTGATACATCAGATAAAGAGCAGCATCAGCGACGTGAATGGGGCCGTCGTAAGCCTGTACGCGACCTTTGTTAGATTTGCCATCAGGGAGTGTCATTTCTTCAAAGACGACGTTCCAGCTCGTTGGCGGTTCTGGAAAGACATTGGTGTTGTACATCAGTACATTTGGACCCCACATATAGGGAGTGCCGTAGTGTACGCCGTCAACTGTATGCCAAGGTGCATTTTTCAGTCGGTCATCAACTGTGGCCCAACTAGGAACCAGGTCAATGTTTACAGGCTGAACGCGTTTTCCAGCGATCAGACGAAGTGAAGCGTCACCCGATGCAGTAACCAGATCAAATCCACCTTCATTCATGAGTGCAACCATCTCATCTGAGGTGTTTGCGGTCTTTACTCGTACCATACAACCGGTGGCTTCTTCGAACTTGGTCACCCAATCGAACTCTGCCATGGTTTCACCGCGTTCGATGTAACCTGGCCAAGCGACAATATCAAGCGCTCCTTCTCCTGGGCCGATTTCAGTCTTCATTTCCGCAGCAATACTGCCTGTTGAAAACACAACAAACGTCATCGCAGTCAAAATAACAGATTTAAATTTCACTTTTTATCTCCATAAAAATTTGAAGAGTTATACAAACCATCACTAATTGAATATTGGAGCCCGCAAAGGGATTCGAACCCCCGACCTGATGATTACAAATCAACTGCTCTACCAACTGAGCTATGCGGGCTTTGTTGTCGAAAGACTAAATTATGTTAAATCACAAGCCCAAATCGATAGTTAATTGTTCTGGGTAGCAACTTCAATTGCTGTCTTTGAGACAGCAATTGGAATAACGAACACTACTGGAAAAGACCACTCATTTCAGCTGGATTATCAAATTCAACTGAACTATGCTGCGCTTTCAACCGATTCAAGTTCTAACTGCCGCAAGCAGTCATCCGACAAGCTTTCGATGGGTGTAAAGTCACGGTGCGCAATCCACTCGGGTCGCTTAAAGCGACGTATGTGATTATCGACATGGCAAAGCGACAAATACACTACAGTCCTTGGCCACGGCGAAAGATTAGGTGGAGAACAGTGAACAAGAGTGCTGTAAAACATCAGCACACTTCCTGCCTTCCCGTGCGCAGAGACGATGCCACCTTCATCTACCAGACGAGTGATTGTTGCTTTGTCTAAGGTCCAAAGCGGGTAACTTGTTGTCTGAAGATCGTGACCTGCTTCAAACACGCCGTGCCTGTGTGATCTGGGGATCATCCATAAAGGCCCATTGAATTCAACTGCATCGTTTACATAAAGAGCAATATTCATTGCTCGCGCTTCTGGCATATGATCATCGCGCGACCATGTTCCATAATCCTGATGCCACTGCCAAACATCACCGGTAAACGCCGCTTTGGCATTCACTTTATATTGGTGCATGTAAACCTGACCATCAAGCAGTTGCTCAACTGGTTCGATCAATCGAGGGTGTTTGCCTAACCTGCGAAATGCTTCGTTGTATTGATGTGCAGCAAAGGCAGTGCGAGCAGTCTTACCGTCGCTTTCCCGGAAAACCTCTTCTCGCTGCAACGCATATACAGTTTCTGAGGCACGCTGCAAAACTCCAATCTCGACTTCATCAAACAGATTCGGCAGCATCAAGTAACCTTCAAGATGAAACTGCTCTACCTGACTTTCTGTGAGTTTCATGATTTTGTTTCTATTTCGCTTTCAAAGTACTTGGTATTTTGAACGATTTGGCCAATTTGTTCAAGACAAACATGCTCATTCTGAGTACAACTATAGAGATTCCAACAGTATTGCTGGCTAAACTGGGTCATTATGCCGGTAGAATTTCCAGTTCACCAGAATTGATGGGTATGATTCTACCGTTTTCTGTTCTGATCAGCAATGCTCCAGATTGATCGATACCCACTGCTCTACCTTCCCTAACCGGTTGTCCAAATGTACGCATCGTTCTTTCCGTGAAGGCATGAAGTTGCATCCAATCCTCTCTAAATGCCTCAAGTCCATTGACTGAAAACAGTTCTAATCCATCTGAAAGTTCTCCGAGTAAAACTGCAATTAATTCACTGCGATCAACCAGGCGACCCAATAACTCAAAGAGAGAGGTAGCAGTCTGATCAATTTCCAGTTGATCAGAAAACGATAAATTGCAGTTGATTCCGATACCGACAATGACCTTGGTATCTCGAACTTCAATTAGAATTCCACTTAGTTTGTGCTCATTTACCAGTACATCGTTTGGCCACTTCAGACGAAATCGCGCACCACAGATCTGTTGAAGGCAGTTGACTACCATCACAGCAACAGCCAGACTGAGTCCAGACAGGCGAACTTCGGAGTGAAACTCCCATGCAATGGACAGCATCAGATTCTCATAGGCTCCCCCGTACCACTTCTTTTGCTGCCTGCCTCGTCCTGCGGTCATGTGCTCTGCTATACAAACCTGCTTATGCTGCAACTGATTAAAAGGAAGACTCATCAGATATTGATTGGTTGAATCAATTTCTTCAAACAGTTCAACTCTGTTGGCAAGATCGATGTCAAAAGTCGAAACAGCCTGCTGAATTTGTTCCAAATTCAAGGGTAGAATGGGTCTTGCAAGTTGCGCAGTGTCCGCAGACGGTCGACTCAACGGTACACCAATACCGATCAACCAGTTACAAGTTCTTTCAACTTCTTCAATGGATAGTCCAGTTACCAACGCCAATTCATCCAGTGAGACAGGCTGGTTAGAATTGAAACCGCGTAGTAAAATAGACCCTAGCATCAAGAATTTTTCTGATCCAAATTAACAATTGATATTTTATTGATTTTGAAATGATTCTGCGCTCAGACTCCACATGATCGCAGCAACATTAGTTTGCAGAATTTTGAATTCCACCGAATAATTTGAAGTGAAAGTTAAGAGAAACCCCACTCGAAGCGTACAAATCGGCAGTACCAGCATTGGTGCCGAAATGCCGATTGTGGTTCAAAGTATGTGTACTACTCATACTCGAAATGCTGAGGAAACCGCAGCCCAGGTTACGGAACTTAGCAAGGCTGGCGCTGGAATTGTCAGAATTGCTGTTGACAACAAGCGTGATGCCGAGGCACTTGAAGAAATTCGAGATAAATGCGACGCCAATCTAACTGTAGATTTACAGGAAAACTACCGGCTAGCTGCTGTCGTAGCGAAACATGTTGACAAGATACGTTATAACCCCGGCCACCTTTATCACCACGAGCGAAAAAAACCAATTTTGGAGAAAGTGCAATTTCTGGCAGATGTTGCCAGTGAAAACGACTGTGCGATGCGAGTCGGCGTAAACTCTGGATCCGTTGACCCTGAAAAGAAACATCTGTTTGATGAAAATGATGCTGTATCTCCGATGGTATCCAGTGCTCTCGAACACGCGGAAATGTTGGACAAAATTGGCTTTTACCGTTATTGCGTCTCACTCAAGAGTTCTCGGCCTGATCGGGTGATTGAGGCGAATAAGATGTTCGCTAAGCAGCGCCCCGAAGTACCACTCCACCTCGGAGTTACAGAAGCTGGAATGCCACCGGATGGCATCATTAAAACTCGAATCGCATTTGAACAACTTTTCGCCGAAGGAATTGGAGATACCATTCGAGTCTCGCTGACTTTACCGGAAGCGGAAAAATACCGAGAGGTGATTGCCGGTAAAGAAATTCTTGAGGATTTTGCGGCTGGACGGGTACGATCTGTAGTCCGTTTTGATCCAGACCGTTTGAACATCATTTCATGCCCAAGTTGCTCGCGAGTCGAAAACGAGGCATTCATTGATCTTGCCAGGCAAGTGAAGGCAATCACTGAAGATCTGCAAGATGAAGCCATCACCATTGCTGTGATGGGCTGCCGTGTAAACGGACCTGGTGAAACCGACGATGCTGATCTAGGACTTTGGTGCGGACCGAATTTTGTCAACCTGAAGAAAGGTGAACAGAAAGTCGGTGCCTTTCGCTATAACGAAATTCTACCAGAACTAAGAGCCCAGATAGACAAGCTTATCGAAGAGCGCCGAACCTCCTAAGGTCCCTATTACTCGTCTGTAACGCAACCCTCGCTCGCAGTTTTAACTGTCTTGATGTAGCGATACAGCGTTCCTCTTTTTGCTTTGTATTCAGGTCGAACCCAGCGAGTTCTTCGCTCAGCAAACTCTTCATCGCTCAATTCAACATCGATACGGTTATCGACTGCATCGATGGTAATCTGATCTCCATCTTCAAGCAGACCAATCGGACCGCCCTCCTGTGCTTCCGGAACAATGTGTCCGACAATGAAGCCGTGTGAACCACCAGAGAAGCGACCGTCTGTTATTAACGCCACATCAGACCCCAGACCTGCACCCATTACCGCAGATGTCGGTGTAAGCATTTCAGGCATTCCAGGACCGCCCTTCGGACCCTCGTAGCGGATGACTATCACATCACCTTTTTGGATTCTGCCCTGCTCCAAAGCTGCCAACATGTCTTCTTCTGCATCGAAAACGCGTGCAGAGCCACTGAACTGTTCACCTTCTTTACCGGTAATCTTTGCTACAGAACCTTCGGGCGCCAGGTTTCCCTTTAGTATTTGAATGTGACTTGTTGATTTAATGGGATTATTCAATGGATAAATGATCTCTTGTCCTTGCGTCAAGGGATTAAGAGATTGAAGATTTTGTGCAACTGTTTTACCAGTTACTGTCACGCAGTCACCATTCAACATACCTTCAGAAATCAGAAATTTCATCACTGCCGGTATACCGCCAACGTTATGC
>JAJDXD010000165.1 GCA_022823405.1 Gammaproteobacteria bacterium
ATTGAAGGACCTAAACAGTTGAATTTGTTCGATTATTAAGCGGGACACTAGTGATTGAAGGAAATTGATATGACAGTAAGTGAATTTGTTGGAGTCTGTGACCGTTTTACTAATCGGAAGATATTTCGCGTAGATAACCGCGGTGAGCTGATAAAGAGCCCTGACGGCAACTTGTCCAAAATCAATTACGACAACAAATGAACGACGTTGCTATCGTCGATTTCGGATTGTGCAATCTCGATTCGATCGTCCGTGCAGTGGAGCAGTGTGGAGGGCGAGCGAAGGTGGCCACGGAATATTCACAACTGAACGGAGTCAATAGCATAATTTTACCTGGCGTTGGTACTTTCGGCGATGCCATGCGCAATCTCAGCGAGCGTGGATTAGATCAAGCACTCAATGAACAGGTGATCTCAAGAAAAATTCCATTCCTGGGAATCTGTCTTGGTATGCAGTTACTCGCCGTCAAGGGCACCGAGCAAGGCAACAACAATGGCTTAGGCTGGATAAAAGGAGCAGTTGTCAAGCTAGAGAAACAGGCACCAACTGAGCGTACTCTCCATATTGGCTGGAACGAAGTCCATTACTCTCAGGCATCAGAACTGTTCGATGGAATCAGTGACATGACTGACTTCTACTTTATGCACAGTTATCACCTTGTGTGCGAAGACAAGCAAAAGGTCGTAGCAACGACACCGTATTGCGGCGAATTTTCTTCGGCGGTCCGCCTTGAAAACATCTTTGGCGTACAATTTCACCCGGAGAAAAGTCAGAAAGCTGGCTTTCAGGTACTGCGCAATTTCCTCACACTCTAGGCCCCTATGCTGAAAACTCGCATCATGCCAACCTTGCTGCACAAGGAAGTTGGTCTCGTTAAAGGGAAAAAGTTTGACTCATGGCGTCAAGTTGGTTCGGCCATGCAGGCGATTAAGGTTTACAACATGCGCGAGGTGGATGAATTGGCCTTTCTTGACATCTCCGCGACACCGGGTAGGCGCGATCCAGATTTTGATCTCATTGACAATCTTGCTGATGAATGCTTCATGCCACTAACTGTGGGCGGTGGGGTTCAGACTGCAGACCATATTCGTCGTCTTCTTTCTGTCGGTGCTGACAAGGTTTGTATCAATACAGCAGCTGTTGAGAACTTGGAATTCATTGAGGAAGTTGCCCAGCAATTTGGCTCCCAGTGCATTACCATCTCGATTGATGCACACATTGGCTCGGATGGCGGATACGAAGTGGTCACGTGTTGTGGAAAGATTCCGACTAAGCTAAATCCAATAGACCATGCTAGGAATGTCGAAGCCCGAGGTGCTGGAGAAATTCTTCTAACCTCAATTGATCGTGATGGAACCATGACAGGATACGATATCAAGCTGACAAGGCAAGTGTCGGACGTTGTCTCAATTCCAGTCATTGCATCAGGCGGGGCTGGGAACTACGAGCACATGTTGGAAGCATTGACAATTGGTGGCGCGTCCGCTGTCGCTGCAGCTAGTATCTTTCATTTCACTGAAAAAACACCCTTGGAAGCTAAGCGATTTCTGCACGCAAACGGCATTCCAGTTCGCCCAGTCTAAGATGCGAGGCTAGCAGACATGAATGACCAAAATTCTGAGACACCTCAAAGTGTCTTTTGGCGAAGCGAATTCGGCGATGCTTACACCGAACGCCATGAAATCTCACCTGAAGTCCTGAGTGTCCGTACCACATTATTCAAAAATATTTTCGAGACTGTTGCAGGCGCACCACCTAACAGCATTCTTGAAGTGGGTGCAAATTTGGGCATCAATTTGCAGGCGATTGGGCACCTGACCTCAGCAGAGCTATTTGCAGTTGAACCTAATGCACTGGCACGAGCAAAACTATTGGAAAACCAAGTGGTGCCAGCTGACAACATAAACGACTGCCTTGCCCATGACCTGAAATTCCCGGACGGATCAATTGACCTGGTGTTTACAAGTGGAGTATTAATTCATATTCACCCGGATAATCTTTTGGCATCCTGTTCAGAGATCTACAGAGTCGCACGCCGCTACATTGTTTGCATTGAGTACTTCTCTGACAAGCCTGAAGAAATTACTTATAGAGGTCATGAAGAAGTGCTTTTTAAACGCGATTTTGGAAGCTTTTGGATAGACAACTTTCCTGATTTGGATACCAAAGGCTACGGATTCGAATGGAAGCGGGTCACCGGATTAGACAACTTGACGTGGTGGGTGTTTGAAAAACCTACCTGGCCACTGACAGAATGCCCATGATGTTTCGCTTGTGGGAACCTAACATGTAGCAATCTGGACATGGTAGTACTTTCATCAACAAGAAATAGCGAGCCAATCAATACCGTAACGCTGCGATCTTATGTGAGTCTTGTTGCAAGTTGAGTAAGTCTGGGAAACTACATTAGCGGGTGCTGACTCTATTGTTTCACACGTAAACCCTCCGCCTCGTATTAAATCAATCCACTTCTGCTCCTCACTAACAGTAATGAAGAGCACACTAGCCCCTCTATTCTTCCATTCATCGGTAATCGCCAGACAACGCATCAGGTGACCACTACCGATCACACTCGTTGCGTCAGTACGTATCGCAATATTCACTTCATTTGTTTGTGGAAATAGATCTGTGCGCCTTAAAGAGCCATTCAGCCAAGGTCCAATCATCAGGAGTGTCAATGTCGGCTACAAGATTGGTTGGAATCACAAATGGTATTGAGCATTCAGAAAATACAACTGCATTAGGATTCATGATTGCTTCTGGGCGTCCCCAACAGAAATGGGCAGCATCGTGGAAAGCGCGGCGTAAATCCTGAGAATTGGCGTGATAGTGTTCTGGTTGAAACATTCTTGCCCGGCCATTATCAAGAATTGTGAAGGCGCGAAAAATCGGAGAACCAAATTCTGCTGCAGAAAAGACAAAATCTACATCGCTTGTTTTGAAAACTTCGTAACTTTGTTTCAAATCAACAGTACGAAGCATGGGTGCTGTAGCGTATATCAAACAGACGTCTGAAGGGTAATAATTTCGATTGGCTAACTGTCTTAACTCGTGACACACCACATCAAGCACACCAGTGACGTCGTCTGAAAATTCTGGTGGTCGAAGTTCATCAACCGTTGCACCATACTGTCTGGATACTGTTGCAATTTCTTCGTCGTCTGTCGATATAAGCACCTGATCGAATAGAGTCGATTCCAAAGCTGTTTCTATGGAATATGAAATGATCGGTTTGCCACAAAACAAACGAATATTCTTTCTTGGAATACGCTTGCTACCTCCGCGAGCCGGAATTATTGCCACGGTTTTCACTTTTAACTACTTTTATTGTAAATATGGGAGGTTGGAAACTCTCAGTTTCATACATTCAAGCATCAAGCCAGTTCTGGACACAGAATCGCCGATATCTAACATTCAGACAGGACGATACGTGGTTTCATTTCCGCTCCAGCCAAATTCTGAATTCTATTTTACACAGCCCTATCAGGCTGAGAATCAGCCATACTGTTCCATTTTGTTTGCAGAGCGTTCAATTGGGTAAGTGATGTCGCAACATTGGACATCACTAAATTTATTTAGATGCTAGTAAACGCCGTGATTTATCTAAGTCAGCAATTCGCTGACCCGTGAGGGAAAAACCTAATATTGAAGCTAGCCATTGTTTATCGTCATATTCCATCGGATAACGATAGACTCTTTGTGCAGCTAAATCTCGAAGAACTTGGAGTCCAAATGCGTTGTTTTTTAGTTTGCCAGCCAAATTTTTTATTTCTTTTCGAGGAATTTTTGACGGAGTGTCAAGCAATACAGCAACCTCTACCAATCGATATCCTATTGAATCATTCTCATCTACAAGCTGCTCAAGAGTTGGTCTTAGTTGAATTGAGCCAATTGCTCTAGCAACCTTTTTTACGATTGCTCTGGTTAGAACGCGTATGATTGAAAACACAAACATTCGAGCCCAACTTTCCAACTCCTTATCACTTTTTTTCTGTGAATTCTGTAAGACATTAGTTTCAAATTCACGTCGCGCTTCTACCAGTGTATCAATGAGTGCATCACCGTTTTGATTTACAAACAAATCAACGAAAGAAAATAAAGACCTGAACGCTAATTCTACTGCTTCTTTGCTGACATTAACCTTGTGATCAAGTTTGAGTGATCCGTAGTAGTTTTTCAGTATCACCCCCAGCAAGTCTATAGTTTTCACTGCGACGCTAGCTTGCGCCAAAGTACTTAGTGTTTCCATAGTGTCGTCGTTAGAACCACTTTCATCTATAGTTGATTGTTCTCTTTCCCTTACCTCGGCGTCAATTACATCCCTGTTTTTTAGCGCACGTTGTTGTTCGCTCTCTGGGTCTCGATCTTCGATACGTTGGGTAGATTGATGCGAAGGAAGTTGATTGATAATTTCTAGCAATGTATTGGAATCGGAGAGTTATGCCCAAAAGTAGTGCGTGACGGGGGTTGAAAAAAAAGCGGCGTATCTGGTTAAATGTAGAAAGCATTTTTACAACCAACCAGAGAGGTACGCCACTATGAGTAACGATAACGTAATTGGAATTGAAAGTCGAGA
>JAJDXD010000101.1 GCA_022823405.1 Gammaproteobacteria bacterium
AGAAATCTCGTAATTCCAGCGGTTTTAAGATCCGGCAGAATTCCTGCTGCCTTACTGAACGGTAATTCAAACTGATCCCAATCTTCCGGTAGTTCAATGAATGGTACGTCCGACGGTATCTGACTGAAGTCAAGAGGCTTGCCTTTCGGCTCAAATGAACCCACCAGCCATTTTCCAGCATCCTCCTTGATGTAGCAGTGTCCGTCAGTATCTCTCAGCACTGGCAAATCTGAAGTAGCACCAGACATGGGTTCCGTAACGACATAGTAATGCTCGCACGGATAAAGCGGTACGTGAACACCGAGTTGTGCGGCTAATTCGCGGGTCCAAAGTCCACAAGCCAGCACCAGCGTCTCACAACGAATGGTCCCTAGAGTGGTTTCCAACTGAAATTCTTCAGATCGCACTTGATGCAGCTTTAACACCTCACACCCTTCAATGACTTTGACCCCGTTTTGCCTAGCGCCTGCAATCAGTGACTGAGTCGTATCCACCGGGTTGGTCTGACCATCTTTTGGAATATAGATTGCACCAATAATTTGATGCTCATCAATTGCCGGGTAAATTTCTTTAGCCTCAGCGGGGGTAATCATGTGAGCTTCAATATTGAAACTGCGCGCAATCGATGCGACGGTTTGCGTTTCGTACAGACGTTCAGGCGTCCGACATACACCCAACGTACCGTTCTGCTTGAACCCAGGCGATACCCCGGTTTCCTGTTCCAGTCGTGCATATAGATCAACGTTGTACTTTCCAAGTTCCGTCAAGGAATGAGTTGATCTCAACTGCATAATCAGGCCGGCTGCATGCCAGGTTGTGCCGGAAGTGAGTTGATGGCGCTCAAGCAGAACGACATCGTCAAAGCCCAGCTTGGCTAGGTGATAGGCAACACTCGCCCCAGCAACCCCACCTCCACAGATGATGACTTGGGAATGTCGCGGGAGGTTCAACGTCCCAGTGACCGGTTCAGTCGCTTGAATTGATGACTATCGGTTTCATCGGGGAAGCGGTCGCATGGCCTACTCCCCTAAGGTAATCGCTGATACGGGTCAATAAAGTATGAAGGTAATAGCGACGCACCTGGACGACACCGCGAATGTCATTGCGTTTCATCGCAGCAATGATTTCCGCTGTCTCCATTTCCTGATCGTAAATGACATCACTCCAGACTAAATTGGGGAGAAAGGTAATCCAGATTCGTGCGGAGCGATAGTAAAGATTGTCAGTAATTTCACGCAAAGGCGCACTACCGATTAGTGAAATCAGAACTTCGTGCAGATCGTTGCATAACCGACCATAAGCCTCACTGTCAGGCCCGTCGTACATTAACTTCGTCCGGTTCAGAAGCGCCTCCGTTGCACTGATGTGTTCACTACTGATAATTCTGGGTGACAGCTCGGAAATCAGTTCCGTCAAATACATCCGAAGGTCATAAACCTCTTTCATTGTCTTGATGTCAATGTCGGTTACAACCGTGCCGACTCCGCTTCGTATGTCCACCAGACCTTCGTGTTGCAACCGTTGAAGGACCCTTCGAATCGGTGTGCGGCTAACATTAAACTCATCTGCCAGTTCGATCTCACCAATCACGGTATGGGGTGGATAGTGAAGCAGCGATATCCGCTCCCGTATGACTTGATAGATTCTTTGGTGGCGTTCATTCGCCGACTCTTTCGTGCTCCGCACGGCACCTAGACTGATTGACTGCGGCTCATTCAAATTCCGTTTACTAGTGGTTTTGTTACCTGTACGCATATTTGGGAGATTCTCTAGACGAGATCTGAATAATTACCACCGAATTACCTAACCCACACACCAAATTGAGGCAGACCAGCGGTTGAAAAAAAGCGAATGTGATTTTACTGAAATTATTCGGTTGACTATATTCTACTATTAATATAACATCTGTATACAGCTCGGTCAGAGCATCACAAATGGAGACAAATGAGCAATTTACACACTTTGAAATTTGACCGAGCGATTGTCAATTAAGCAATAGATAGGAGATAGATCATGTCAATAAAGTTTACGCGTCGCGATCTGCTTAAAACCGCGGCTGCGGGTGGCACGGTTGCCGCAACATCATCGTTCCCGTTCATCAATTCGGCGCACGCTGCTGAAGCTCTGTCGGTTGTCGATTGGGGTCCACCCTGGATTGACCATGCGAAGAAAACGGGTGAAGCTTGGGGGAAGGCCGAAATCAACTGGACACTGCACTCCGGCGGTGCCGCCTCAATTCTGCCAAAAATCAAAGCAGCATGGCCGAACCCTCCGTATGACCTGGTAGACAACTGGAGCCCGGTATTTTTATCGATGGTTCGAGAGGGCTGGGCCGAAACGGTGACTCTCGATGACTGCCCCAACCTTGCGAACATCCCGGAGGGATTAATCACCAAGGATGCGGATGGTAACTGGAAGAACATTCCCAGAGGAACCGCAGGTGTGTTTTTTACTTACGCGCCAGAAAACTGCCCAATTGAGATCAAATCTATCGACGATCTGCTTGACCCGGCGCTGAAAGGTCAGATACTGTGGCCAAACCCGACTCTCAACACCAATCTTCAGGTCGTTGCACTCGCCAAAGCCAGAGGCGGCGATGAATATAACATGGAGCCTGGATGGGAGTTTTTGAAAGAGCTGGCGGCATCGGGCAATATCGGACGAGTCTCCGCTAACACCTCAGATGTCATCACCTCGCTGGAAACCGCCGAAACTTCTGTAACATTTGTTGATCAGGGTACACTGTCGGGTGTCAAGGGTACGGAATTGATTCACCTGACGAAGACGGATCCTACGCTGAAGACCTTTGTGTTTGTCAGTGGCTGGTGTGTACTTTCGAGTTCAAAGAACAAGGAATTGGCATTTGACTACGCCAACTTTACCATCAGCAAGGAGAACAGTGAACTGTACTACCAAGACGTTGGTGAAGTACCAGTTAACATTAATGCGGAACACGATATTCAGCATCTCAGGTTTTCTCCGGAAGAAACCGATGCCTACGTCGTTATCCCGGACTGGGATCACCTGGGGGTGGAACTGGATAACTGGAATAAACGCTTCGAGAAAGATATCGTTCCTCTGTTGTAGTCACTTCCTACGAAACTTGCACTTCGCGGCTGCCGGTCAAGGATCATCGGACCGTGTTAATATTTGGCTGGTTACGCGGATGCAGACTACAAAACCAGACCTGCCGGTGTTGAGTCTTTCTGACTGCTTTCTTTGTGGTTAGACTCAATCACCGGCAGTATTCGTTACCGGTACAGTAATTTGAGATTATTTCCCAGACGATTGGAGTGTAATACACCAGTATGAAACTAAGTCGCGGGGCAATTCTGCTGCTAGTGCCCGGTGTCGGAATACTGCTTGCCTTTCTGGTGCTGCCACTAGCCAACGTCGTCGAGGAGAGCTTTCGCCTGTTCGAACCTGGGCGTATTGGTGCCGCCAAAGATGCGCCCTATACGTTTTTCAATTATGCCGAGTTGATCAACGTAACGTACTTGTACTACTTTGTCGAAACTGCGCGTATCGGGTTCATCGCCTCCATAGTCGGGTTGATTCTTGGATTCCCCATTGCCTATGTCATTGCCAGACGGTTCACCCCTGTGTGGCGCAAAATCGGAGTCGGATTCTTGATTGGCATCATGTTCCTCAGCACTCTGGTTCGGGTATACGCACTGCAATTGACTTTTGGCCCAACGGGAATCGCAAAGTTTCTGACCGGCTTGCTCGGTGTGTCAATGAACGGCCGATTCTACACGGAACTGGTTGTTATCCTGGGACTGCTTCATTATCTGGTGCCCATTGCCGCAATAACTCTGCTTGGAACCATTCAGAATGTCAACCCCAGACTGACTGAAGCGGCACAGGCGCTCGGCGCACCGCGCTGGATGGCTCACTTTACGATAACCATTCCACTTTGTGTACCTGGTCTGCTGTCGGCCTTTTTGATCTCCTTCACGCTTTGTTTATCGGCGTTTGTCGTACCGATGATTCTGGGCAAGGGTAAAGTTCTGTTTGTATCAAACCTGATTTACTCGCGCTTTAGCGAAATTGCGAATTATCCGAGCGGTTCAGCGATTTCAATCATCATGTTGTTACTGTCGCTGCTGATCATTTACGGTGTTACCTATCTGGTAACAACTCGCTGGATCAAACACTAGGCATCCGGTATGCTACAGCGATACATCGATCATTTTGGAGCATGGGCGGTAGTCGGCACCATACTGCTGACTGTCACATTTCTGATCGCTCCGATCATTGTTTCAATATTGATGTCGTTTGATGCACGCAGCTATCTTGGGCGTTTTCCTCCAACTGAATTTTCATTCCACTGGTATGCAAGATTTTTCTCTGACAGCTATTACCTGACCGGGCTGAAAACCAGTCTGATTATTGCCGTCATTGCAGCATCTGTTTCAACCTGCGCCGGCGTCTGTGCTGCAATTGTGCTTGACCGTTATGATTTTCCAGGCAAGCAGGCACTGGAAACCATTTTTCTCTCGCCACTAGTGATTCCCGCGGTAGTGGTTGGATTTTCATTGCTGCTGTTTTTTGCGCTGCTGGGTGTATTTCAAGGCTATCCCCGCTTGTTGGCTGGTCATATCATCATTACCTTTCCCTACGCGGTGAGAACAACACTCGCTGGATTGACAGGAATACGCAGGAACCTGACCGAAGCGGCCATGACACTGGGTGCCAACGAACGCCAGGCATTCTGGGATGTTACGTTTCCACTGGCACGCACAGGAATGGTGGCCGGTGCGGTATTTGCTTTCGCATTCTCCATGGACGATGTCGCAGTCAGCCTGTTTTTGACCTCGCCCCAGACTTACACGCTTCCTGTTGCCATGGTCAGCATGATGAGAACCAACTTCGACCTGACCATTGCAGCGGCCTCTGTTATCCTGATGCTGTTCACTATTGGGCTGATCATCATTCTGGATGTGATCGTCGGGCTTGAACGCGTGATTGGCGGTGGCGTTTATCGCTCATAGGCCGAATCAATGTCAGTCGTTCAACTCAAAAATGTGACCAAACGATTCGGTAGTTTCACCGCAGTAAGTGAAGCCACATTCAGCCTCAATAAGGGTGAAATTCTGTCACTTCTTGGACCTTCCGGCTGCGGTAAGACAACCACCCTCAGAATGATCGCCGGTTTTGAAGAACCAAGCGAAGGTGATGTGCTGATTGCCGACATCAACATGCGAAACAAACGGCCCTATGAACGAAATGTTGGTTTGCTGTTTCAGGACTACGCACTCTTCCCACATTTAAGCGTTAACCAGAATGTAGCCTACGGTCTCAAGCGACGCAACTATGACCGCGGCCAAATCGATCACCGTGTAGGCGAAATGCTGGACCTAGTCAAACTGGACGGTTTTGAGCAGCGACGGCCCTCTCAGCTCTCCGGTGGCCAACAGCAGCGCGTTGCGCTGGCACGCGCACTGGCAACCAATCCAGAGGTGGTACTGCTGGATGAACCACTATCTGCACTAGATGCGAAACTGCGTCAGGAACTCAGAATTGAGCTGAAACAGATTCTTTCGGCAGTTGGTGCTTCAACCATCATAGTTACACACGACCAGGAAGAAGCAATGAGCCTGGGCGACCGGCTGGTTGTCATGAGCGAGGGTCGCATCGTTCAGCAGGGACCTCCAACCGAAATCTATAAAAATCCCCGAACGAAATTTGTTGCTGAGTTCATTGGCCGCTCAAACTGGCTGCGTGGAGTTCTGGGCCCAGCCGACAGGAACAACTTGTGTAGCTTTGAAGTCGCGGAGGGATTAACCTTGTTAGTCCCCAAGCCCGAGTTTGATGCATCGACATACGAAGTCTGTATACGACCAGAACGTATTCGCGTAGGCAATGCGAATTCCACAGATGGTGCAACGAATGTCAATCAATTGAGCGGCACCGTCCAGAACGTTGCTCATTTGGGAGCGGATATTCACATCGTCATGGAACTCGCGAGTGGTTACCGGTTTACGATTAGCGAGCAGTTTATTGGGCAATCGATGGATGAATACCAGGGATCACTTGAATGTACGTTCTTTCCCTCTGACTGCATTGTTGTCGCGGCTGACAGCTAACATCAATAAAAGAGAACACTCAAAATGACAGCCATTCAATCTGAAACAATTAGGCAATTTAAAGCGGACCCGGTCCGCATAGCGTATCAACTAGACGACGGGCCAGGACAATATCGAATCGGGCTTCTCGCATTGTCGAATGACCTGGCTACTGAGCGCGACTTTATCAATATGCGTCCTAGCGATGACATCGCTCTTTTTGTGTCCAGAATCCCGAACGATGACGTTTGCTCAGTTGAAAATCTGCGTGTGATGGAACCTGAACTGACCAACGCAACTGCCCAGTTAATTCCGGGATCGCGTCTTGATGCGATTGCCTACAGTTGCACTTCTGGTACGGTAGTCATGGGATATGACACGGTATCCCGACGCGTACATGATGCGCGCCCTGGGATACCGGTAACGACCCCGATTACAGCGTCGCTTGCGGCGTTTGAGCAGTTCAGCGCCGATAAAATTTCAGTACTCACACCCTATAGCGATGATGTCAACTCGCAAATTTACGATTACATCACCGCTGCGGGGGTTGAGGTTGTCGCCTTTTCCAGCTTCCACTACTCGGACAATGATTCAATGGCTCGGATTCCTCCGCAGGCAATTTATGATGCTGCAATCGAAGCTGATCGGGCAGAGGCGGATGCATTGTTCATTTCCTGCACCGCGATCCGGGCGGTCGAGGTGCTCGACAAAATTGAGCGCAAAATTTGCAAACCGGTTGTCTCAGCCAACCAAGCGCTATTTTGGCAGGCACTTCGCGCATCAGGCTACTCCAAACCTGTAGACGGGTTTGGAGAACTGCTTCGAAAACCCGTATCTGAACCCTCTTTCACATAGGTAGTCCTGCAATGAAACTTGATGAAATTTACGCAGTTCCACCAACTGTCATTACTCAGGAACAACGCCTTCGGTTTTACGAACAAGGCTATCTCGATTTTCCAGGTATTTTTAGTGAAGACTGGCTCAAGCCGCTGAGAGTCGCACTGTCGGATATTGTAGAAAGCACAAGAGAGATCAAGGAATCTACTCAACGAATCGACATCGAACCGAATCACTGTGCCGATAACCCACGGCTTAGGAGAGTGGCTTATGTTGATGAATATGATCCGATTTTCTGGCAGCTCTGTAAAGATTCAATCATTCCTGATATTGCTGCCGACCTGTTAGGTCCCAATATTCGGTTCCGAGAGATTATGATGAATTTCAAATGGTCCGACGGTGGTGCAGAAGTCAAGTGGCACCAGGACCTGGCGTTTTATCCGCATACACACAGCGGAACCACGCAATTTCTGCTTCTGCTTGACGGAGCAACGTCTGAACAGGGTCCGCTGCAGGTCGTCCCTGGCAGCCATCGGGGAAAGCTTTTTCCCCACTATGATGATCAATGGAATTGGACCGGCGCTATTGCAGAAAAGGACTACCAAGAAGCCGGTGTGGACCAGGCCGTAATGCTGACTGGCTCACCGGGAACGCTGACGGTACACCACGGTTTGACCGTTCATGGCTCTGGATCTAATCACGATAGTGCAGCCCGACCTGCCTTTGTGCTGACATACGCTGCGGCAGATGCGATGCCGTACACTGCACCATCTTACCCTAGTGTTAACTACCATACCTTGGTTCGAGGAGTTGAACCTCGTTATGCTCACCACGAAGAACTGAACGTACCGCTGCCTCCAGACTGGTGGGGTGGATACACATCGATCTTCCAGCATCAGGAAGAAAAGAGCACTGTTGCCTGATTGCGACTCACCAGTCAAACATTCATGAATCGAAGTCGCATTACGATTGCTGATATCGAACAGGCCAGAGATCGCATTTCCTCAGCGGTTGTGCAAACACCGGTCGTGCAATCTGCCACACTCAGCGAACTAAGCGGTGTCTGCGTCAACCTGAAACTAGAACACTTGCAGACCACTGGTAGTTTTAAACTTCGAGGGGCGAGCAATGCGGTACTAAACCTCGACAGTGAGCAGCGTAAAAACGGTGTCGTCGGGGTATCCACCGGTAACCACGGTCGTGGGCTGGCTTACGCCGCATCACATGCCGGCATTCGGTGCATTATCTGCATGTCAAGTCTTGTACCGCAAAACAAAATTGATGGCATCAAGTCACACGGCGCTGAAGTTCGCATCGTCGGTAAATCGCAGGATGATGCGCAAATTGAGGTCGAACGCCTGGTCAGTGAAGAAAGCATGACCATGCTACCGCCCTTTGACCACTTTGACATAATTTCCGGACAGGGAACACTGGGACTGGAGTTGCTGGAACAGGTGCCAAATGTTGAAGCGGTTGTCGTACCGGTATCCGGGGGTGGACTGATCTCTGGTGTGGCTGTCGCGCTAAAGGAGCAAAATCCGGCTATTCGCGTCATCGGTGTCTCAATGGAGCGCGGTGCCGCCATGCACGCCAGTCTCAAGGCGAAACATCCAGTTCTAGTTGAAGAATTGCCCTCGCTCGCTGATTCTCTTGGAGGTGGAATTGGGCTGGATAATCAGTACACATTTGAAATGGCCCAAAACCTGATTAATGAGTTCATACTGGTATCGGAAGAAGAAATCGCCCAGGCAATTCGACACGCGTATTGGAAGGAGAGGCTGATTATTGAAGGTTCAGGCTCAGTCGGAATCGCTTCCTTGCTATCAGGAAAACTGCAAACTTCCAAATCGCTCGCCATAATCGTCAGCGGCGGAAATATCGATATGGACCTACACCACCGTATCATTTCAGGTGAAAATGTCGATATTGCAAATGAGTAAATTGGGTCAACTGCCAGATTACCCGAAGTGTCGAAATCACCTGTCTTCAATTGATATTTAATGGGACAGGTGCACAGTCATTTGAACCAGTTTTGACTACTTTGTATTTTTGACCTCATTCTTATCAGCGAAGACTATGATCTGAATAAATTTTCTTGATCAAATAGTATGTGCCGCCCCTTCTGGTTCTGTTGACTCATACTTGTTCTGTCCTGTGTCTTCCGGTAACTCTGTAATTCAACGAAGTGCAGCCTATCCCAATACTACGTAATTGATTATCATTTTCTGTTTTACTACAACCATTTACATTGACTTCAACGAACTTAAAACTATTCTCATCCTGTATTTCTCTCGATCTTGAAGTCAAAAAAGACTGTGGTCAAATCTATGCAATTGGCGCCGTGCGCGAAGACAGGGAATACAGTTTTTCTCGATCGGTCAAGAACATTGAACGAGAGCTGGAAGCGCTCGATAGCTACGCTGATGGTGCATCCTTCATTCTTGGTCATAACGTGATTGACCATGATCTGCCTCACATCAGGGCAGCTGATCCAAATTTACGTCTGCTTAGTTTGCCCGTAATCGATACACTGCGTCTGAGTCCGCTAGCATTCCCCCGAAATCCTTATCACCACCTTATCAAACACTACCAGGATGGCGGAATCATACGCAATCAGGCAAACAACCCAGAATTGGACGCACGTCTGGCACTGGAAGTCTTTCACGACGAATGCGAGGCTTTGAAAATTAAAGATGAAGACCTACTGATTGCGTGGCATTGGCTCTGCATATTAGAGCCCACTGGAATCGATCAAGCGCTTGATCGTCTCTTCTTTGAAATTCGAAATGCAGATAAACCAACCTCACAAGAAGCAAAGGCAGCAATCGAAAGAAGGCTAACGAACACAACCTGCCAGACGACTTCTCGCAAGCTGCTGGAGGATATCAAACCGTCAAACTGGATGCTGGCCTATGTCTTGGCCTGGTTATCTGTAGCGGGTGAAAATTCAGTGATGCCACCTTGGGTACGTCATCAGTTTCCAGAAACTGGTAACCTGGTTCGAAATTTAAGGGATCGCGCCTGCACATCTGCGGATTGTAAGTGGTGTCGCGAGCAGCATGATGCCCGTAAGGAGTTGAAACGATGGTTCGGATTTGACGATTTTCGTTCGAAACCAGCGTATAAAGACGGCCGTTCCATGCAACAAGCCATTGTAGAGAAAGTGATGGCAGGTCAGTCCGTTCTTGGAATTCTTCCCACGGGTACTGGCAAATCTCTCTGCTACCAGATTCCGGCAATTTCCCGCTATAGCAAGACAGGCGCACTGACTGTGGTCATCTCTCCTCTGGTCGCCTTGATGAAGGATCAGGTCGATGGACTTGAAGAGAAGAACATCGGCTGTTGCGTCACCGTGAATGGACTTTTATCGATGCCCGAACGCAATGATGCGTTGGATCGGATTCGGCTGGGTAATGTCGGTATTGTACTGATTTCACCTGAGCAACTACGTTCGCGCACGCTACGGCGAGCTTTAGAACAGCGCGAAATTGGCACTTGGGTGCTGGACGAAGCACATTGTTTATCCCGTTGGGGCCACGACTTTCGACCAGACTATCTCTATGTGGGGCGTTTCATTAAGGAGAAGTCTTCTGATGGACAGAGGCCTCCCGTATTATGTCTCACTGCAACCGCTAAACCTGATGTCGTTAAAGACATCACGAATCATTTTCAAGAAAAACTGAATATCGAACTTGAAGTGTTGGACGGCGGCGCAGAGCGCACCAACCTAGTTTTCGAAGTCGTCCCAACCACTCAGCCAGAGAAGTTTTCGCATATCTACCAAGTTCTGACATCGAAACTACACACGGACGAACCTGGAGGAACTATTGTTTACTGTGCCACGCAAAAACGAAGTGAGGAAGTAGCACGGTACCTGCAAATGAAAGGTATCGCTGCTGATCGATTTCACGCTGGCCTACCACCTGAAACAAAAAAGAGTGTACAACGCAACTTCATTAATGGTGATTTGCGTGCAATCGCGGCTACCAATGCATTTGGAATGGGAATCGATAAGCCGGACGTGCGGCTTGTCATACATGCCGACATTCCAGGTTCGCTAGAGAACTACATCCAGGAGGCCGGACGTGCCGGACGCGACCGGGCACCAGCCCGTTGCATTCTGCTCTATGCAACAGATGACGTCGAACGTCAGTTTGGTATGTCAGCGCGGTCTCGAATCTCTCGGGGAGAAATCAACGGAATACTAAGGGCACTGAAAAATCTGAACCGCAAGAACCGTTTCAAAGGTGTAGTAATTGCAACCGCAGGTGAAATTCTCGACGAAGATGAGCACAATTTGTCAGTACGAGATTCCGCCACCAGTGATACCAGGGTGCGTACAGCTGTCGCTTGGCTTGAGCAATCTGAGTTTCTAACTCGGGAAGAAAACTTTGTCAACGTGTTTCCATCATCCCTTCAGGTGAAGTCATTGGCAGAAGCCAAGCAGAAATTGTCCAAAGTGCAAATTCCAGATAGTCGTCGCAGACAGTTGCTAAGTATCGCAGAAGCATTACTGCAAGCGGATGCTGATCAAGGAATTAGTACAGACGCTTTGATGGGAGTTTCGGGACTGAGTTCCGAAAACGTACGCCGCGCACTATATACATTGGAACAGTGCGGTATTGCGAACAATGACACGGAAATTACCGTATTTGTTCACAATGCAGTGGAACGCTCCTCCGAAAAGCGTTTAATGGAGGCGTGCAAATTGGAGAAAGCACTGATTGCACTCATGCGAGAGAAGGCTCCCGATCAAGGAAAAGGAGACTCTTCACAACTACATTTGCGATTCGCAGCGCAGGCTTTAAGAAATCAGGGTGAACCGGAACCCCTTCCCGAGCGACTGTGGCGAA